>NZ_LAQR01000005.1:0-70059 GCF_000968645.1 Salinivibrio sp. KP-1 | reverse complement strand
CTTTGGTCCGTAGACATTATGCGGTATTAGCCGTCGTTTCCAACGGTTATCCCCCTCGTCAGGGCAGGTTCCCAGCCGTTACTCACCCGTCCGCCGCTCGACGTCCAGTAAATCCACCGAAGCTTCAATACTGCCGTTTCCGCTCGACTTGCATGTGTTAGGCCTGCCGCCAGCGTTCAATCTGAGCCATGATCAAACTCTTCAATTTAAGTTTTTTCGAAACCGAAGTTTCAGCTCAATGAATACTGATTACTGTTTCTCTCCGAAGAGAAAAACGAATTGACTGTGCCGAACAACTGTAAAAGTTGTCGTTTGGTCACTCAGTTCATCGAATAAATCTTTTTGTCTATTCTCAACGAGTGCCCACACAGATTGCATAGGTCAAATTGTTAAAGAGCGTGTTGACTGAGTGGTTGGCATTTCGTGACTTGCGTCTCGTTGCCCCGTCAACAGGAAGCGCAGTATAGAGATCTCAGTTTTTCCCGCAACCCCTTTTTGCAAAAAAAATGTCACCTGAACAAAAAGCGTACAGAGCAAGATATTTTGCCTACTTTACCTGCTATATTTTGCCGCTCGTGTTCACCTTGGCTTACATGTCCGATCGTGTCTTTCACTCTTCTCTACTCAAAATGAGGCATACATCATAAAAATTGGCTGGTAGCATAGCTCACCTGTTTCTCACTTGGGAGTCATCGATATGAAGCATTGGCTTTTTCTAGGGTTTGCTATTGTGGCAGAGGTGATTGCAACCGCATCACTCAAAAATAGTGACGGCTTTTCTAAGCTCGTTCCTTCGATATTAGTGGTAGTGGGATACAGTTTCTCTTTCTATCTACTCGCCCTCACTTTACGCGCCATTCCTGTAGGCATCGCCTATGCGATATGGGCGGGCGCGGGCGTGACATTGATAGCGCTCATTGGTTGGTTGGTGTTCGACCAGAAGCTCGATACGCCGGCGGTGATTGGGATGACACTGATTGTTGCCGGTGTGGCCGTGATGAACTTATTCTCATCCACTTCAACACACTGACGATTAAAATCGATCCTGGCAGCACACAACGAAAAAACCCAGCCGAAGCTGGGTTTTTCATTTCTGAGGGAAAGGCGATTACATCATGCCGCCCATTCCGCCCATGCCACCCATACCAGCAGCCGCGCCCATATCAGCACCGCCGTCTTTTTGTGGCAGATCGGTAACCATGGCTTCCGTCGTGATCATCAGACCCGCAACAGAGGCAGCGAACTGTAGTGCACTACGTGTCACCTTGGTTGGGTCAAGGATGCCCATCTCAATCATGTCACCGTATTCGCCGGTTGATGCATTGTAGCCAAAGTGGTTGTCGCCAGATTTCACTTTGTTAGCAACCACTGAGTCTTCATCACCCGCGTTAGTCGCGATTTGACGAAGTGGTGATTCCATAGCGCGCAGTGCAACACGGATGCCGACGTTTTGCTCTTCGTTGTCACCTTTCAGCTCGCCAACTTTGCTCGCCGCACGGATTAAGGCAACACCGCCACCGGCAACCACGCCTTCTTCAACCGCCGCACGCGTTGCATGCAGAGCATCTTCAACGCGATCTTTCTTCTCTTTCATTTCGACTTCGGTCGCTGCGCCGACTTTGATCACTGCAACACCGCCAGCCAGTTTCGCGACGCGCTCTTGCAGTTTTTCTTTGTCGTAGTCTGAGGTTGCTTCTTCGATTTGTTGACGAATCTGTGCAACACGCCCTTCAATCGCCGCTTCCTCACCGACACCGTCAACGATAGTGGTGTTGTCTTTAGTGACAGTGACGCGCTTCGCTTGACCTAGGTCTTCCAGCGTCACTTTCTCTAGATCCATGCCGATTTCTTCAGAAACCACAGTGCCTGCCGTCAAGGTTGCGATATCTTGCAGCATCGCTTTACGACGGTCACCAAAGCCAGGCGCTTTCACGGCAGCGACTTTGACGATGCCACGCATGTTGTTGACAACCAATGTCGCCAGCGCTTCACCTTCAAGGTCTTCCGCAATGATCAGCAGAGGACGAGACGCTTTTGAAACCGCTTCTAGCGTTGGTAGCAGCTCGCGGATGTTCGACACTTTTTTGTCGATCAGTAGGATAAATGGGTTATCCAGTTCAACGTTACCGGCTTCTTGGTTATTGATGAAGTAAGGAGATAGGTAACCACGATCGAACTGCATGCCTTCTACGACGCTCAGTTCGTCTTGCAGTGATTGACCTTCTTCCACGGTGATCACGCCATCACGGCCCACTTTTTCCATCGCTTGAGCGATGATCTTACCAACGGTGTGGTCAGAGTTCGCTGAAATCGTGCCCACTTGCTCGATGGCATTATTGCTGGTGCAAGGCGCTGACAGGTTTTTCAGCTCTTCCACCGCGGCCACAACCGCTTTATCGATACCGCGCTTCAGATCCATTGGGTTCATGCCCGCTGCAACCGCTTTCAAGCCTTCATTGACGATAGATTGCGCCAATACAGTTGCAGTTGTCGTACCGTCACCAGCCGCGTCGTTTGACTGAGACGCCACCTCTTTCACCATTTGTGCGCCCATGTTCTGGAACTTGTCTTCCAGTTCAATTTCACGGGCAACAGAGACACCATCTTTGGTGATGGTTGGGGCACCGAATGATTTGTCTAGTACTACGTTACGGCCTTTAGGGCCCAGTGTGACTTTCACGGCATCAGCCAGAACATTCACACCTTCGAGCATTTTCGCACGCGCGTCGTCACTAAATTTAACGTCTTTAGCAGCCATGATTCTATTCCTTTCTTAATTTATTGATTGGAGGTGAAATGAATTATTCAACGATTGCCATGATGTCGCTTTCAGACAAGATCAGAACTTCTTGACCCTCGATTTTTTCCGTCTTGGTGCCAAAGCCTTCAGAGAAGATAACAGTGTCACCCACTTGAACGTCCAATGGCTGCACGTTGCCGTTTTCAAGAATACGGCCTTTGCCTACCGCCAGCACTTTGCCGCGGGTAGACTTTTCTGCAGCAGAACCAGTTAACACGATGCCGCCTGCTGATTTAGACTCAGCTTCTTGGCGCTCAACGATAACGCGATCATGTAGTGGACGAATGTTCATCGGTCGTCTCCTGAATTAGTAATGATGTTCCGTTTGATGAAGTAAGTATGCACACAGGCCGTACATGCGTCCGGTTCCTGATGTAACTCCCTATGTGGGGACGCCCTTTTTCTTTCCCAAGGGTTTTACAGCAATTTTTTTGTTTTTTTAGACTGGCAACTTTCTCCGATTGTGAGGATCCGCTAGGGTAAGCCGTCCCAACCCAGTGATAAGCGATTATGAACGACAAACACGGGCTGCTGTCCGCCCCGATCAACCTCACATTGCGTAAGATGACCGTACCCATGGTATTTGGGCTGTTCGCGATCATCATGTTCAATGTGGTGGATACCTTCTTTATTTCACTGCTTGGCACGGAAGCACTCGCTGCGGTGAGCTTCACCTTTCCCATCACCTTTGCAGTTAACTCCATCACGCTCGGATTAGGCGTGGGTATTGCTGCCTTGGTCGCGCGATTACTCGGCCAGGGCGATCATCAAGATGCCGCGCGGGTGTCGAGTCACGGTTTGATCTTGGCGGTATTCATGGTAATGGCCGTCGGCTGGTTAGGGGCCGCCACCATCAATCCGGTGTTCTCCGCACTCGGGGCAAGCGACAACTTATTGCCGTTAATCCACGACTATATGCAGGTCTGGTATCTCACTATTCCATTGCTCGTGGTACCCATGGCAGGAAACGCCGCCATCCGCGCCACGGGCGATACCAAAACCCCAGCAAAAATCATGATGGTCTCCGGCCTGATTAATGGGGTGCTCGACCCCTTACTGATATTTGGCTTGGGCCCGTTTCCCGAACTGGGTGTTCAAGGGGCGGCCATCGCCAGCGCCGTCAGTTGGGCGGGGGCATTAGTTGCCGCGTTGAGTATTCTTATCCGCCGCGAGCGACTGCTAATGGCGCCGCAATGGAACAAGCTAGCGACTGACGTGCGTCAGATCCTCAAAATTGGCATGCCAGCTGGAATGACCAATGCCTTAAACCCAGCCGCAGGCGCCATTTTAATGATGATGCTTGCCTCACAGGGGACAGAAAGTGTTGCCGCCTATGGCGCCGCCCAACGCATTGAAGCGATTTTGTTGATAGTGATGATGGCGATGACGTCATCGCTCACGCCCTTAATGTCGCAAAACTTTGGCGCGCAATATCATCAACGGGCCTTTCAGGCGCTGTTTAGCGCGATGCGCTTTGCCATCTTGTTCCAGTTTGCCTTGTACTTGTCGCTGTGGCCTTTTATCGATCTGATTGCGAATTTGTTCAGTGACGATGTGCGGGTGCAACAAGAAATTGCCCACTATTTAATGGTGGTCCCGGCAAGTTACGGCTTACAAGGCACCTTGATGTTATTGGTCGGCGGCCTGAATGCCATGAAGCGTTCGCTACATTCGTTCGCCTGCAACCTCGTCCGTTTGTTTGTCTTCTTGGTGCCCTGTGCATGGTTGGGCGGCATGATCAACGGCACCCATGGCCTGTTTGCGGGCATCGCGATTGCCAACCTGCTGGCGGGTATTATGGCGTACCTCTATGCTGTGGTGTTGCGCCGTCAGACACTCGCGGCGTCATTGTCCGTCTGAGCCAGCTCATGAACGCGGTGCTGCAGGGCATCTAGCGCCTGATAAAGCGCTTGATACTGCGCCGCACTGAGTCCCTCGAGCATGGCTTTTTCCCACTCCAGTACTTTGGGAACAATGGTCTGGTAATGGGTGCGGCCTTTGTCGGTCAAATGGACTAACGCGGCGCGCTGATCACCTTGGCATGCGCGTCGCTCTACCAACTGATGCTGCTCTAAACGGGTAAGCAAGCGCGACACTTTCACTTTATCCAGCCGTGTTTCTGCGGCTAAATCTTTCGCCATCACGCCATCCCGTGCCCCCAAAGAGGCCAGCACGCGCCACTCAGGGCGCGATAATCCAAACTCTGCTTCATAACGTGCCGCAAGACTATCGGCCACCAACTCCGCCGTGTGAACCAGCTTATAAGGCAAAAAGCTATCGAGCGTTAAATGAGGAAGGGTCATATCAATTAGTTTCAAGTGAAATCAAATAACCTACTTTACGAGAGGCTTCGATAAGATGCAAAGGTAGTGCTTTGTTTACACTTACGATTTTTAGGCGGCAAAAATACTGAACACACAAGGTAAAATATTTGTTAACGGTGCGTTGCTTTTTCTTATCTCTGATCGCTAGTATAAACAGATAGATTGTTTCTTTTGAAACTATTTGGCGGTCCCAGTGAACTCGGCCGCCCAGCACAAGGAGCGAGTTATGCGAAAGTGGTTTTCATTCCCCATTCGTGAAGGGGATGCCTCACGTCAAGCCCACTGCGACTTTCCAGAGGGAACCTACGAGCGCGAGTGTGGTAAGGAAGGCTTTTTTGGCCCGGCCAGTCATATGTATCACCGCCATCCCCCGACGGGCTGGAGCGAGTGGGAAGGCCCATTGCGACCGCATGCTTTTGACACCAACCGAGTTGAAACCCAAGGTACGTCACCAATGGATGCGCCTGTGCTGTTATCCAATGCCAACGTTCAGGTTCGCTTATGGCGCACCGATACCGCCATGTCTTATCTGGTGCGCAACAGTGATGGCGACGATTGCTTATTCGTCCATCAGGGCGAAGGCTCGCTGTATTGCGATTACGGCCACTTGCGCTATACCAAAGGCGATTATTTGATCATTCCTCGCGCCACCAGCTGGCGACTGGTGCCGGATGAAGCCACCACCTTGTTGATGATTGAAGCGACACACGGCTCCTACATGAGCGCCGAACGAGGCATTGTCGGCGAACATGCGGTGTTTGACCCCGCGGTGTTAGAACATGCACGCATTGACGATAGCTTTAAAGCCCAGCAATCCGACAGCGAAAGTTGGCAGGTGATGATCAAATCGCGCCAGCAGCTTAACCGTGTCACCTATCCTTACAACCCACTCGATGCGGTGGGCTGGAAAGGTAACCTCACCGTATTCCGACTCAACTGGCGAGATATCCGTCCGTTAATGAGCCATCGTTATCACTTGCCGCCATCGGCGCACACTACCTTTGTCGCGCAAGGTTTTGTGATTTGTACCTTTGTCCCCCGCCCGATCGAGTCCGATCCTGGCGCACTGAAGGTGCCTTTCTACCACAATAACGATGACTATGATGAGGTGCTTTTCTATCACCAAGGTGACTTTTTCAGCCGCGATAACATTGATGCCGGCATGGTGACCTTACACCCTTGTGGCTTCCCACATGGTCCTCACCCAAAAGCCTTTGCCGCGGGCAAAAAGCATCAGAAAAAAGAGACCGATGAAGTGGCGGTGATGATCGATACCCGCATGCCACTTGATATGGGCGACGCGGCGAAAGCCACCGAGCTGACCGATTATGTTTACTCTTGGCGCACGCCAAGTGACGCAGAATAGCGAAGGAGAAAGCAATGAAACTGGCTTCACTCAAACACGGACGTGATGGCAAATTGATTTTGGTCTCTCGTGACCTTACTCGCGCCGTCCACGCCGACGATATTGCGCCCACACTACAAGCGGCGCTCGATAACTGGGCGACACTTGCGCCCAAACTGACTCAACGCTACGACGCACTCAACGACAACCAAGTCAGTGAGTCCTTTGCCTTTGACCCAAGTGTCTGCGACTCACCACTGCCCCGCGCCTATCAGTGGGCGGATGGTAGTGCCTACGTTAACCACGTTGAACTGGTGCGCAAAGCACGCGGCGCACAAATGCCTGAGAGTTTTTGGACCGACCCACTGATGTATCAAGGCATGTCTGATGGCTTTCTCGGCCCACGTGACGAGATTGAATTAGTCGATGATGCGTGGGGTTGTGACTTTGAAGCCGAGCTTGCCGTCGTCACCGATGACGTCCCCATGCACCTTAGTGCTGACAAAGCGGGCCAACACATTAAACTGCTGATGCTGGTCAACGACGTTTCACTGCGCAACCTGATCCCCGGCGAGCTTGCCAAAGGGTTCGGCTTTTTCCAATCTAAGCCGGCTTCTGCATTTTCACCGGTAGCGGTTACCCCAGATGAGCTGGGCGATCACTGGCGCGATCATAAAGTCCACTTACCGATGCATGTCACCCTCAACGGCGAATGGTTCGGGTCACCCGAGGCCGGTGTCGATATGACTTTTGATTTTGCCGAGCTGGTCGCGCATGTGGCGAAAAGCCGCCATGTCAGTGCGGGGACCATTATTGGCTCCGGTACTGTGTCCAACACCGATCGCAGCAAAGGCTCGTGCTGCTTAGCCGAAAAGCGCATGCTAGAAATTATCGACCAAGGTGAGGCAAAAACCCCGTTTATGACCTTTGGCGATAGCGTCACCATCGATATGCGCGACAGCCAAGAGGCATCTATTTTCGGTGCCATTGAGCAAACTGTGA
The DNA here is from genome assembly GCF_000968645.1 of Salinivibrio sp. KP-1. Classification (NCBI taxonomy): domain Bacteria; kingdom Pseudomonadati; phylum Pseudomonadota; class Gammaproteobacteria; order Vibrionales; family Vibrionaceae; genus Salinivibrio; species Salinivibrio sp. KP-1. Next base: position 62,588 of record NZ_LAQR01000005.1, on the reverse strand, counting down.
CCCGTTACATCCCGGAGTAACCTTGATGCGCGCCTGGTGCCTCTAGGCGCGCTTGACGTTGACGCCGTCTAGGAGCTTGTATGCTGCTTTATGATTACAGTAAGTCGACCGCGGCCTACCGCGTCCGCATCGCCCTTGGCCTTAAAGGCCTCACTTACCAACGAGAAACCGTGTCCCTGCTGGATAAACACCAGCACAGCGACGCCTATCGCTCGCTCAATCCCGCCGGTTTAGTGCCTACCTTGGTCGATGGCGATGTCACCTTGAGCCAATCGCTCGCCATTATCGAATACCTCGACGAGCGCTATCCACAGGTCAAACTGCTCCCCAGTGATCCAGTGCAAAAAGCCCAGTGTCGATCACTGGCGCTCGACATTGCCTGTGATGTGCATCCACTCAATAACTTGCGGGTTCTGCAATACTTAACCGGCCCCTTTGGACACAGTGATGACGACAAAATCACTTGGTATCACCATTGGCTCAAGCAAGGGTTCGATGGCTTGGAAGCCAAATTACAAGGATTAGACAGCCCCTTTATTGGCGGAGAAGCGCCCAATTTGGCCGATATTTGTTTGGTCGCGCAGCTGTTTAATGCACGCCGATTTGCGTTTGATTTAACGGCCTACCCAACCCTGACGCGCATTGAATCACAATGCCAAGCGCTGGATGCATTTATACAGGCACACCCTGATAAGAGCTAAGGAGAGGACATGAAAGACGGATTGTTGTGGGCGCCGGATAAGGAACGTCAAACCCACACCTTACTCGCCGCGTTTATCCGTGCCGTGAATCAGACTCACGACACCCAGCTGAGTGGCTATGACGATCTTTATGCATGGTCAGTACGCCAAAGCGGCGATTTTTGGCAACAGTTATGGCAATTTGCCGGCGTGATCGGCGATCCGGGCGAGAGAGTGTGCGATATCGACCCCGAGCACCCTAATCGGGATAGCCAGTGGTTTCCCACCGCACGCCTGAACTATGCCGAAAACCTGCTCAAGCACGCAGAGCAGTATGCCGACCAACCAGCGATGATTTTTAGCGGTGAGCATGAGGTAGCACGCACCCTCACTTGGCGCGAGCTCGTCGATCAGGTGGCGGCCATCCGTCACTACCTAGATACGCAAGGCGTTCAACCAGGCGATGTGGTTGCCGGCTATTTACCCAACCTACCGGAAACCGTGATTGCGATGCTTGCCACCGCGGCACTAGGCGCGATTTGGACCTCAACCTCACCGGACTTTGGCGTCGACAGTGTGTTAGACCGTTTTGGCCAAACCGAGCCCAAAGTGCTGTTTACCACCGATCACTATCATTACAACGGCAAAACCTATGACTGCCTGAATAAAGCACAGCAGGTGGTGGATAACGTACCGGCCATTGAGCGCTTAGTGGTGATCCCTTTTGATGGCGTTCGACCTTCCTTACCTGCTGGCGTGGATAATTGGCAAGATTTATTGACTAACGACGCGCCGCCGCTTCGCTTTACCCGCGTGGCGTTCAATGCCCCACTCTTTGTGCTTTACTCATCCGGCACCACGGGTAAGCCCAAGTGCATTATTCATTCGGTGGGCGGAATATTGCTCAATCATTTGAAAGAGCATCAGCTCCATTCGGATGTGCGCCCCGGCGATCGCTTTTTCTATTTCACCACCTGCGGCTGGATGATGTGGAATTGGCAAGTCAGCGCTTTAGCAAGTGGCGCGACCTTAGTGCTTTATGATGGCTCGCCGTTTTATCCGGATGCGGGGGTACTTTGGCGACTGGCCGAGCGGCATCAGATCACCCTTTTTGGTACGGCGGCGAAATACTTAGAGGCATTGGAAAAACAAGGGGTGGCGCCAAAAGAGGATTACTCGCTGGCGTCGTTACGTGTCCTGTGTTCGACCGGTTCAGTACTTGCGCCCGAGCAGTTTGATTATGTCTATCAAAAGATAAAATCCGATCTGCAATTAAGCTCGATTGCGGGCGGCACCGACATTTGTGGTTGTTTTGTTCTTGGCAGCCCACTGTCACCAGTTTATCGCGGCGAAAGCCAAAAGCGGGGTTTGGCGCTCGATGTACAAGTGTTTAACGCCCAAGGCCAAGCGGTCGAGGAGCAGAAAGGGGAGCTAGTGTGTTGCAATAGCTTCCCCAACCAGCCGGTTGGCTTTTGGCACGATACCGATGGCAGCCGCTACCACAATGCCTATTGGAACAAGATTGATGATATCTGGTTTCATGGTGACTATGTGCGCCTGACCGCACAAGGTGGCATGGTGTTCTATGGCCGGTCTGATGCGGTACTAAACCCAGGCGGGGTACGAATTGGTACGGCGGAAATCTATCGCCATGTGAATCAGCTGAGCGAGATCATGGATTCAGTGGTCATCGGCCAGCAATGGCAAAATGATGTCCGCGTGGTGCTATTCGTCAAACTCGCCGCCGGCGTGACACTGGATGAGCCACTCAAGCAAACCATCAAAAAAACCATCCGCACCCAGTGCACGCCGCGTCACGTTCCCGCCGTGATTGCCGAGGTGAGCGATATTCCACGCACCAAGTCAGGGAAACTGGCCGAGTTAGCGGTGCGCGATGTGGTCCATGGCCAAGACGTGGCGCAGTTAAGTGCGCTGGACAACCCAGCATCACTCGACCAATACCGTCAGCGCCCCGAGCTCACCGAGTAAGCGGACGCCATGATCGAAAAAGGCCGCATCCTCATGCGGCCTTTCGACTGGGTTTAACCCCAACATGACTTAGCGTAGGCGATGGTCATCATCGTCGCCATCTTTGCGCTCATATTCCCCTTCAAAGGTATTGCCATCCTCGCCACGGCCTCCGCGACGGAACGGGTCCTCCCCAAAAGGACCTTGCGTATTGCCCCCTTGATGAAAGTTACCTTGGCTAAAGCTCGCTTGAGACACAGTGACGCGCTTCATCACTTGTTTGGCGAGCGCGGCTCGCGGCCCAGGCAAAAGCACCAACATCCCCATCGCATCGGTCATGAAACCTGGCGTTAACAGCAGCACACCGGCGACGGCCAGCATCACGCCTTCAAGGATTTGCTGGGCGGGTAACTCACCGCGGTTGAGCCTATCTTGCACCGAAGCCAGAGTCATCAGTCCTTGACTCCGTACCAAAGAGGCGCCGACGAATGCGGTGATCAAAACCAGCGCCAGTGTTGGCCACAATCCCAACCAACCACCAACCTGAATGAACAGGCCGATTTCAATCACTGGGACCAGAATAAATAGCAGCAATAAGATTGGAAACACGATTCACCTCGCGCTGGAAATGGACTGTTCATCCTAACATCAAAATCCGCCAAAAGCCGAACAACGAAACCGAATTTAGCCCTTGAATCAAAGTGCAAGAAAGCGCATTTTGTCTGTGCGCCATGCTACAGCTGTGACCGGGGTCAGCCCTTTTCACCGCATTATATGCTGTAATGGCGGCTGAAAGGATGTAACAGATAATACATCCAGCCAAAATCTCTGAGGAATGGATTCTACAGCAAAATTTGTGGCGACGTTTTAATCATTATAATAACTTGATGTTAAGGCCAACGCATGTCTCAGACGATTATAACACCCAATGAAACCTCAACCCTAACCACAGCAACCCGTTTAGAAGAAGATTTACTCGGCCAACGCGCAGTACCTGCCGATGCCTACTACGGCATCCATACGCTGCGGGCGATCGAAAACTTTACTATTTCCGGCACCCGGATTTCTGATATCCCCGATTTCGTACGCGGCATGGTTTACACCAAAAAAGCCGCCGCGATGGCAAACCAAGAGCTCGGCGTGATCCCCGCAGATGTCGGCGATTACATCATCAAAGCCTGCGACCAAATCCTACAAACAGGCAAATGCATGGATCAATTCCCCTCGGACGTCTTTCAAGGCGGCGCAGGGACGTCAGTCAACATGAATGCCAATGAGGTGATTGCCAACCTTGCGCTTGAGCTGATGGGGCACGAAAAAGGTGACTATGATGTGATTAATCCCAACGATCACGTCAATAAGAGCCAATCGACCAATTGTGCCTACCCCACCGGTTTTCGTATTGCCGTTTACAACAGCATTCTAAAATTAATGGATGCGATTGATTATCTGCAAAAAGAATTCGACGCCAAGGCCGAAGCCTATGCACACGTGATCAAAATGGGCCGCACCCAGCTGCAGGATGCGGTGCCGATGACGGTCGGGCAAGAGTTCAAAGCCTTCTCAGTGCTACTGCGCGAGGAGATTAAAAACATCAAATACACCGCAGCGTTACTGTTAGAGGTAAACCTCGGCGCGACCGCGATTGGTACTAAGTTGAATGCCGCCGAAGGCTATCAACAACTGGCGGTAAAACGCCTGGCTGAAATCACGGGCTTACCCTGTATCCCGGCCGAAGATTTGATTGAAGCCACGTCAGACTGTGGGTCCTATGTGATGGTGCATGGTGCGCTAAAACGCCTGGCAGTGAAACTATCGAAGATTTGTAACGACCTCCGTCTACTTTCCTCGGGCCCACGTGCGGGGCTCAATGAAATTAACCTACCCGAAATGCAGGCCGGTTCATCCATCATGCCCGCTAAGGTTAACCCGGTGATCCCAGAAGTGGTTAACCAGGTTTGCTACCGGGTAATGGGGAATGACACCACCATCACCTTTGCCGCCGAAGCCGGTCAGCTCCAGCTTAACGTGATGGAGCCCGTCATTGGGCAGGCGCTGTTTGAGTCTATCTCGATTTTAGCCAATGGTTGCCGCAATCTCGGTGAAAAATGTGTGAGCGGGATTACCGTTAACCAAGCGGTGTGCGAGCACTATGTGCATAACTCGATTGGCATCATCACTTATCTTAACCCCTTTATCGGCCACCACGAGGGCGATATTGTCGGTAAGATTTGTGCTGAAACAGGTAAGAGCGTTAAAGAAGTGGTGCTCGAACGCGGTTTAATGACCGAGGGGGAGCTGGACGAGATCTTCTCGGTTGAAAACCTGATGCATCCTAAGTATCGCGGTAAACGTTTTAACGCGTAGTGGGTCAGTCATCGTAGTGGGTCACTCACAACAGACACCGACGACCGATAGAGACAACAAAGGGCGCTGAAAGCGCCCTTCTTTTATACCGTAAACCGCCGTTACAGCACCTGCGTAATCAGCAAACCACAAGCGATACTGAACACCATACTCAGCAAGCCTGGTGCCATAAAGCTGTGATTAAAAATGTACTTACCTATCCGCGTGGTGCCGGTTCGGTCAAAGTCGATGGATGCAATGATAGGCCCGTAGTTAGGAATAAAGAAGTAGCCATTCACCGCTACAAAGGTCGCAATAATCATCGAAGGCGGCAGCCCCAAGGTAATCGCCACCGGCACCAATACCGCTGTCGTCGCACCTTGACTGTTCACCATCACTGACAAGGCGAACAGCGCAAACGCAAATGTCCATGGCGCCATTTCTACCAAGCCAGACACCGCCTCTTTCACCATCTCACCATGGCCACCAATCAAGGTATCACCTAGCCACGCAATACCAAAGATAGCGACAATGGCACGCATCCCCGCATGGAATACCGAACCTTGGCTAATCGCATTGCCATCTGGCTTACAGGTCAAAATGATCAGTGCACCGACTGACAACATCACGATTTCAATGGTATGCGCCATTCCCATTGGCTCGCCATCAAAGGCCGGTCGCAGGGTTGGGAATGCCCCCATGACGACGACCGCTAAAGCACCAAATAAGAACAAGCCAACCGATTTCTTCGCTGCTGGCGTGACTTCGATATCTTCCACCGCCAAATCCGCTTCCATTTCTCGACGAAAGTCGGGATCTTGTAAACGGCGTTGATATTCAGGATCGTCTTTAAGCTCTTTACCCAGCTTATTAACAATCACACACGCCAAAGCAAGACCAATAAAGGTGCTAGGAATGGTGACCGACAGCACATCGGTAAGGGTAATGCCTTGCGGCTCTAAAAAGGCCACACAGGCAACCACCGCTGCCGCGATGGGGCTGGCTACAATCGCAAATTGCGAGGCAATGACCGCCATACCCAAAGGGCGAGCCGGACGAATGCCGCTTTTACGACTGACTTCAGCGATAACAGGTAAGACCGAATAGGCAACGTGTCCGGTTCCCGCCATCATGGTGAAGACATAAGTCACTAAAGGGGCAACAAAGGTAATGTGACGTGGGTTTTTACGTAATATATTGGTGGCAATTTTAATTAAAAAATCCAAGCCACCTGCAGCTTGCATGGTTGCTGCAGCGGCGACCACCGCCATGATCATCAGCAACACGTCGATAGGTGGATGCGTGGGTTGCAAACCGAAACCAAAACTGAGTACCGCGAGCCCGACCCCGCCCATCACACCTAAACCAATGCCGCCGATACGGGCACCGATTAAGATGCAGCTGAGTACCACTAATAACTCAACCAAGAACATAACTTTCTCCTACTTTGGATAGACGTCCCCACACGCCCGTTCACATGCATTCATTGTCTTATGGCACGCACATGGCGTATTGGGGCGTAGATACGATATGACGATTCCTCCGTCTGCTTACCACCACCGATAAGCACCATCCTTGGTGGGAGATGTGAGCAACCGCGCTCAGCACCATGGCCAAATCCTAACCAGGTACAGTCACGCGCATGTTGATTCAGGTAAGAAAAAGTAACACTTTTCGCGAACTGACAACAAAAAGTTCAGAAATTGAGATCTTTCACCTAGACACTGATGGACTTTTCATCCTCCTTAGTAAGTGTTATGTTATATCATAACAAACAATAGGGAGTCGTTATGAAAGCCAATATCCACCCCGAATATCGTTCTGTCGTTTTTCATGACACCAGCGTTGACGCCTATTTTATTGTCGGCTCAACCTTGCAAACATCACGTACCATCGAGTGGCAAGATGGCAAAACCTATCCTTACTACCCGCTAGATATCTCAAGCGCATCACACCCGGTGTATACCGGAAAGCAACGAGCGACGAACAAAGAAGGCCGTGTTGCCCACTTTGCGCGTAAGTTTGGCCAAGTCGGTCGCCGCAAAAAGGAACAGGCATGAAAGTCGTCAATTCACTAAAAAGTGCCCGTCAACGCCATCCTGACTGTCAGGTCGTTCGGCGTCGCGGGCGCATGTTCGTCATTTGCAAAACCAATCCACGTTTTAAGGCGGTGCAAGGCCGCGCAAAAAAACGCAGCTAAGCGTCGGCGACGCACTGCCACTGATGTGGCAGTGCCTCACGATGTGAGCACATCTTGAGGTCATCATTTCCTTTTTCGAGGCGAGTCATGGTATGTGTGTATACTCATCCTATCTGCCGCAAAAGGAAAAAGTATGAAACCGGGTCGTCGCTTCACGCTGGCTGCTGGATTATTGATTGCTGCACTGGGTGCCAGTGCGCTTTATATTGCGCGAACCCACCAAGCGACAGTGCCACCGACAACCTCTGCTACCGCACCGCCATTTATCACCGTCAACTCGCAAGAAGCACTTGATGCAGAGCTCGCCAGCGCTGCGGCTAATCAACAAATCGCCTTGGTTGATTACTACGCCGATTGGTGCATTCCGTGTAAACAATTCGCCCAAAAAACCTTCACGGATCCGGCTGTGGCTCAGCAGCTCAGCCGTATGCACCGCATTAAAGTGGATCTGAGTGAAAATCGTCCTGATGATTTTGCGTTAATGCGCACCCAAGACGTGGCCGGGCTACCCACACTCGACTTTTGGTTGCCCAATGGAGAGCGTCATGCGACAGCTCGCATTACCGGCTTTTTAGCACCTCAAGCTTTCATTACTCACCTACGCCAGTATGGATTGAAACATGAAGTAAAAAGCGAGCAATGATCAATCTCTTAGTTCTCTTGTTACAAAATTGATAAACCCCATATCTGGTGGTAGCTTTATTGAAAACAAAGGGAAGATAGCCTCATTATGGAAGCGCAACACACCATCGTTATCGCTGATGATCATCCACTGTTTCGGAACGCCCTCTTTCAATCCGTGCATATGGCGATAAGCGGAGCCAACCTGCTAGAGGCAGACAGCTTAGACAGTTTAAATCAGATCTTAGCGCGAGATGCTGAGGTCGACTTGGTGCTGCTCGACCTAAAAATGCCTGGCGCGAATGGCATGTCAGGGCTGATTGCGCTGCGTCACCAGTATCCAACCCTACCGATTGTGGTGATCTCTGCCAGTGAAGAGCCGAGTGTGATCCGTCAGGTACGCGCTCATGGCGCCTTTGGCTTTATTCCCAAATCCAGCGATATGCGTGCGTTGGTACAGTCGTTAACCCAAGTGCTCGACGGCACACCTTGCTTTCCAGATAATCTCGGCGAAGACGATGAGAGCGAAAGCTTATCTGACAAACTCGCCACACTGACCCCACAGCAGTACAAAGTATTGCGAATGCTTTGCGATGGCTTGCTGAATAAGCAGATCGCTTATGACTTAGCGGTATCCGAAGCGACCATTAAAGCCCACATGACGGCTATATTTCGCAAACTGGGCGTGAAAAACCGCACTCAGGCGGTGATTTTATTGCAGCAATCTAATATCGAACTTTGATACGCTAGCGCTCTAGACACCGACTTTGGAGCGCCTATGTTAAGTATTCTTGCTACGCAATTCGTGATTTTATGGGCCGTGATCGACCCTGTCGGTAGCGTGCCCATCTATCTGTCGCAAACCAGCCACATGTCCGCCAAACAAAAGCGCCGCGTCGCGGTGAAAGCCGTGGCAATTGCCTTTGCCATTTTGCTGTTCTTTTTAATTGTCGGTCAGATTTTGCTTGAAGCCATGCAAATCCCGTTACCCGCATTCCAAGCGGCCGGTGGCTTGGTGTTGCTATTGTTTTCCCTCACCATGATTTTCGGTGAAGGAAAACCCGGCCAAGAAGCCAAAATGCTGAGTGAAGACGTTGATAAAGCAGAAATTGCCGCCACCGCGGTTTATCCACTCGCCGTCCCTTCTATTGCCTCCCCCGGTGCCATGATGGCGGTAGTCATGCTCACAGATAACAATCGGTATGCCATTGCGGAACAAGCGGTGACCGCTGGGGTGATGTTTGTTGTTTTGGTCGCGACCTTGGTCTTACTCCTCGGCGCCAATGTGATTCACAAAGTGATTGGGAATGTGGGGGCGTCGATTATCAGCCGCGTCATGGGGCTGATCCTTGCCTCGGTCGCCGTTGCGAATTTACTCGAAGGCATCCAAAAGTTTTATCACCTCAGTTAGACCTTTGGCGAAAGACTTGGCTGGCTCAACCCGAGTCAGCCGTACCTAGCTCACAAAAACCCTGCTTTTTCCGCTCATTATCGCTGACTGCGCTCGACTAAAGTTGCAATGTCGCTTCGTCCATCCCCTGCTATCGTCTTCAAGTAACATTCCATTAACGTGCTAAACAAGGAGAAGGCGATGGCGTTTCAAAGCAAGGAACACGCGAAAGCCTACTGGGACAGAAACGTAAAACTGATGATCAGTCTGCTGATTGTCTGGTTTGTTGTCTCATTCGGCTGTGGGATCTTATTCGTGGATGCCCTCAATACTATTCAAATTGGTGGCTACAAACTTGGGTTCTGGTTTGCTCAGCAGGGATCGATTTATACCTTCCTCGGCATCATATTTGTGTATGCCAAACAAATGCGCAAACTCGATCGCGAGTTCGGCGTGGACGACGAGTAAGAGGACTAACACATGGATTTAAGAACCATTACTTATATTGTTGTCGGGTTCACGTTCGCCCTCTATATTGGGATTGCGATCTGGGCACGCGCAGGCTCCACCAAAGAGTTCTATGTCGCCGGTGGCGGGGTGAACCCAGTGGCGAACGGGATGGCGACCGCTGCCGACTGGATGTCAGCTGCCTCGTTCATTTCGATGGCCGGCTTAATCGCGTTTATGGGCTATGGGGGCTCGGTCTTTTTGATGGGCTGGACGGGCGGCTTCGTGCTCCTCGCACTGTTGCTCGCCCCTTACCTACGTAAGTTTGGCAAGTTTACCGTGCCAGAGTTTGTCGGTGAACGCTTCTATTCAAAAACCGCGCGCATTGTTGCCGTCGTTTGTTTGATCATCGCCTCCGTCACCTATGTTATCGGCCAGATGAAAGGGGTGGGCGTCGCCTTTGGCCGCTTCTTAGAAGTCGACTATTCCACCGGGCTATTAATCGGTATGGTCATTGTCTTTATGTATTCCGTGATGGGCGGGATGAAAGGCATTACCTACACCCAAATTGCTCAGTATTGCGTGCTCATTTTAGCTTACACTATTCCCGCAATCTTCATCTCCCTCAAACTGACGGGTAACCCATTCCCACAGCTTGGTTTAGGTAGCACCATGGCGGGAACGGATCAGTACTTGCTAGACCGACTCGATCAGGTGGTGACCGAACTCGGCTTTGTCGAATACACCACCGCCGTGCGGGGTAGTACTCTCAACATGTTTGCCTACACCATGTCACTGATGATAGGTACGGCCGGTTTACCCCACGTTATTATTCGCTTTTTCACCGTCCCTAAGGTGCGTGATGCACGGACATCTGCCGGTTGGGCGCTGTTCTTTATCGCGATTTTGTATACCTCAGCACCGGCGGTGGCGGCGATGGCGCGCTTGAACTTAATGGACACGGTGAATCTACCGAACGGTGACAACCTCGCCTATGACCAGCGTCCAGACTGGTTTAAGAACTGGGAAACCACCGGGCTGCTAGGCTTTGAAGACAAAAACGGTGATCAGAAAATTCAATACACCTCGAATTCAGAAACCAATGAGCTACGTGTTGACCGCGACATCATGGTGCTGGCCAACCCAGAGATTGCCAAGCTACCTAACTGGGTGATTGCCCTGGTCGCCGCCGGTGGCTTAGCCGCGGCACTGTCGACTGCCGCCGGGTTGTTGCTTGCGATATCGTCAGCCATATCCCACGACTTAATTAAAGGGGTCGTCAATCCGAATATCAGCGAAAAAGGCGAGCTGCTGGCAAGCCGGATATCTATGGCATTAGCCATCGCTGGGGCCGGCTACTTAGGGCTCAACCCACCAGGCTTTGCGGCCGGGACGGTGGCACTGGCGTTCGGCTTAGCCGCGTCATCGATTTTCCCGGTACTCATGATGGGGATCTTTACCAAGACCATTAACAAAGAAGGGGCGATTGCCGGTATGGTCGCGGGGATCAGCGTCACCCTGTTCTACGTATTCCAACACAAGGGGATTTTGTTTATCTCTGACTGGACATACTTAGAAAGCCTCGGTAGCAACTGGATACTGGGTATCGAGCCCAATGCCTTTGGCGCAGTAGGGGCCGTGTGCAACTTTGCCGTGGCGATCATTGTCTCGCGCATGACGAAAGAAACACCGCAAGAGGTGCAAGATTTGGTCGAGCACGTTCGTATGCCGTCTGGAGCCGGTGATGCGCAATCACACTAATCCCGTGTTAACCTATCAAGCCCCTGCGGGGGCTTTTATACTGTTGGTTACGACCAGCCAAGGAGAGGCATGATGTCAACGGTCACGCGTTTACTCACCAATAAACATGTGGTTATTGCGATGCTGGTTGCGCCAGTGTTAGCGGTGATCGCCTATTTTGCCGTCGATGCCAGTGTGTCTGAGACGCCCAAAGCCGCTCAGCCAGGGCAAAGCTATCCGCTGGCGGTCCGTTCTAATTGCCGTTATACCAGCGGGTTTTGTCAGCTCGAAAATGGCGATATGAAACTCAAACTGGAATCGCAAGGCGTCGAAAACAACCGGTTAACGCTGCGGTTGGTCAGCGAGCTGCCCCTGGAAGGCGCACAAATCGGCCTGACAAACATCGCACCGCAAACCATGCAAATCCGCGATGAACAAGGCATGACCTGGACGGTCTCTCTGCCAGCACCACGCAGCGAAGAGACGCAAATCCGCCTGGCCGTGAGTATGAAAGGGAGCCACTATTATGCCGAAACGCCAGTGACCTTTATCGAACATAAAACGTTTTATACCGAGCACCAACAGGCGCAGGATGCGTCATAATGTGAGACGTCACGCGTCAATTGACATCAACGATGTTCGGATCGCCACTACGATGGTGGCGATTTTGTTTTCATACGCTTGCTCTGTCAGCCAATGACTCACATCCGCCCACCCATCACCGTCTAGGTGTGCTAATTCATCAACCTCGATATGCCCATCAACAGGGTTAAAGTGCCCTGCCACTTTAACAATACCCACATCTGTTTCTAGGCGCGGTAGGGTAAAAGGGGTCATCGTTTTCCTCGCTGTTGTAATAATGCACGCAACTTAAGCGGCTTTACCGGTTTAGAGAGATACATAAAGCCTAGTCCAGTCACGGTCTGTTGTGTCTCGGCGCTGCGGTCAGCACTGATGATCACCCCCTGAAAGCAGCACCCTACTTTTAGTTGGCATTGTTGTAGCACTTGCAACCCCGTTTGCTGGTTCGTTAAGTGATAGTCACTCAGGACAAACTCAGGCTGCCATTGATCGCCGATCGTCTTGATCGCACCACTCACGTCAGGGGCGCAGCGAACGTCGCATCCCCACAGTGATAAAAGCTGCGCCATCCCATCCAAGATGTCTTGCTCATTGTCCACACATAAGACACGGCAACCTTCGAGCTCTCGCGCCGATGAGGTGGCAGGCGCCACAGGACTTGGCTCGACCTTTTCCGCTTGGCTCGCATTCACTGTCATCGAGAACACCGTGCCTCGACCCGGCCAGGATTTCAACGCCAGAGGCTGAGTGAGGATTTGGCTAATGCCCTTCGCGATCGCCAACCCTAAGCCCAACCCCTGCTCCGCACCTTCGTGATCAATGCGTGTGAACTCTTGAAAGATATCTTGCTGACGATCGACAGGGATCCCGTCGCCATCGTCCCACACCTCAATGCGGTAGTCGCGTCCTGCTCGTCGCACACCTAACAACACTCGGCCCTCAGGGTTGTAGCGAAAGGCATTGGTCAAAAAGTTTTGCAGCACCCGGCGCAGCAAGTTCTTATCAGACTGAACAAACACCTGGCTGGTCACAACGCGAAAGTCCAACCCCTGGCGGCGAGCCAGTACGCCAAACTCCGCCTCTAGCGCATGAAACACCTCGCTTAATGCAAAGGTCTCGATACGTGCTTTCATTTTGCCCGACTCCAGGCGTGAGATATCGAGCAAATCACCAATCAACACTTCCGCACTTTCTAGTGCGCTTTCTATGTGCTGAGCAACGGCTTCAGTATCTCGGTTTGCCGCCATCTCACTGAGTGACGAAGCAAACAAACGTGCAGCATTAAGTGGCTGCATCAAGTCGTGACTGACCGCGGCCAAAAAGCGACTCTTCGACTGTGAGGCGGATTCAGCCTTGCGGGTCGCATCAATCAATCGGCTATTTAGCCGCTCTAATTCACGCGTTCGCTCAGTCACCCGCGCTTCAAGGGTTTCATTAGACTGCTTGAGCGCCGCTTCCGCATCCCGAAACGCGGTGATATCGGTAAATGTCATGACAAAACCACCGCCCGGCATCGGGTTGCCCTGCAGCTCAATCACTCGTCCGTCTGGATGCACTCGCGAAGAGGTATGCGGTTTTCGTCGTGTTAAGTGCAGCACTCGCTTGCTGACATGCTCTTCCGGATCACCCGGCCCACAAAGTCCGCGCTGAGCATTGAATCGGATTAAGTCCGCGACCGGTCGCCCGACCTGGATAAGCCCAGGTGGAAATTGAAACATATCAATGTAGCGCTGATTCCATGCCACCAGCCGGAGTTGCTTGTCCACCACAGAGATCCCTTGGTTGATATGCTCGATAGCCCCTTGCAGTAATCCCCGCGAGAAATCAAACAGCTCAGAGGCCTCATCAACAATGGTGGCAATTTCTTCCAACTGCATATTGCGCCCCTGAAGGGCCGATGAAAGGACTAAGCGTGCCGACGACGAACCAAACACGCCTGCCAACACCCGCTCGGTATGACGTATCAGCGGTGCGCTGGCTTGTTGTTGGGGCATCAGCTCTTCACCACGCTGCTCTGCAAATTGGCTAAACGCCTGGCGCATGCGCCGGCGACCCACGAAGCGAGCCGCGAGCATCTCCAGCTCCGCCACTGTCACCCGGCTTTGATACAAGCGCGCATCATCGTTTTCCGGCAGTGGCATGCCAACAAACGCGGCGGCCTGTAAACGCTCACTCAGTGATGGTCGCGTGAGTAAAGAAACCACCACAAAGCCAAGAGCATTCATTAACACACTGAAGGCCAGTCCCCAATCCACGGTATTGAGGTGAGTAAACGGTGAAAAATCGGGAGGGGTGATAATCCAAATCAATAGGTTAGATTGGCCATCTCCTGCCAGCATGCCGGTTTGGGTCATCATGGTCACCAACCACAGTGAAAACCCCACGAGTAAGCCAGCATATACGCCTTTTTTGTTGCCTTGACGCCAGTACAAGGCGCCAATCATCGCAGGGGCAAACTGAGCAATGGCCGCAAAGGAGAGAAAGCCAATTTCCGATAACGTGGGCACAGTGAGGATCAGATGATAGAAGCCCCACGCGGCAATTAAGATCAAAAAGATCAGCGCACGACGAACGTTAAGTAACAGCCCAGAGAACTGCGCAAAGTTACGGGATTTCAGCTTCATTCGCCGCAACAACAGTGGCATCACCAGATCATTCGATACCATGATCGCCAACGCAATGGTTGAAACAATCACCATCCCGCTGGCAGCCGATGCCCCCCCCATAAAAGCCAGTAGCGCCATCCCCTCAGCCCCTACCGATAGCGGCAGCCGAATCACATACGTATCAGCAGGTGCCCCAGGTAACAACGCTTGCCCCGCATAGGCGAGCGGTAGCACAAAAATCAGCATCAGTAACAAGTAGGTCGGAAAGACTTTACGCGCCGTATTCAAATCACTCGCGCGCGTGTTTTCCACCACCATGGTGTGAAACTGGCGCGGCAAGCAAATGATTGCCGCCCCTGTGAGCAAGGTGTGAATGATTAAGCTGCCCACATCCGGGCGACCAATCACGCCAGAGTCCTCAAGACTCACGGGCAAGCTGGGCGCTTGGAATAGCAGCCATACCACAAAAATACCCACCCCGAGAAACGCGACCAGCTTGACGATCGACTCGAAAGCGACCGCCATCATCATCCCTCGGTGGTGCTCCGTACTGTCAATATGACGCGTACCAAATAACACGGTAAATGCGGCCAAGGAGATACACACGAGCCAGGCGATTTGGGGCTGTGCCAAGCCAATGCTTTGCCCCAGCTCTGGCGACAGAACATCGAGCCCCATGGCAATACCGCGCAGTTGCAACGCGATATAGGGCAGCACACCGACCACGGCAATCAAGGTCACCATCACCGCTAAGCCCTGCGATTTGCCATATCGCGCCGCAATAAAGTCGGCAATGGAGGTAATGTGCTCGCGCTTGGCGATCAAGATCATTCGGGCAAGAAAACGCCACCCAAGGGTAAACACCAAGATAGGGGCAAGATAAATCGGTAGGAATGACCATGGTGAGCTGGACGCTTGGCCAACCGTGCCAAAAAAGGTCCAAGAGGTGCAATACACCGCGATAGAAAGGCTATAAATCCACGGGCGCCATGAGCGTAACCAGCGCGGTTGACGATCACCATACCAAGCAATCGCGAACAGTGCGCCCATATAAAGCAGTGAAACAGAGACAATTACCCAGCCTTGTGTCATGGCTCCCTTCCTGACGCAATCCTTTGCCGAACCCTTGAGCTGGGTGTAACACGGTATCGGCGCCCACTCAATCGTCTCGTATTCGCTTTGTGGGCACCTTAGCTAACTTTACTGCAAGCCTAATCGTGGTTTATTACAGCTTAGGCCTGTTTATGCCACCTTAGCTTGCTTGGCACGCCAAAATGCCGGCTCACGCAGGGGTAAAACGAAAACAGGCAACGCAAGCAGCGCCATGGTATAAAAAGTGCCAGAGGGCGATACAGCATAAATCCACCCACTTGCCGTGGTCAGCGCCGCCACCACTGCGCCCATTGGTAGCGCATTGTACGCCGCTTGTGTGGCCACCAATCGCGCCCCACACTCGCGCTGGATGTACTGCATCGCGCCAAGGTGTGCGCCGGCAAACGTAATGCCATGAAGCAGTTGCACCAGTATCACAGGCACCGCAGCGGTCGTCGTCCCTGTGATCCCCCAGCGCAGCAATACACCCACAGCCGCCAATTGGAACAAGGCTTTTGATGACCAGCCATTAAAAAGCCGCGCCCCCAAGGCAAATACTGCCACTTCCGCGACAACCCCGAGGCTCCACAAATAGCCCACGATGCTCTCGCTATATCCAGCCTGCTTCCAGTAGATCGCACTAAAACTGTAATACGCTGCGTGGCTGCCTTGCAGCAGGGAGGCGATTAACAAGAACACGACCACCTGACGGTCGCGGAAAAGCTGACGCATCGAGACTTTGCTATTGGTCATATCGTGCTCGCTTTGTGGCATCAATGTCGGTCGACGCAACGTCAGTAGCAAACAGGCAGACAAGCCGCCAATCGCGATCCAGGGAATAATCGCCGCCGATTGCTCGGTCACCAGCCATCCGGTCAAACTCGACCCAACAATAAAGGCTATCGATCCCCAGAGGCGAGTTCGACCATAGTCGATAACTTTATGGCGCGCATAATAGTTGGCGAGCGCATCTGACAGGGGGACGGAGGGACCAATGGCTAAATTAAATAACACGGTCACCAAAGCCAGCCACCACACATTGGCACCCATCATAGGATGCAAGGCACACGTCACTAACGCCATGAGTGTCAAGGCCCGCAGGGCCGGCAACAAGGCTTCAACCTGTTGTACGCGCGGTGTGAAGACTAAGTTGGCCACACATCGGGTTGCAAAACCAAGCCCAATCAAGGTGCCGATCACGCCTGAATTGAGACCAAGATACTCAAACCAAACCGCCCAAAACGGGAGATACACACCATAGGAAAAAAAGAAACCGCCAAAGTATTCTGACAGCCAGCGAAACGGGGAACATTGGGTTAAGGTCATCTCATTACTTCACATTAAGATAGATACCCGCTAAGTGTCGCAGCTCTGTGCGAGGAAAAAAAGACACGCGCGCCACGATTGTCGACAAATACATGGTGGTGACCAGTCCAGGTGCATGACTGGCTAGACTAAAGTCGGCTAGCGAGATCGGAAAGGGTGAGACACACTGTGAATATCACAGTGAGGAGTGCGACTATGCCTGAACCTTTTGACACCTCTCATGCGCCCTTTGACTGCCTAACCGCATCACAAGTCAAACAATGCCGCCAAGCACTCGACGTCGCCTACTTTCGCCGTGGCGACACCCTGATCCAGCCCGGTGATACGGGCGAGCAGCTCTTTATCATTATCAAAGGCAGCGTGGAAGAAGTGTCAGAAGACGGCAAGGAAGTGTTTTCTCATTACACCACCGACGACTTATTCGACGTGCCAGCACTGCTTAATGGCACCGCCAAACACCGATACCGCGCGCTAGAAGATACCCTCTGCCACCTGTTACCCGCCGAGGTGTTCCTCGCCATTTATCATCATAATCACGCGTTTCGAGGCTACTTTGATACCAACCTTCAGCGCCGACAAGCACTGATGGTGCAAGCTCGTCAGCAACAAAATCTCGCCGAGTTTATGCTGACAAGAATTGATGACAGCAATATTCAACCTGCCTTGTGTGTCTCCCCCGACGTGCCCCTGCATGCCGCTACCGCCCAGATGAAAGCGGAGCGCTGCGACTGCGCCTTGGTCGATGATGAAAATGGCGACTGCGGTATTATCACCCGCACCAATTTGCTTCATGCGCTCGTGCTCGAAGGCTACGATCAATCCGTGCCTGTTGGCGAAGTGGCCACACGTCCGGTGATCAGTGTGGAACGCGGCGACTTTCTCTTTCACGCCATGATTAAGATGACACGCCAGCGTGTAAAACGTGTCCGGGTCGTCAATGAACACGGAAACACTGCAGGGATGCTCGATCTTCCTCAGGTACTGAGCCTCTTTTCGACTCACTCTCACGTGCTTAACTTACAGATTGCCCGCGCACAAACCATTGACGAACTGGTGATCGCCGCAAACAGCCAGAGCAAGCTGGTACACACCTTATTTAACAATGGCATTCATACCCGCTTTGTGATGCAGCTTATCGCCACGGTGAATGAGCAAATCATGGAAAAAGCCTTTCGCTTGTTAGTGCCCGAGGCTTATCAACGTCAGTGCTGCTTGGTGGTCATGGGCTCTGAAGGGCGCGGCGAGCAAGTACTCAAAACCGACCAAGACAACGCCTTGATTCTCGCCGACGATCTCAACTGGCCCGATTGCCAGCAAGTGATGGAGACCTTTTCACATACACTGTATCAACTCGGTTACCCGCCCTGTCCGGGTCACGTGATGGTCAGTAATCCCAAGTGGGTAAAAACCGCCACGCAATGGCAGCAAACCGTGCGTAATCTGGCACAAAGTGCCAACCATCAAAGTGTCATGGACTTGGCGATCCTTGCTGACAGCCAGCCGATCGCTGGCGATCTTAGTCTGATTGATGCGATCCAAACACCACTCAAAGACAGCTTGACCGACAATATGTTGACGCTCAACACCTTTGTCCGTCCTGCGCTAGCCTTTCGCGTTCCTTTGACCGTATTTGGCTCCCTCAAAAGCAGCAAAGAAGGGCTGGATATCAAAAAAGGGGGGATTTTTCCCATCGTCCATGGCGTACGTACCATGAGCTTGGAAAAAGGTGTACCACACACCAACACCTTTGAGCGGCTGGAGCAGCTTGCCAACCTAGGGGCACTGGCGGAAGAAACGGCGGAAAACCTCTCCGAAGCCTTGAAGCTATTTATCCGATTACGTTTAAGACAACAATTGAGTGGCGAACCACAAAGCAACTACCTCGACGTAGCTCAACTCCCTTCTAGCGAACGCGACTTACTGCGCCACGGGCTGCATGTGGTGAAAAAGTTCAAAGAGTCACTCGCTTTCCATTATCACGTGAGGGATTAATTTGAATTGGCTGACTCGGCATTGGTACCGTCATCGTCTACGACACTCACCCTATCGGGACTTATTTTTGCCCCCCGACTCAAGCACGCTGATTTCACTGGACTGTGAAACGACCAGCTTGGATCCGCACCGTGCAGAGCTGGTTACGATTGCGGCCACTCCGATTAAAGGCAATCGGATCCTCACCAGTCACGCTCTCACCTTGACACTGGCCGCGCCAGAGAGTCTGAGCGCCGGCTCGGTCAGAATTCATCGTCTGCGCCACCAGGATCTGGTTCACGGTGTCACTGCAGATCAAGCAATCACCGCACTGGTCGACTTTATTGGTAATCATCCATTGGTCGGCTATCACATTCGTTATGATAAAAGTATTCTCGATCGCTACGCGCGGCATTTTCTCGGCTTTCCTCTCCCCAACCCTCTGATTGAAGTCAGTGATATTTATCAACGCAAACTCGATCGCCTGCTACCTAATGCCTATCACGACATCAGCATGGAAGCCATTAGTCGTCACCTCGATGTCCCTTTGCCGGCCCGGCATGATGCATTGGATGATGCGCTCGCCGCCGCATTGATTTATGTCCGCCTCACCCAAGGTGAGATGCCCATGCTGCAATCCAAATAACGCATCGAAGCCGCGACTTGCGCACGAACGCAAAGACAAAGTGGGATCTAGCCCCCACTATCTGGCCTGACAACTGCGCAAATCGCTTAAAAATCAATGGGGTCATCCTAAAGTCTAATTGTCGGACGTCCCGATATGTCACACCTTTACTGCATGGTTTTCGTTTGCCAGGCAGCGGTAACGCCTGACATCTCATGACATGGAAGCGCCGCGTGGAGCATCGCGGACACGAGGAGAAACAGGATGAGCGATAGTCACGTATACCCCGTCATGCCTTCAATAGCACAAAAGGCACACGCGGATGAAGCCAAGTATCAAGCACTCTATCAGCAGTCAGTGGCCGACCCAGAAGGCTTTTGGCGCGAGCACGGGCAAATTCTGGATTGGATGACGCCTTATACCAAAGTCAAACACACCTCGTTTGATACCGGCCACGTGGATATCCGCTGGTTTGAAGATGGCACACTCAACGTCGCAGCCAACTGTATCGATCGCCACCTCAAGGCGCGGGGCGATCAGGTTGCCTTGATTTGGGAAGGCGACGACCCCAAAGACGATGCCACGCTCACCTATCACCAACTCCACCAGCAGGTATGCCAATTTGCCAATGTCCTAAAAGATAACGGCGTAAGAAAAGGCGATGTGGTGTGTCTTTATATGCCGATGGTGATGGAAGCCGCCGTCGCGATGCTGGCGTGCGCCCGTATCGGTGCGGTGCATACCGTGGTATTTGGCGGCTTTTCTCCCGAAGCATTGGCCGGTCGGATTATTGACTCCAATGCCAAAGTAGTGGTGACAGCCGATGAAGGGATACGTGGTGGCCGTGCGGTGCCCCTGAAGAAAAACGTCGATGATGCCCTAGCAAACCCCAAAGTGAAATCGATTGAAAAAGTAGTGGTGTACCAACGCACCGGGGGACACATTGACTGGCACAGTCATCGTGATGTGTGGTGGCACGAGGCCGCCGCGAAGGTGTCAGACGACTGCCCCGCCGAAGAGATGAAAGCCGAAGACCCTTTGTTTATTCTTTACACATCAGGCTCCACAGGCACCCCAAAAGGGGTACTGCACACGACCGGTGGCTATCTGGTGTACGCGGCGATGACCTTTAAGTATGTCTTCGACTATCAAGAGGGAGACGTGTTCTGGTGTACCGCAGATGTCGGCTGGATCACCGGTCACAGCTACCTTGTCTATGGTCCGCTTGCCAATGGTGCGAAAACAGTCTTATTTGAAGGTGTCCCCACTTATCCAAGCACGGCACGCATGAGCGAAGTGGTCGATAAGCACCAAGTGAATATTCTTTACACCGCGCCCACCGCGATTCGCGCACTGATGGCAAAAGGCAACGAAGCGGTCGCGGGCACCCAACGCGACTCACTGCGGATCATGGGCTCGGTGGGTGAACCCATCAACCCAGAGGCTTGGGAGTGGTATCACAGCACCATAGGGAACCAAGCCTGTCCGATTGTCGACACTTGGTGGCAAACAGAAACCGGTGGGATATTGATTACCCCGCTACCGGGCGCCACCGCGTTGAAACCAGGCTCAGCAACCCGTCCTTTCTTTGGCGTACAGCCTGCATTAGTCGATAACATGGGCAATATACTCGACGGTGCCACCGAGGGTAACCTGGTCATGCTTGACTCGTGGCCAGGACAAATGCGCACCGTCTTCGGTGATCATGACCGCTTTGAGCAAACCTACTTTTCCACCTTTAAAGGGATGTACTTTACCGGCGATGGGGCGCGTCGCGATGAAGATGGCTATTACTGGATAACCGGCCGTGTCGATGATGTCCTCAATATCTCGGGGCACCGGATGGGAACGGCAGAGATCGAGTCGGCGCTCGTCGCATTCGATAAGATTGCCGAAGCCGCGATTGTTGGTGTGCCACACGATATCAAAGGCCAAGCGATCTATGCGTATATCACCCTCAATGCGGGTGAAGTGCCCAGCGCCGAACTCCACAAGGAAGTCAAAGAGTGGGTGCGCAAAGAGATTGGCCCCATTGCGACACCCGACTTCATCCACTGGACGGATGCACTGCCTAAAACCCGTTCAGGCAAGATCATGCGTCGCATTCTGCGCAAAATCGCCACCGGTGATACCGGTAGTCTTGGCGATACTTCCACATTGGCCGATCCTAGTGTGGTCGATAAGCTTATCGCAGAAAAAGAAAGTGTGGTTTAACCCTAACGAAAGATTGCTTAGCAACCTTTGCCGCCTTCGGGCGGCTTTTTTGATCCCCAGCACACGGTAAACTGAACTCTTTCCCTCCCTCGCAATCACACAAAAAGTAGGGACTTGCGGTGTCATCCCGCATCAAACCGCCGACGAGCAACCCTTTTGATATCGCTAACAGACAAACTGTGCTGATTAGACCAGTATTTTGCTGCGATTTGCGCTGAAGTCTCTATAATTGCTGTCAGTAAGGACAAAATTGCATGGTATGCGCCGTCATAACATGTCCATCGGCTGGAATCCGCGTTAAGCTGCACAATAACAGCGAATAGGAGAAGTAAGCGTCAAGATGTCTACAAGAAACCAAGTTTTAGTGTTAAATGGCCCAAACCTTAATTTGCTCGGTCAGCGTGAGCCCGAACATTACGGCGCCCAAACGCTTGGCCAAATCATGGCGGCTCTCGAGGCACAAGCCACGACCTTGGGGCTCAATCTTGAACACTTTCAATCCAATAGCGAAGCTAGCCTTATCGATAAAATCCACCAAGCGATGGAGACCGTGGATTTTATCATCATCAACCCAGCCGCGCTGACCCACACCTCCGTAGCCCTGCGTGACGCTTTACTGGGTGTGAGTATCCCCTTTATCGAAGTGCATTTGTCGAATGTTTATGCCCGAGAGCCCTTCCGGCATCACTCGTACTTATCAGACAAAGCCGTCGGGGTGCTCAGCGGGTTTGGCGCTGATGGTTATGAATTCGCCTTAACAGCGGCCGCGCGTCATTTAGCGTTTGCGGCTGAGTAAAACAAAACATATAGAAGAGACCTATCATGGATATCCGTAAGATTAAGAAACTGATCGAACTTGTTGAAGAGTCTGGCATCTCCGAGCTAGAAATTGCCGAAGGTGAAGAGTCAGTTCGTATCAGCCGCTCTTCCCCTGCTGCACCGGTACAAATGGCCGCCCCGCAATACGCGGCACCAGCGGCCCCGGCCCCCGCGCCAGCCGCCCCTGAAGCGCCGGCTGCTGAGCCTGCAAGTGCACCACAACCGACGGGACACCAAGTGCTTTCCCCAATGGTCGGTACCTTCTATCGCGCTCCAAGCCCTGAGTCTGCCGCATTTGTTGAAGTCGGCAGCCAGGTGAATGAAGGCGATGCTCTGTGCATTGTCGAAGCGATGAAGATGATGAACCAAATCCAAGCCGACAAGAGCGGTGTGGTCAAAGCGATTCTATGTGAAGACGGTCAGCCCGTTGAATTCGACGAACCACTCGTGATCATCGAATAAGCGAGGGCGCATGTTAGATAAAATTGTAATTGCTAACCGCGGTGAAATTGCACTGCGCATTTTACGTGCGTGTAAAGAGCTGGGGATTAAAACCGTCGCGGTGCACTCTACCGCAGACCGTGATCTTAAACACGTGTTGCTCGCCGATGAAACCGTGTGTATTGGCCCAGCGCCAAGCAACCAAAGTTACCTCAACATTCCCCGCATTATCAGCGCGGCTGAAATTACCGGCGCGGTGGCGATTCACCCCGGTTACGGATTCTTATCCGAAAACGCGGATTTCGCCGAACAAGTTGAGCGTTCAGGGTTTGTCTTTGTCGGCCCCAAAGCTGACACCATCCGTTTGATGGGCGATAAGGTGTCGGCCATTGAAGCGATGAAAAAAGCAGGGGTGCCCTGTGTGCCTGGTTCAGACGGTCCATTGGGCAGCGATCAGGAAAAAAACAAAACCATTGCTAAGCGCATTGGCTACCCGGTGATCATCAAAGCATCAGGCGGCGGCGGTGGCCGGGGAATGCGCGTGGTTCGCTCCGAAGCTGAATTGGTTGATGCGATTGCGATGACCCGTGCTGAAGCCAAATCGGCGTTCAGCAACGACATGGTTTACATGGAAAAATTCCTGGAAAATCCACGCCATGTTGAAGTACAGGTGCTCGCCGACGGTCAAGGCGGGGCGATTCACCTGGGTGAGCGCGATTGCTCGATGCAGCGTCGCCATCAAAAAGTGGTTGAGGAAGCGCCAGCCCCTGGTATTACCGCAGAGATGCGAAAATTCATTGGCGAACGTTGCTGCCGCGCATGCGTTGAAATTGGCTATCGCGGCGCAGGTACCTTTGAGTTCTTATATGAAAACGGCGAGTTCTACTTTATTGAAATGAACACTCGCATTCAGGTCGAGCACCCCGTTACCGAAATGGTGACCGGGATTGACTTGGTCAAAGAGCAACTGCGTATTGCAGCAGGTCAACCTCTGTCGTTCACCCAAGACGACATCCAAATTCGTGGCCATGCGGTTGAATGCCGGATCAACGCTGAAGATCCAGAGCGGTTTATCCCTAGTCCAGGGAAGATTGAACGCTTCCACTCGCCAGGTGGGATGGGCGTGCGTTGGGAGTCACATGTGTACGCAGGCTATCAAGTACCGCCCCACTATGACTCCATGGTCGGCAAGCTTATCTGTTACGGTGAGAACCGCGATGTCGCCATTGCGCGCATGCGTAATGCCCTCGCGGAAACCGTCATTGATGGGATTAAAACCAATATTCCTCTACAACTCGATATTATGAATGACGAGCACTTCCAACATGGGGGCGCTAACATTCATTACCTCGAGAAAAAGCTTGGTTTGTCGTAATGACATCTTGGCACTAGAAGCGATATAACCGCTTCAAGGTAAGCACAAAACCGCCGTCAATCGGCGGTTTTTTTATCCTTTTTTAGCGTGATTATCTCGCGAGCTCTCTTAAGCCTTTGCAGGCTGACCTTTATCTCTCGCTTGACCGGCCAACTTAAAATCATTCAAGGTTTCTTTTAGGTACAACGACTGACTCATCAGTTGCGCCGCAATATCTGCCGTTTGCGTCGCCTGCTCACTGGCGGTGTGGCTTTGACCATTTATTTGCTCCACCGACTCACTCATGTCTTTGGTCACATTGGCCTGCTCATCCGCCGCTGTCGCCACTTCACTCCCCATTACCTTAACTTGATTCACTTTATCAAAGATGTCTGCCAGTACCGCGCGCGATTCCGCCACCACTGCCAGCGTTTCTTGCGCCATGTGGTTATTACTTAGCACTCGTTCAGAGGAGTGATGGATCCCCGTATGTAGCCCCTCTAGCATGATTTTTATATCACGGGTCGCCTGTTGGGTGCGCTGCGCTAGGCTCCGTACTTCATCGGCGACGACGGCAAAACCTCGACCCTGCTCTCCGGCTCTCGCAGCCTCGATAGCCGCATTCAGAGCCAGTAAGTTGGTTTGCTCGGCAATGTCACTGATTGTTTGTGTCACCTGAGTAATTTTTTGACTTTCTTCAGCACTGGCTTGAATGTGTGCAATGGTCTGCTCCAACTCTTGGATAAAGTCAGTCATGCTGGTGGTCGCACGGCCGACCACATCGGCCCCCTCACTCGCACGCCCTTGCGTGAGGGAGATAATGTCGGCAGTACGGTTCATGTTTTGTGCCACTTGCTCAATGGTGGCACTCATTTGCGTCATCGCGCTGGCAACATGGGTGATCTGTGACGATTGCGTGCTCATGTTGTCTTGCACGCTACGGCCGCGTGCCGCCAGATGATCCGCATGTGCGAGGAGCACTTGGGTGTTCTCCACCACTTGACCGATGATCGCGCCAAACCGTGCTTTCACCATGCGGTAATTATCATTGAGCTCACCCAATTCATCATGACGAACCGGTTCATCCCCAGAGACAAGGTTCCCTGAAGCTAAGTGTTTCAACGCCTCACTGGTCTCTTTGATTGCGCCAATTACACGGGTTTGCATCACCCAAGTCATACCTGCCGTGAGCAGCAGCAGTGTCGCCATCACGCCGAACAAAGAGAATTGCCCCTGCCTGAGCGCCAGTCCCATACCTAAAGTACATAGCGCCAACGCCAACACAAAACAAAGGTTGAAAAAGAATCGCAACTGAAGACGCTGCATCAGAGGAGCCGGGGGGAGCGGGCGTGTCGGGTTGTCTCTCAGCTTGCGATACAGCGACTCAGCCTCGGCAACTTCATTGCGGCTAGGCTCGCTGCGCACAGATTGATAACCAACGATGTTCCCGTCTTTTACTACCGGTGACACAAAGGCGTTTACCCAATAGTGGTCACCGTTTTTACACCGATTTTTAACCATACCGCGCCAATTTTTACCGGCCTTGATGGTCTGCCAAAGGTCCTTGAACGCGGCCGGTGGCATATCAGGGTGGCGAACGAGATTATGGTCGCTGCCGATTAGCTCATCACGGCTATAACCGCATATTTCGATAAAGGCATCATTGGCGTATTGTATCTTGCCGTGAAGATCGGTTTTCGATACCAGTTCTCCTAAACCGTTAAACATCACCTCTTTTTGTGTCACTGGTCCCGTATCTCTCATTCTCCAATCCTTCGCTTATCCATGACAGTGAGGCGCAAAGCCGCCAAACTTGCTACCAGTCGCGGAGCAATAATGTAGTCAATAGCCATAATAAATAAAGGGCTATTTGCATAAAACCCGCGCTAACTTGCAAAAAATCCCACCCACCCTCAATGCTCATCATGCTGTCATCATCTTGTGCAGCGAGCACAGTATGGATCTGGTAAAATCGACGTATTCCTTTTCCGACACGAGACACACCATGCCTTGGATCCAACTCAAACTGAATGCAACGTCTGACAACGCCGAAGCGATTGGCGACCTGCTAATGGAAGAAACGGGCGCCCTATCTGTCACCTTCTTAGATGCCAAAGACACCCCGGTATTTGAGCCTTTACCCGGCGAAACGCGCTTGTGGGGCGAAACAGACATCATGGCCTTGTTCGATGCTCAAGCCGATATGGGCACGGTGTTAGCGGTATTACAAGCCAGTCCATTGCTGGCTGAAAACTTTGCTCATAAAGTCGAGCAGTTGGAAGACAAAGACTGGACACGCGCATGGATGGATAACTTTAAGCCAATTCAATTTGGCGAGCGGTTGTGGATCTGTCCAACCTGGTGTGAGGTACCTGATGACAACGCGGTGAACGTGATGCTCGACCCGGGCCTCGCCTTTGGCACCGGCTCGCACCCGACCACCGCATTATGCTTGGAATGGCTTGATAGTCTGGATTTAAGCGGCAAAACCGTGATTGATTTTGGCTGTGGCTCCGGCATTCTCGCAATTGCGGCGATTAAACTTGGAGCCGAGCGTGTGATTGGTATTGATATTGACCCACAAGCGCTGCTGGCATCAAAAGATAACGCCGAGCGCAATGGTGTCGCCGACCAACTTCACCTCTATCTTCCTAACGATCAACCGGCTGACTTAAACGCCGATGTGGTGGTGGCCAATATTCTTGCCGGACCATTGCGTGAATTATCGAGTGTCATCAAAGGCCTGATCAAACCCGGTGGTCAGCTGGCGATGTCTGGCGTGCTAGAAACTCAAGCGGATGATGTGGCGAACCATTACCGTGATAGTCTCACTATCGACCCGATTGTCGAGCGCGAAGAGTGGTGCCGGATCAGCGGTCATTTGCCCGAGTAACTGGCCAAATGATGATGCCATTGGCTTACCGCCCCTATTCACTGTCGTCGGTAAGCCATGGCTGACGTGCTACTCGAACTGCTTGATTAATCAGCGAAACACCATCGATACAAAAACTGCTGTAAAAATCAAGCCATCAATGCTCAAATATTGTCCTTTTCAGATGCTGAAAAAATGCGTAAAATGCGCGCCCTTGCTGACTCAGAGCGGCTGAAGAGGATTTAGAGCTTTTGCGTATCGGACCCTACACCCTGGATGTCCCCTTGATCGTTGCCCCAATGGCAGGCGTGACAGATAGACCATTTCGTGAGTTATGTCTTGCACATGGTGCGGGCATGGCTATTAGCGAAATGATGTCGTCGAATCCAGCGTTGTGGCGGACGAGCAAATCGCAAAAGCGCATGGTTCATATTGACGAGTCCGGTCTGCGTTCAGTGCAAATCGCGGGGGCTGAACCCGAGCTTATGGCTGACGCAGCGCAGTTTTGTGTTGAAAACGGGGCGCAAATTATCGACATCAACATGGGTTGTCCGGTGAAGAAGGTCAATAAAAAGTTAGCAGGCTCTGCCTTGCTAACGCGGCCTGATCTCATTGAGCAAATCCTCAAAGCCACGGTAAACGCGGTGGATGTTCCCGTGACACTCAAAACGCGCACAGGCTGGGATCCGGACAATAAGAATTGTGTTGAGATCGCCCGGATGGCGGAAGATTGTGGCATCCAAGCCCTTGCACTGCATGGCCGCACGCGTGCCTGTATGTACAAAGGTGAAGCAGAATACGACAGCATTAAGGCTGCCAAGGCAGCGGTATCCATTCCGGTGATTGCCAATGGCGACATTGACTCACCAGAAAAAGCTCAGTATGTCCTCGACTACACGGGTGCGGATGCGGTAATGATTGGTCGCCCTGCTCAAGGACGCCCGTGGATTTTTCGCGAAATCCACCACTATCTCACCACAGGTGAGCACTTGCCTGCCCCTTCACTAGAAGAGGTTAGGACAATTTTGTTGGGTCATGTTCAAGAGCTTCATCAGTTTTATGGGGAGCTCAAAGGGTTACGTATTGCCCGTAAACACGTGGGCTGGTACCTAAAAGAGCATGACCAAATTGGCGACTTTCGCCGCACCTTCAACGCAATCGAAGATGCACCACAGCAGATCGATGCGCTGCAAGGCTACTTCGACAACGTTGCATAAATACGAGAAGAGCTGACAGAATATGTTCGAACAAAACCTGACTTCCGAAACATTGACAGTAACGACTGTAACTTCACAAGATCAAATTACGCAAAAGCCACTTCGTGACTCTGTAAAAGCGTCCTTGAAGAACTACCTCGCGCAATTGAATGGCCAGGAAGTCAACGATCTGTATGAGCTTGTCCTCGCAGAAGTTGAGCAGCCACTGCTGGATACCATCATGCAATACACGCGCGGTAACCAAACGCGCGCAGCCACCATGATGGGCATTAACCGCGGTACATTGCGTAAAAAACTGAAAAAATACGGCATGAACTAATCAACCATTGGTTTGGTTGTGATAAAACGGGCTAACCGTCAACCGGCTAGCCCGTTTTTGTTGCCTCTGACTGCGCATAAGTGCTCCCTCTTTAGCAGCATGAGTTGGAGTCCTCACTCTCCGCCAGGGTTTCCAATATCGAGCAATGGGTCGCGTCATCGTCGTCCATACCGCAGCAGGCGGCATTTAAACGTGTCAGTGCATGCTTGACCCG
Organism: Salinivibrio sp. KP-1; assembly: GCF_000968645.1. Classification (NCBI taxonomy): domain Bacteria; kingdom Pseudomonadati; phylum Pseudomonadota; class Gammaproteobacteria; order Vibrionales; family Vibrionaceae; genus Salinivibrio; species Salinivibrio sp. KP-1. The sequence continues at coordinate 33,544 of NZ_LAQR01000005.1, read as the reverse complement.
CTCAAGCGCCGCTATCTTCTCTGAGACCTCATTCAGGCGCCGCTGGGTGATCCCTTTTACTTCTGCACAAGTGTGTAAGGTCGCTTCTTCGCGAATGTCGGACAACTCGTGAATTTCATCAAGCGATAACCCCATCTCTTTGCCGCGCAAAATGAACATCACTTGGCTAATGGCCTCATCGGCATAAAGCCGGTATCCACCTTCGGTGCGCGCACTCGGCGCCAGCAAGCCTGATTTTTCATAAAAACGCAGTGTGTCGGTAGAGACACCACAGTGCTTGGCAAGCTCGCCAATTTGCAGCAATTTGGTCATCACCGCTCCTCTATCGTAATGCGATTGATCCTTCTTTTTGTAGCAAAGCCGCGACCTTATGACCAGCATTGCATGAGAACCAGAAAAAGCTGAAGTGTAAAAACAATAAAAGTGTCGCCATCAGCAAATAGCAATCGATTGCGCAAACAAAATCAGATAGAATATCGCCGCTTTGACAGTTGGCGATTTAATAAAGCTTATCCATGTTGATAGACACGATGGGCTTTGATAAGCATTCAATCTGTCAGTGAAGAGAACTAAGCCATGGAAAATCTGCGTCCTATTCGTCGCGCGTTACTGAGCGTGTCTGATAAAACCGGTGTGGTCGAGTTTGCCCAAGCGCTCGCCCAACGCGGTGTCGAACTGCTTTCGACCGGCGGCACGGCCCGTTTACTCGCAGAAAGCGGCCTTGCGGTCACCGAAGTCTCCGAGCATACCGGCTTCCCCGAAATGATGGATGGCCGCGTGAAAACCCTCCATCCGAAAATTCACGGCGGCATTTTGGGCCGACGCGGTCAAGACGATGCGGTGATGGAAAGCCATCAGATCGCACCGATTGATATGGTGGTGGTGAATCTCTACCCGTTCGCACAGACCGTTGCCAACCCAGACTGCACACGTGAGCAAGCCATCGAAAATATCGATATCGGCGGTCCGACCATGGTACGTTCAGCGGCGAAAAACCATGCCGACGTCACCATTGTGGTGAACAGCCAAGACTATGATCGCGTGCTGACCGAGATGGATCAGCATCAGCACTCTTTGACACATGCCACGCGCTTTGATTTAGCCATTGCCGCGTTTGAGCACACCGCGGCCTACGATGCCATGATTGCAAATTACTTTGGCACCCAAGTCCCTGCCTACCATCACGCCGAAGAGAGCCAAGACTCGCCATTCCCGCGCACCCTGACGCAACATTGGGTCAAAAAGCAAGACATGCGCTATGGCGAGAACAGCCATCAGGCAGGCGCGTTTTATACTGAAACTCAACCGCAAGAGGCCTCGGTAGCGACGGCGACCCAACTACAGGGCAAGGCGCTGTCTTATAACAATATCGCTGACACCGATGCGGCATTAGAGTGCGTGAAAGAGTTTGAACAGCCTGCTTGCGTGATTGTAAAGCACGCCAATCCCTGTGGCGTTGCCATCGGTGAAGACTTACTCAGCGCCTATCAACGTGCTTATCAAACCGATCCTACCTCAGCATTTGGTGGCATTATTGCCTTTAACCGTGAACTGGACAGCGACACGGCACACGCCATTGTCGAACGTCAATTTGTTGAAGTGATCATCGCCCCTCGCGTCAGTGACGCCGCCAAAGCGGTGGTCGCAGCGAAGAAGAACGTACGCCTTCTCGAGTGTGGTCAATGGCAAACGCGCACCACAGGTTGGGATAGTAAGCGGGTTAACGGCGGCTTGTTAGTCCAAGCCCGCGACCAAGGCATGGTCGGTTTAGACGATTTGCGTATTGTCACTGAGCGCCAGCCCACAGACAAAGAGCTAAACGATGCGCTATTTTGCTGGAAAGTGGCAAAATACGTGAAATCGAACGCGATTGTGTATGCTAAAGACAGCATGACCATTGGCGTGGGCGCCGGCCAAATGAGCCGCGTCTACTCGGCGAAAATAGCCGGTATTAAAGCGGCCGATGAGCATCTCGAAGTGGCCGGTAGCGTGATGGCCTCCGATGCTTTCTTCCCTTTCCGTGACGGTATTGATGCTGCGGCAAACGCTGGGATCACCTGCGTGATCCAACCGGGTGGTTCGATGCGTGATGAAGAAGTGATTGCCGCCGCCAATGAGCATGGCATGGCGATGGTCTTTACCGGTATGCGCCATTTCCGCCACTAAGTGGGTATGAAGGAGAAAACATGAAGGTATTAGTGATTGGTGGCGGTGGCCGTGAACATGCCCTGGCGTGGAAAGCCGCGCAGTCATCAAACGTTGAAATCGTATATTGCGCACCGGGCAATGCCGGCACCGCCCACGAGGAAAAAGTCAGCAATATCGCCATTGCTGCTGATGACGTTGAGGGATTGCTGGCCTTTGCGCGCGAGCAACAGATTGGCTTAACCATCGTGGGCCCAGAAGCGCCACTGGTCTTGGGCGTGGTCGATGCCTTCCGTGAACACGGCTTGGCTATCTTTGGCCCTACTCAAGCAGCGGCACAACTTGAAGGCTCAAAAGCCTTCAGTAAAGACTTTTTGGCACGTCACGGTATTCCCACCGCTGACTACCAAACCTTTTCTACGGTTGAGCCCGCGCTAGCCTACATCGCTGAAAAAGGTGCGCCCATTGTGGTCAAAGCCGATGGCTTGGCCGCCGGTAAGGGCGTCATTGTGGCAATGACCGAGCAAGAAGCCACCGACGCGGTACGCGATATGCTCTCGGATAACGCATTTGGTGAAGCAGGCCACCGTGTGGTCATCGAGGAATTCCTGCAAGGTGAAGAAGCAAGCTTTATCGTCATGGTGGATGGCGAGCATGTGCTCCCCATGGCCACCAGCCAAGACCACAAACGGGTCGGTGAAGGCGATACCGGCCTGAATACCGGCGGGATGGGTGCATACTCACCCGCCCCTGTGGTGACCGATGCGATTCACCAACGCGTGATGGAAGAGGTGATCATGCCCACCGTGAAAGGGATGCACGAAGACGGTGTGCCCTACACCGGCTTTTTGTACGCAGGACTCATGATTACCGCCGATGGCACCCCAAAAGTGATCGAGTTTAACTGTCGCTTCGGCGATCCGGAAACCCAACCAATTATGATGCGCTTGCAATCTGACTTGGTTGCGCTTTGCTTGGCGGGCACAGAGGGACGCCTTGATAAGGTCGAGTCTCACTGGGATCCGCGTGCAGCCGTGGGTGTGGTCTTAGCCGCTGGCGGCTATCCAGGTGAGTATCGAAAAGGCGATCGTATCACTGGGTTGCCCACCGATAGTGAGACGGCCAAAGTGTTTCACGCAGGTACCGCGCTAAAAGACGGCGATATCGTGACCGCTGGCGGGCGTGTACTCTGTGCTACCGCATTAGGTGAGAATGTGACCACGGCAAAACAAGGGGCTGACGCGCTCGCGGCCTTGATTCATTGGCCCGGTTGTTTCTACCGCTGTGACATCGCCCACCGCGCCGTTTCACGCGAGCAAATGGCATAATTGTCGCAACACATGATATAAAAAATGCGCCAAGTAGGCGCATTTTTTCACCGCTCTTCACTTTACTCATCCAGTAAGCGAGGGCGCTGTAAACAACGCTTTTCCCCCTCGACATGTACCAAAAAGTCTATCTGGTCGCGACCGATACTTGGGCTCCCTCCTGCAATCACAAACGTGCCAGGCTGGTTGAGACGCTGCACTAAAGACGGTGTCATCGTCTCGGGAAACGCCCAACGCTGACGGTCGTCGTCGCAATCAAGCCAATATTCACCTTGTCGCTGCGCTTGCAGCACCGAGACATTGTTGGCTAATTGCGCCTGCGCTTGGTGCTCAATTTGATTCGCTTCTTGATACAGGCGGGATAAAGTCGCACTGTCTAAAGGCAACAGCGCATCACCTTGATGATAGCGCTGGAAAACCGGCTCACCATTGGCGTCAAACCGTACGTGCATCGAAAAGGGCACCAAGCGGTTATCGACCAGCTTTTTCCCTTCACGCTTTAACGCACGCAGACTACCCGCTCGCCAAGCATATTCACTGCGGTACTGACCGTAATCGCCTTGCCACGCTTTCTCCGCTAAACCGATAACCTGCCCTTGTTGGCTATCTAGCCAATAAACGGCGCGATAATCTCCCGCTGAGAATGCGGTAGTATGAGTGACGGGCTTTGGCGGCTTACCGCTAGAACAGCCTGTCAGTGCCATTACTAAGGCAAGTATACAGAGGTAAAATCGCATGGCGGGCTCAGAGACAAAAACGCCATAGCAGGAGGCTATGGCGACATCAGCATGCGTGCTTACTTAACCGCGTCTTTTAACGCTTTACCTGCGACAAACGCAGGGACGTTTGCTGCAGCGATTTGAATTTCTTGACCCGTTTGTGGGTTACGACCGGTGCGTGCTGCACGGTGGTTAAGCTTAAACGTACCGAAGCCAATCAGTTGTACCTGCTCGCCTTCTTTTAAGGCGCCTTCAATACCGCCCAAAGTCGCTTCCAAAGCTGTTTTCGCTTGTGCTTTTGAAAGGTCTGCTTTTTCCGCGATCAGGTCGATCAGTTGGGTCTTGTTCATTATGTCTTCCCTTCTAGGTTTTTTAGAGACGAAGTCACTCTAATTCAAAAGAAGCCCGGCTGGCAAAGGTTTGTGGCGCTGAGTGTGGCTGTATGGAGGCTCTTTAACCACAAACTGAGCGCGATCTCACAATTTGTTGCGTTTTTTCTCAGTTGAATGGTTGTAAAAGCCCGCCAATGGCCTGATCTTTAGGGTGTTGATTGGCTTTTAACTCCGGAAACCTATGCTCATTCTGGTTCTTTTTATTTCGCTTTCTATTGGTGTCTCATTCATCTGCTCTGTGCTCGAAGCGATTTTGCTTAGCATCACCCCCAGCTACATAGCGAACCTGCGCCATCAAGCGCATCCTGCTGCCGAGCGGCTCAATGCGCTTAAGAAGGATATTGATCGCCCTTTGGCCTCCATTTTAACCCTCAATACCATCGCCCATACAGTCGGGGCAGCTGGCGCGGGGGCGCAAGCGGCTCACGTGTTTGGCGATGCGTGGGTCGGGGTTTTCTCTGCCGTATTGACGCTTGCGATTCTGCTTCTCTCAGAAATCATCCCTAAAACCATTGGCGCGAACTTCTGGCCGCAATTGGCACCTGGCGCGGCGCTGGTACTCAAGTGGATGGTGTGGGCGCTGACGCCATTCGTTTGGCTGTCTGAACAAATTACCAAGCGACTTAGTGCGGACACTACCCATGTTAAACTGCGGGACGAAATCTCAGCGATGGCGATGCTGGCCTCAGAAAGTGGAGAAATGGGTGAGGACGAAACGCAAATGCTTCATAACATGCTGAAGTTACGTGACCTGCCCGCAACACAGCTGATGACACCGCGCCCGGTCCTGTTTCGCATTCCTGCCGAGATGGATGTGAATACCTTCCTCGACGAACACGGTGACTGCCCATTCTCTCGCCCACTGGTTTACGGTGAACAGCGTGACGATATTCTAGGCTTTGTCCACAAGTCCAATATCTATGAAGCCAAAACCCAAGGCGCTGGCCAAACGCCGATAGGCAATCTCATGCGCCCCCTCGCGGTGATCCTTCCCGGCAACAGTGTTTTGCAAGCGTTTGATATATTGATGATCCGCCGCGCCCAGTTGGCGATGATTGTCGATGAATATGGCACGGTGCAAGGTATTATCACCTTGGAGGATGTGTTTGAGTACTTAACGGGGCGAGAAATCATCGATGAGGCGGACACGGTCACCGATATGCAACAACTCGCTTATCAGCGTTGGGATGCTTGGAAGAAGCAGCACAACATGATTGAAAGCCAAGATGACGATGAACCACCGGTGCAGCGACATACGGATGAGTCATGATCAGAAAAGGCGGCTTGCGCCGCCTTTTCTCGGATAAAGTGTGCTTACTCGACACTTAACCCAAGGTTACTCACGCCCGCCTCACGCAGCTCTTGACGAATGCTTTTGATCATCTCCACATCACGGCTTTCCGCACTTTTCAGCACGCGAAAAATGGCCCATTGGGCATCCCATTCTTCGCAAACCGCTTCAAACGTCTTTTGATTCTCATCCGTCACCGCCTCACCCGTTTGCGCCTCTTCTAGCTGCGCTACGCTGTGGATAGATTGCTGAGAGACTTTCAGGGTAATAGGGAGTATTTCATCACGATCCAACAGGGCGTGAAGAAGCTGAGACAAGGCGATGCAAGCATCAATTGCCGGGTAGGTCAGGTAAATGGCCTCATCGTCAGCCACCGGGATCAATGGCTCCAGCTTCTCCAGCTGCCGCTCAAAATCAATCTTGGCCGTTTTGACTGTTTGCGACTCCCACACTGCATCGAGAATATTGCGAAACGCTTGGGGATCAGCAAACTCGGTTTGCGCACAGTAAAGGGCATAGTTGGGCACCATACGCTCCACCAGCGCAGCCATAAAACAAATATGCTGCCAATTCTCACATTTTTCCAAACGTAGTTGTAAAGGGTTTCGTAACATAGCCAGTTGATCTTTAATAGCGAGAAGGAGTGTTATCCTCATAGAATGCGCTCAGTGTACTTGATTCCCCCCACCATAAAAAGGAGCCTTTGTGGATAAAATTTACGTTGTCAGCGAGCATGCCGAGACTTATCACCAGTTGATTGAAACGGCTCAGCTCCCCGATCTCGCTATCACCTCATCCGCAGAGGAGGCCAGTATCTGGTTGGCCGATCCGCCGCTTGCGGCCCCGCTATTGCCCAAAGCCAAGGCGTTGCGTTGGCTCCAGTCGACCTTTGCCGGTACCGATGCCCTGATTAAAGCCCCTTTCCGTCAATATCAACTCACCAACGTGCGCGGCATATTCGGGGCACTGATGGCCGAATATGTCTTCGGGTTTGTGCTCAATGAAAGCCGACATATTGGTCAGTACGCGAAGCAACAAGCGCAGTGTCACTGGCAGCCTCAACCCTATCAGTCATTGCGAGGGCAAACGCTCGCCATCTTAGGCACAGGGGCGATTGGCCAGCATATCGCGACCGTCGCACACGCCTTTGGCATGACGGTACTTGGCGTCAACCAAGATGGGCGGCCAGTCGATAGCTTTGATCACACACTGACGCTGCCAGCATTACAGCAACGCTTGGGCGAGGTAGATGTTTTGGTCAGTACCTTGCCCGCGACGCCAGCCACATACCAATGCCTGAATGCAGTTTTTTGGCAGCATGGGCAACACCTCTTGTTTATTAACGTTGGCCGTGGCGCGACCGTGGATGAGCTCGCCCTGCTCGACGCTTTAGACAACAAAAAACTACGCCTGGCGGTCTTGGATGTGATGCAACAAGAGCCGCTGCCGAAGCAGCACCCCTTTTGGACACACCCCAACGTGAGCGTGACGCCACATATTGCTGCCGTCAGTTTTCCTGAGCAGGTTTTTGCGCTCTTTGCGGATAATTATCGTCGCTGGCATGCAGGCCAGCCTCTGATTCACACTGTCGACTTTGACAAAGGGTACTAATGCTCTTTCCGGATTTAGACACGGCTTTAGCCGCAGCACGTGAATGCCGTTTGTGTCAGCATTGGCTAGCAGACGGCCCTCAGCCGATGATCCAGGCCAGTGCTGACGCTCGCGTTCTGATTATCGGCCAAGCACCAGGTAGACGTGTCCATGAGAGTGGGCTGCCGTTTAATGACCCCAGTGGCGACCGCCTGCGTGAATGGCTGGGGGTCACACGTGAGCAGTTTTATCAGTCGGATTTATTTGCCATCATGCCCATGGGCTTTTGTTATCCCGGCAAAGGTAAATCGGGCGATCTACCGCCGGCGCGTATCTGCGCCCCCGTATGGCACCAGGCAATCAAAGCGCACCTTCCTCATGTTGCGGTAACCTTGCTGATTGGCCAATATGCACAGCAGTACTATTTAGCCAATAAACCCAAAACTTTGACCGAGACCGTCAAGCACTGGCAAAAGTGGGCCCCTCATACCTTTGCACTGCCTCACCCTTCTCCCAGAAATAGCTTATGGCTGCGCCGCAATCCGTGGTTTGAAGAGCAGGTGGTGCCCGCCATGCGTTATCACGTTCAACAGGCTTTATACGATTGAGGCTAAAAAGAACAACGCTCGCCAGACGGCGAGCGTGTTTGACTAATCGTGGTAAGGGCGCGAGAGTTCATGCACCGCATCAATAAAGGCGCCTGCGTTTTCTGGCGGCACATCCAAATGAATGCCATGCCCAAGGTTAAACACATGGCCCGTGCCCTCTCCAAACCCTTCGAGGATGGTGGCGACCTCTTGGCGAATGCGCTCTGGGCTCGCATAGAGCATCGATGGATCCATATTGCCTTGCAGCGCCACTTTGTCGCCAATTCGCGCTTTGGCATCCGCAATGTTAATGGTCCAGTCTAGTCCCACACCGTCGCACCCTGTGGCCGCGATATGCTCTAACCACATCCCCGCATTTTTGGTGAACAAGGTAACAGGGACACGGCGACCGTCATTTTCGCGAATAAGGCCATCAACGATTTTCTGCATATACTGCAAAGAAAAGTCGTTATAGTCGCGTGGCGTGAGCACGCCCCCCCAGGTATCAAACACCATAACCGACTGGGCGCCGGCTTTAATTTGCGCATTCAAATAACTGGTCACGCTGTCAGCGAGTTTATCGAGTAAGGCATGCAGAGTTTGAGGCTCGGCATACATCATCTTCTTAATTTTGGTAAAGGCTTTTGAGGTGCCACCTTCCACCATGTAGGTCGCCAAGGTCCACGGGCTTCCCGAAAAACCAATTAACGGCACGTCACCGTTTAACTCACGACGGATGGTACGTACCGCATTCATCACATACTGCAGTTCCCCTTCGGGATCAGGCATGCCAATTTTATCCACGTCGGCTTTACAAGTGATGGGGCGGGAAAACTTGGGTCCCTCGCCCGTTTCAAAGTACAGACCGAGCCCCATCGCATCCGGAATGGTGAGGATGTCTGAGAACAAGATCGCCGCATCTAAATCGAAACGACGCAGTGGCTGCATGGTGACTTCGCAAGCCAGCTCGGCGTTTTTACACAATGACAAAAAATCCCCCGCTTGCGCACGCAATTCACGATACTCCGGTAGATAGCGACCCGCTTGGCGCATCATCCATACGGGGGTGCAATCGACTGACTGCTTGTAAAGGGCGCGTAAATAACGATCGTTTTTTAATTCGGTCATTGTGTTAAACCTGTGTGCGAATAGTGGCGCTCATTGTATCACTGTGCGGTAGCAACAAAAGCCAAGCTTTGTTAACAGGATCATAAAACTGTCACCTAGGGGCAGCAAAGGATTGCTGATCATTTAACCGCATGTTACAACCGACCCATAACGACAATAGGTCTACGAAAGACAATATGTTCGCATCTTACCCCGGCTCCCCTACGGCCGGGTTTTTTTATGCCTGCGCCAAGGTGCAACTGGCCTCAATCAAGCGTCGGGCAATCGTCCCCCTTGGCGCCACTGGCGGTAGGGCGTCGCAATCAAACCATTGTGCGTCACTGAGCTCTTCGTAGTCAGGCTTTAACTCACCGCCCGCATACTCTGCTAAAAAGCCCATCATCAAATTAGAGGGAAACGCCCAAGGCTGGCTATCCATATAACGGATATTTTTAACCTGAATCCCCGTCTCCTCCTCGACCTCGCGCGCCACACACTGTTCGAGCGTTTCTCCGGGCTCGACGAACCCAGCAATCACGGTATACATCCCGGTTTTATGCCTTGGATGTTGTGCCAGTAGTAACCGCTTATCATCGCGCACCGCCACAATCACACACGGCGAGACACGCGGATAATCGTGACGCTGACAGTTAGCGCACCGCATCGCCACCGCCTGAGCGTCGAACGCAGTGCGCTGACCACAACGACCACAGAATGCTTGCTGCTGGCGCATATAATCGAGCTGAACCACACACCCCACTAACGCAAATAAGTCGGCTGACAGGAAGGGAAGTAAGTCTCGTAAACCCGCCATCTCATCATGGGGAAGCATCGGGTTACAATTAAATACCCCCACGACGGGCGTGTGCTGATAATCACCGACTGTTACGGTTTCACCGCCAGAAAAGGGTAACTGCGACAAGGGGATACATGGCAGCTCCCCTTTGGGTAGCCAGAGTTTGCCCTTGGTAATCGCGCACACATAGACGGCTTGTTGATTCTGAGACATGGTCACTTCCTTAGCCTTGCAGCTATACTTGAATACTGGCAATCTAGCTTTATAACGTGATGCAAAGGATTGAGCAGCCCGTTAATTTTCAGCTGGCCTTTTATAGTGCCATTCATTCGCTGATCGATCACGAGGATACCGATCATGCTGAGACAACTCGAACGAACCAAAGCACAATGGAGCGGTTACGACGAGGTTATCGATTACTGGCTCGAGCTACGTCGCCAACTGTTGGTGGAGTATTACAATGTGGCCGGCGTGGCCGCGAAAAAGAAGCAAGCCTTGCCAACCAAAGCCGAGCTTGACCGTTTTTGTGACTACCTAGTCGATTACATCTCCACCGGTCACTTCAAAATTTATAACATGGTCATGGAGCGTTGGCAGTCGACAGGCTTCTCTGCCACCAAAGAGACCGACAACCTCTATTTCCGTATTGTCGATACGACCGATCCACTGTTGGACTACAACGATAAATTTAGCGCGATCGACCTCGACGATGATGATTATGACGCCACGGATTTCGATCAAGATATGTCTGCGATTGGCGAGTGGTTAGAGCAGCGTTTTGAGTTAGAAGATACCCTAATTCGCGTCATTGCCGACAGCCTTGCTCACCCACCGGGTGCGTAAGTCAACCTGCCTGTCAGCTGTATAACGCCGCCAACCTAGGCGGCTTTTTTGTTGCTGTCGTCACTGACAACCCCACACGCCAGATAAACAAAAGGCACCTCCGAAGAGGTGCCTTTTTATTTCGCTGTGGGCGTTGATGTTATCAACGCTTCCACGCTTAGCTATCGTCGTTCAGACCCGCGTTCAGTAGCGCAGCAAGATCTTGCGAAGCTTGCTCTGCATCGACCTGAGGGGCTACTGGCTGCTCTGGCTCGGCACGTTTTGCTTGACGGTCTTTGTGATACGCGAAGCCGGTACCGGCTGGGATCAGACGACCCACAATCACGTTCTCTTTCAGACCACGCAAGTCATCACGCTTACCTGCCACGGCTGCTTCAGTCAGCACGCGCGTGGTTTCCTGGAACGATGCCGCTGAGATGAATGACTCAGTCGCCAACGAGGCTTTGGTGATACCCAGCAGATCACGACCAAAGGTCGCCGGCTGCTTGCCTTCCGCTTCGAGATCACGGTTAGCAATCATCACACGTGAGTATTCCACCTGCTCGCCTTCCAAGAACTCCGTATCACCGGCAGACTTAATGGTCACTTTACGCAGCATCTGACGCACGATGGTCTCGATGTGCTTATCGTTGATCTTAACACCCTGCAGACGGTAAACGTCTTGGACTTCGTTAGTGATGTATTCTGCTACCGCGTGAATGCCACGCAAACGCAGAATGTCGTGTGGTGATTCAGGACCGTCTGCGATCACATCACCTTTCTCGACTTTTTCACCTTCGAATACGTTGAGCTGACGCCATTTTGGAATCATCTCTTCGTAAGCTTTACCCTCTTCTGGCGTGATAATCAGGCGGCGCTTACCTTTGGTTTCTTTACCGAAGGAAACAGTACCTGTGATCTCTGCCAAGATAGCAGGCTCTTTTGGCTTACGTGCTTCAAACAGGTCAGCAACACGTGGTAGACCACCAGTGATATCCTTGGTACCGCCGCTTTCTTGCGGGATACGAGCAAGGGTGTCACCAATACCAACGCTTGCGCCGTCGTCCAGTTGAACGATCGCTTTACCAGGCAAGAAGTACTGAACTGGCATATCAGTGCCAGGTACCATCACATCGTTGCCTTGTGCATCCACCAACTTCACCGCAGGACGCTTGTCTTTACCGGATGATGGGCGCTCAGAGGCATCCATGACCACGATAGAAGACAGACCCGTAAGCTCGTCCGTTTGACGCTGCATAGTCGCACCATCAATCATATCCACGAAGCGAAGGCTACCTTCTACCTCAGTGATGATTGGCATGGTGTGTGGGTCCCAGTTAGCCACCACGTCGCCGGCTTCAACGGCTTCGCCGTCTTGCTTGCTCAGCATGGCACCGTAAGGGACTTTGTAGCTCTCTTTGGTACGGCCAAACTCATCCACAATGGTCATCTCTGACGCACGCGAGGTAATCACTAGCTTACCGTCGCTATTGGTCACAGATTTCACATTGTGCAGGTGCATAGAACCTTTGTTCTTCACCTGGATGTTGTTTTCTGCTGCTGCACGCGATGCCGCACCACCGATGTGGAAGGTACGCATGGTCAGCTGTGTGCCTGGCTCACCGATAGACTGTGCGGCGATAACGCCCACAGACTCACCGTGGTTAACCAAGTGACCACGTGCCAAGTCACGGCCGTAACAGTTCGCACAGCAACCAAAGTCAGTTTCACAGGTCACGACAGAGCGCACTTTTACCTTGTCGACAGAGTGGTGCTCAAGAATGTCACACCATTTCTCGTCCAACAGGGTGTTACGTGGCGCCAGCACTTCTTCTGTGCCCGGCTTAAGCACATCTTCAGCCACCACACGACCCAGCACACGCTCACGCAGGGCTTCTTTTACGTCGCCACCTTCGATAACCGCCATCATGTGGATACCACCTTCGGTACCACAATCGGTTTCGGTCACCACCACGTCTTGGGCAACGTCAACCAGACGACGTGTCAGATAACCTGAGTTCGCTGTCTTCAGTGCGGTATCGGCGAGACCCTTACGCGCACCGTGCGTAGAGATAAAGTACTGCAGTACGTTCAGACCTTCACGGAAGTTCGCGGTGATCGGCGTTTCGATGATAGAACCATCCGGTTTCGCCATCAGACCACGCATACCCGCCAACTGACGGATCTGTGCGGCAGAACCACGCGCCCCGGAATCGGCCATCATGTATACGCTGTTGAACGAGCTTTGCGTCTCTTCTTCACCGTCACGGTTAATCACTGTCTCATTAGACAGGTTATCCATCATGGCTTTCGCGACTTGCTCGTTCGCCGCCGCCCAAATATCGATCACTTTGTTATAGCGCTCACCAGCGGTCACCAGACCCGACTGGAATTGCTCTTGGATTTCCGCAACTTCGCTTTCAGCCGCTTCAATCAGATCGTATTTCGCTTGTGGGATCACCATGTCGTCGATGCCGACAGAGGTGCCCGATAGCGCGGAATAGGCAAAACCTGTGTACATGATTTGGTCAGCAAAGATAACCGTATCTTTCAGACCCAGCTTACGGTAGCACGTGTTGAGCAAATTAGAGATTTGCTTTTTGCCTAGCGGCTGGTTAACCAACTCGTAGGGCAGGCCGTCTGGAACAATAGTCCACAGCATGGCACGACCGACGGTGGTATCGACGAGCGCTTCTTTCTCGGTGCGTGCACCCATCTCATCGATATCGATTTGCTTGATGCGCACTTTTACACGGCTATGCAGTTCAGCATGACCGGTACGGTAAACTTTTTCAGCTTCGCCTGGGCCTGCCAGGTACATGCCTTCGCCTTTGCCGTTCACCTTCTCACGGGTCATGTAGTAAAGACCCAGTACCACGTCCTGAGACGGTACAATGATAGGATCACCCGATGCTGGCGAAAGAATGTTGTTGGTTGACATCATCAACGCACGCGCTTCGAGCTGGGCTTCCAGCGTCAGCGGTACGTGAACCGCCATCTGGTCACCATCGAAGTCGGCGTTATAGGCCGCACACACCAATGGGTGTAGCTGAATCGCCTTACCTTCGATAAGCACAGGTTCAAACGCTTGGATACCCAAACGGTGAAGTGTTGGTGCACGGTTTAGCAGGACAGGGTGTTCACGGATGACTTCATCCAAGATGTCCCATACCACGGCTTCTTCGCGCTCAACCATCTTCTTGGCCGCTTTGATGGTGGTCGCTAGACCACGAGTCTCAAGCTTGCCGTAGATAAACGGTTTAAACAGCTCGAGTGCCATTTTCTTTGGCAGACCACACTGATGCAGGCGCAAGTATGGACCCACGGTAATCACCGAACGGCCAGAGTAATCAACACGTTTACCCAGCAGGTTCTGACGGAAACGACCCTGCTTACCTTTGATCATGTCAGCCAGCGATTTCAGCGGACGCTTATTCGAACCGGTGATCGCACGACCACGACGACCGTTATCCAGCATCGCATCCACAGACTCTTGCAGCATGCGCTTTTCGTTGCGCACGATGATGTCTGGGGCAGCAAGATCAAGCAGGCGCTTCAAACGGTTGTTACGGTTGATCACGCGGCGATACAGATCGTTAAGATCTGACGTCGCAAAGCGACCACCATCCAACGGTACCAATGGACGCAGATCCGGCGGCAGCACAGGCAGCACGGTCAGGATCATCCACTCAGGGTTGTTACCTGATTGCAAGAAGGATTCAACCAGCTTCAAACGCTTGGTGATCTTCTTACGCTTGGTCTCAGAGTTGGTCTCTTCGAGCTGCTCACGCATTTGTTCTGTCTCAACCGACAGATCCATGTTCGCCAGCAGTGCTTTGACTGCTTCAGCGCCCATGCGCGCGTCAAATTCGTCGCCCCACTCTTCGAGTGCGTCTAGATATTGTTCTTCAGACATCATCTGACCACGCTCGAGGTTGGTCATGCCTGGTTCAATAACAATGTACGACTCAAAGTAAAGCACGCGCTCGATGTCACGCAGTGGCATGTCCATCAGCAAGCCGATGCGCGATGGCAGCGACTTCAGGAACCAAATGTGGGCAACAGGAGAAGCCAGCTCAATGTGACCCATACGCTCACGGCGTACTTTGGTCTGAGTAACTTCAACGCCACATTTTTCACAAATGACGCCGCGGTGCTTGAGGCGCTTGTACTTACCGCAAAGACACTCATAGTCTTTGACCGGGCCAAAGATACGTGCACAGAACAAACCGTCACGTTCAGGCTTAAAGGTACGGTAGTTAATGGTTTCTGGCTTTTTCACTTCACCAAACGACCATGAACGAATCATGTCAGGTGAGGCAAGACCGATCTTGATTGAATCAAATTCTTCGGTCTTATGTTGTGCTTTCAGAAACTTAAGTAAGTCTTTCACAATCGGCTCCTGTGAGGAGTTGACCCATAAAGGCGCTGACCGGCAGCGCCTTCATATTCTTACCGGAGAGAGTAGCGCGTGGCTTACTCGTCTTCCAGCTCGATGTTGATACCCAACGAGCGGATTTCTTTCAGCAATACGTTGAAAGATTCCGGCATGCCCGGCTCCATACGATGGTCGCCATCAACGATGTTTTTATACATCTTGGTACGGCCATTAACGTCATCCGACTTCACGGTGAGCATTTCTTGCAGGGTATAGGCAGCACCGTATGCTTCCAGTGCCCATACTTCCATCTCACCGAAGCGCTGACCACCGAACTGTGCTTTACCACCCAGCGGCTGCTGAGTTACCAAGCTGTAAGAGCCTGTTGAACGGGCGTGCATCTTATCGTCAACAAGGTGGTTGAGTTTCAGCATGTACATGTAACCCACGGTTACTGGACGCTCAAACTTCTCACCCGTGCGGCCATCGTAAAGGTCAAGCTGACCTGACTCTGGCAAATCACCCAGTTTCAATAGCTCTTTGACAACCGGCTCAGGCGCACCATCAAAGACAGGAGACGCAGTTGGCAGACCATCACGCAGGTTATTGATCAACGTGCGAACTTCCTCGTCAGTCAGTTTACTGATGTCCACTTCCTGACGGGTCTCACCCAGATCATAGACCTTCTGCAAGAACTCACGGAATTTCGCCAGTTCCTGCTGCTCTTTGAGCATGCGATTGATCTTGTCACCAATACCTTTCGCCGCCAGACCCAAGTGTGTTTCTAGGATCTGACCGATGTTCATCCGCGAAGGAACACCCAGTGGGTTCAGCACTAAGTCAACAGGCTCGCCTGACTCGTCGTAAGGCATATCTTCGATCGGGTTGATCTTAGAGATAACACCTTTGTTACCGTGACGACCGGCCATCTTATCGCCTGGCTGAATGCGACGTTTCACCGCAAGGTAGACTTTAACAATCTTCAACACGCCTGGGGCAAGGTCATCACCTTGAGTGATCTTGCGACGCTTGGTGTCGAATTTCTTATCAAAGTCGGCTTTGATTTCGTCGTATTGCTCAGCCAATTGCTCAAGCTGGGTTTGCTGTGCTTCATCATCCAGCGTTTGCGTCAACATGGTCTGACGATCCATGCCGTCGAGCTGGTTGTCGGTATAACCGGCTTGAGAAAGCAGTGTGCGAACACGCGCCATCAGACCGCCTTCAAGGATAGAGAACTCCTCGGTCAGGTCTTTCTTGGCTTCTTTCAACTGCATTTCTTCGATTTCGAGTGCACGCTTGTCTTTCTCTACGCCATCGCGAGTAAAGACTTGTACATCGATAACCGTACCAGACACACCATTCGGTACACGCAGTGACGAGTCTTTCACGTCAGACGCTTTTTCACCGAAAATGGCACGCAGCAGCTTCTCTTCTGGTGTCAGTTGTGTTTCGCCTTTTGGCGTCACTTTGCCGACCATGATATCGCCGCCTTTCACTTCGGCACCGATATACACAACACCTGACTCATCCAGCTTAGACAGCGCAGCTTCACCCACGTTTGGAATATCCGCGGTGATTTCTTCGCTACCCAGCTTGGTGTCACGCGCCACACAAGACAGCTCTTGAATGTGGATAGTGGTCAAACGGTCTTCCTGAGCAACACGCTCAGAAATAAGGATGGAATCCTCAAAGTTGTAACCGTTCCACGGCATAAACGCGATACGCATGTTCTGACCCAGTGCCAGCTCGCCCAAGTCAGTCGATGGGCCGTCAGCCAGTACATCACCTTTTGCCACTTCGTGGCCCGGCATCACTGTTGGACGCTGGTTAATACAGGTGTTCTGGTTAGAACGTGTGTATTTGATCAAGCTGTAGATGTCGATACCGGCTTCGCCTGGTACCAATTCATCTTCATTCACTTTCACTACGATACGTGAGGCGTCAACGGACTGAATGGTACCGCCACGTTTTGCTACCGCGGTAACACCCGAGTCAACGGCGACATTACGCTCGATACCCGTACCAACCAACGGCTTTTGCGCACGCAATGTTGGCACGGCCTGACGTTGCATGTTCGCGCCCATCAAGGCACGGTTCGCATCGTCATGCTCAAGGAACGGGATCAGAGAAGCAG
Source organism: Salinivibrio sp. KP-1 (assembly GCF_000968645.1). NCBI lineage: Bacteria > Pseudomonadati > Pseudomonadota > Gammaproteobacteria > Vibrionales > Vibrionaceae > Salinivibrio > Salinivibrio sp. KP-1. The sequence continues at coordinate 16,255 of NZ_LAQR01000005.1, read as the reverse complement.
CCACCGATACGACCTGGTTGGTCGCAACGTCCATGTACTGGACATGGTCTCGTGGGTGCAAGCCTGATTCGCCTGTCTTACGCGCCGTGATCAGTTCGTCAGTGAATGAGCCATCTTCATTTAACGCGGCGTTTGCCTGCGCAATGACGTAGTGACCTTCTTCAATTGCTGACAAGTAATCGATTTGATCCGTCACTTTACCGTCAACGACTTTCCGGTAAGGTGTTTCGAGGAAGCCATAAGCGTTGCAACGCGCAAACGCAGACAGTGAGTTAATCAGACCGATGTTCGGCCCTTCCGGTGTTTCGATCGGACAAAGACGACCGTAGTGCGTCGCATGAACGTCACGCACTTCAAAGCCGGCGCGCTCACGCGTCAGACCACCTGGACCCAAGGCAGAGATACGACGCTTATGCGTCACCTCAGACAATGGGTTGTTTTGGTCCATAAACTGTGACAGCTGCGAAGAACCAAAGAACTCTTTCACTGCCGCAGAGATAGGCTTGGCGTTAATCAAGTCTTGTGGCATCACGTTATCGAGATCGCCCAAGCTCAAACGCTCTTTAACGGCACGCTCTACACGTACCAAACCAACACGGAACTGGTTTTCTGCCATTTCACCCACAGAGCGAATACGGCGGTTACCCAGGTGATCAATATCGTCCACTTCACCAATACCGTTACGGATATGGATAAGTTTACGCATCACCTCGATGATGTCTTCTTTGCTCAGTACGCCAGGCCCGGTGAGGTCGTCACGACCCAACGAGCTGTTGAACTTCATACGACCAACAGATGATAAATCATAGCGGTCATCTGAGAAGAACAGGCTCTCAAACAGTTGCTCGGCTGCTTCACGCGTTGGCGGCTCGCCAGGACGCATCATGCGATAGATTTCGACTAGCGCCGTGAGACGATCCGTGGTGTTGTCGATACGCAAGGTATCGGACATGTACGGGCCATGGTCCAGGTCATTGGTAAACAGGGTTTCGATACGTTTGTGACCTGCTTGCGACAACTGCGCCAGTGTCTCCAGGCTGACCTCTTGGTTAGCCGAGACAATCACTTCACCTGTGTCCTGATTGACATACTCACGCGCAGAAATCTTGCCCGCAATGTACTCAACTGGCACTTCGATGTGATCAACGTTATCTTTCGTCAACTGACGGATATGACGCGCAGTGATTCGACGACCCTGCTCCACGTAGACTTTACCGTCCGCTTCGATATCAAAGCTGGCGGTTTCGCCACGTAGACGCTCAGGCACCAGTTCCATCACCAGAGACTTGCCTTTTACTTCGAAAACAACTTTTTCGAAGAACAGGTCTAGGATCTCTTCAGTGGTGTATTCCAGCGCACGCAGAATAATCGAAGCTGGCAGCTTACGACGACGATCGATACGAACGTATACGATATCCTTAGGATCGAATTCGAAATCCAACCATGAACCACGGTATGGGATCACGCGTGCGTTATATAGCACTTTTCCTGAGGAATGGGTTTTACCCTTATCGCTGTCGAAAAAGACGCCCGGACTACGGTGCAGCTGGGATACGATAACCCTCTCAGTACCATTGATGACAAAGGTACCATTTTCAGTCATGAGCGGAATTTCGCCCATATAGACTTCTTGTTCTTTGATGTCTTTAACGGTACCAGCCGGGGCATCCTTATCAAACATCACCAAGCGCAGTTTGACGCGCAGTGGGGCCGAATAGGTTACGCCGCGAATTTGGCATTCTTTGACATCGAAAACTGGCTCACCGAGACGATAGCTAACGTATTGCAGCTCGGAATTGCCGTTGTAGCTCTGAATTGGAAAGACAGAGCGAAAGGCAGCTTCAAGACCGTATTGCCCTTCTGGATCCTGCTCGATAAAGTTCTTAAAAGATTCAAGCTGGATCGACAGCAAGTATGGCACGTCCAGAACTTGCGGACGCTTACCAAAATCCTTACGGATACGCTTTTTCTCGGTATAAGAGTAAACCATAGGGTTCCTCAGCTCGCTGATAAGTGACCCAAACTGTCCAGTACAAGGGACAGTGACTAAACAACCACCGTTTAGTGTAGGAAAATCAAAGCGCTTGCTTTGATTTTTTTTGCATGGTCAGCAGTGATAAAACGGGGTGAAAATTTCACTACTGCCCTACAGCGCAAAAAGGCCGGTGGCTTTTTAGCCACCAGCCAATGCCTTTTCAGGCTAGGAAATTAAGTATAAATTACTTAACTTCAACAGAAGCACCAGCTTCTTCTAGCTGAGCTTTAAGCGCGTCAGCTTCTTCTTTCTCAACACCTTCTTTCAGAGGTGCAGGCGCGCCGTCAACAAGCGCTTTCGCTTCTTTCAGGCCTAGACCAGTTGCGCCACGTACCGCTTTGATAACGGCTACTTTGTTCGCACCCGCTTCAGTTAGGATAACGTCAAATTCGGTTTGCTCTTCAGCCGCGCCGCCTTCAGCAGCACCGCCAGCAACAACGGCTGCTGCCGCTGATACGCCGAATTTTTCTTCCATAGCTTCGATAAGCTCAACAACTTGCATTACAGACATGTCTGCAATTGCGTCTAGGATTTGCTCGTTAGTGATAGACATAACAATTCTCTTTAAAGTCAACAATAAAAGGATTAAGCAACCAAATTAAACGGGCGATTAGGCCGCGTCTTTTTGATCGCGAACAGCGGCGATAGTACGAACCAGCTTGCCGGCAGAAGCTTCTTTCAAGCCCATCATTAGGCGTGCAATTGCTTCGTCGTACGTTGGCAGTGTCGCCAGTACCTCTGGGTCAGTGATCGCGCCTTCGAATGCAGCAGATTTAACCTCAAACTCTTTGTTTTCTTTTGCGAAGTCTTTGAAAAGACGCGCAGCGGCACCTGGGTGCTCGTTAGAAAACGCAATCAGAGTTGGGCCAACAAAAGTGTCTTGCAGACACTCATACTCAGTGCCTTCAACTGCACGGCGAGCCAGTGTGTTACGCACAACTTTCATGTAAACGCCCGCTTCACGCGCTTGTTTACGTAGAGAAGTCATTGCGTCAACGGCAACACCGCGAGAATCAGCAACTACTGCAGACAGGGCTCCACTGGCAGCTTCGTTGACTTCAGCAACAATTGCTTTTTTGTCTTGAAGGTTTAAAGCCATTTGGATTTGCTCCTGGATTGTTTAACACCACTCTCTACAGCCTTGCAGAGAGAGCTTGTACGGTGCAGATCCAAGAAAGACGAGAAATCTATCATGTTCTGGCACCGTCTACGTAGGAAATATTAAGTTCGTAATGAACGCCTACGGTCTTGGACGAAGTTTGCCGAGGCAAACTCAGCCATAAAATTGTCAAGCGAGAGAGTATAAACTACTCACTCGCTTGTCGCAATTAGTTAACGCTTGCTTCCAAAGAGTTCTGGTCTAGAGAAACACCAGCACCCATGGTTGTTGAAAGGCTAACTTTCTTGATGTAAGTACCTTTAGCTGAAGTTGGCTTCGCCTTCTTCAGTGCCACCAACAGCGCTTCCAGGTTTTCTTTCAGGCTGTCTGCGTCAAAGTCAACTTTACCGATGGTGGTATGAACGATGCCGTTCTTATCATTACGGTAGCGAACCTGACCTGCTTTCGCGTTTTTAACCGCTTCAGCAACGTTAGGCGTGACAGTACCCACTTTCGGGTTTGGCATCAGGCCACGTGGGCCTAGGATGGTACCTAGCTGGCCAACAACGCGCATTGCGTCTGGTGAAGCGACGACGACGTCAAAGTTCATTTCGCCTTTCTTCACTTGCTCAGCAAGATCTTCCATACCTACGATATCAGCACCAGCTTCTTTCGCCGCGTCAGCGTTCGCACCTTGTGTGAACACAGCAACACGGATGTCACGGCCTGTACCGTTAGGCAGTACAGTCGCGCCACGAACGTTTTGGTCTGATTTACGAGCATCGATGCCAAGGTTGACAGAAACATCAACACTTTCAACGAATTTTGCAGTCGCCAGTTCCTTCAGTAGAGCAACGGCTTCGTTGATGTCGTACTCTTTGGTCACATCAACTTTTTCGCGGATTACGCGCATGCGCTTAGTCATTTTAGCCATTGTCTTAACCCTCTACGTTCAGGCCCATTGAACGGGCAGTACCCGCAATGGAGCGTTTCATCGCTTCGATGTCCGCACCGGTCATGTCTGCCGCTTTGGTTTCTGCGATCTCTTGGATCTGCGCGTCAGTCACGGTACCCACTTTTTCAGTGTTCGGACGACCTGAACCAGATTTCACGCCTGCTGCTTTCTTAAGAAGAATCGCGGCTGGCGGAGTCTTGGTTACGAAGGTGAAAGAACGGTCACTGTATACAGTGATAACAACTGGAGTTGGTAGACCTTTCTCGATAGATTCGGTCTTCGCGTTAAACGCTTTACAGAACTCCATGATGTTCACACCGTGTTGACCCAGAGCAGGACCAACCGGTGGCGATGGGTTAGCTGCACCCGCTGCAACTTGCAGCTTGATGTAAGCTTCTACTTTCTTTGCCATTATTCAATTACCTTATTTTGGGTACTAACGTCTATCTTGCGATAAACTCCCCGTTTAACAAAAGGGCGCGAAATTATAGTCAAATTTCGCGCCCTTGCCAACCATTAGCGGTGCTTTTTTGATCAGGTTTTTTCTACCTGACCGAATTCCAGCTCAACAGGGGTCGCACGGCCGAATATAGACACCGAGACTTTAAGGCGGTTCTTATCGTAGTCAACTTGCTCTACGACACCATTAAAGTCTGCAAACGGTCCTTCGGTCACACGCACCACTTCGCCCGCTTCAAACACGGTTTTATGAACCGGAGACTCGCTCGCTTTTTCTAAGCGATTGAGAATAGAGTCCGCTTCTTTATCAGAAATAGGTGCTGGGCGATCTGAGGTGCCACCAATGAAACCCATCACACGTGGCACACCACGTACCAAGTGCCAAGATTCATCGTTCATCACCATTTGGACGAGCACATAACCTGGGAAGAATTTACGCTCGCTCTTGCGACGTTGTCCCTGGCGCATTTCAACCACTTCTTCGGTTGGCACCAAGACTTCCCCGAAATAGTCTTCCATTTCGTGCATTTTGATATGTTCGCGCAGTGACTGCGCAACACGGCTTTCAAAACCAGAGAAAGCCTGGACCACATACCAACGTTTTTTGGGAGCTTCGCTCATGTACTTTTACCTCACACGCCAGTGATTAGGCGGACTAGACGGACCATGATTCCGTCAACGCCCCACAAGATGAGCGCCATAACAACAGTAACAGCCAGAACGATGAGAGAAGTCTGTAAAGTCTCTTGGCGGGTTGGCCAAATCACTTTACGCACTTCCATACGCGATTCGCGTGCAAACGTGATCGCAGCTTTTCCTTTCATCGTGAGTGCAGCGACACCACCGGCAGCGGCAACCAATACCACCACGGCAGCAGCTCGCACTACCACAGACACGTCACTGTACAGGCTATTCCCTATCACGGCTGCGGCCAATAGGACAAAAACAACACCCCATTTAAGGATGTCCATCGAACCGGATTGGGTCTCAGCGTTCGCTTTCATACATTCTACCTGTAACAAGTCTACATAGACGGCAGTGCCTTTTCAGCCATCCACAATCAGTGTTTGGCAAAGGCACATGGTGACCATAACGCCTCAATCAAGCACGATACGATCACTAAACTCTGCGCTTGCTAACGACTGCTGGCTAAATTCACACCAATAGGAGCGTCAAACGCAGAAAAAGGGCATCAAATGATGCCCTTTTTACTAGTGTTTCGTCAAATCATTATTCAATGATGTTAGCAACAACACCAGCGCCTACAGTACGGCCACCTTCACGGATAGCGAAACGTAGGCCTTCGTCCATCGCGATAGGTGCGATGAGCGTAACAACCATCTTGATGTTGTCACCAGGCATTACCATCTCAACGCCTTCTGGCAGCTCGATAGTACCGGTCACGTCAGTCGTACGGAAGTAGAACTGTGGACGATAGCCTTTGAAGAACGGCGTATGACGGCCACCTTCGTCTTTGCCCAGTACGTATACTTCTGACTCGAACTTGGTGTGCGGAGTGATTGAACCAGGCTTCGCCAGTACTTGACCACGCTCTACTTCGTCACGCTTAGTACCACGCAGAAGAACACCAACGTTCTCACCCGCACGGCCTTCGTCTAGAAGCTTACGGAACATTTCAACACCCGTACAAGTGGTCTTGGTGGTGTCTTTCATGCCCACGATTTCAACGTCGTCACCCACAGTGATGATACCTTGCTCAACACGACCAGTGACTACAGTACCACGGCCTTGGATTGAGAATACGTCTTCGATTGGCAGGATGAACGGCTTGTCGATCGCACGCTCTGGCTCTGGGATGTAAGAATCCAGCGCTTCAGATAGCTCAACGATCTTCTGCTCCCACTGCTCTTCACCGTTCAGGGCACCCAGCGCTGAACCTTGGATTACTGGGCAGTCGTCACCTGGGAAGTCGTACTCTGAAAGTAGTTCACGTACTTCCATTTCAACCAGCTCAAGCAGCTCTTCATCATCAACCATGTCACATTTGTTCATGAACACGATGATGTTTGGAATACCAACCTGACGGCCAAGTAGGATGTGCTCACGCGTCTGTGGCATTGGGCCATCAGTTGCTGCTACAACCAGGATACCACCGTCCATCTGCGCCGCACCGGTGATCATGTTTTTCACATAGTCAGCGTGTCCTGGGCAGTCAACGTGTGCGTAGTGACGGTTTGGCGTATCGTACTCAACGTGAGACGTTGCGATGGTGATACCACGATCACGCTCTTCTGGTGCGTTATCGATTGACGCGAAGTCACGAGCAGCACCGCCGTGTACTTTTGCAAGTACCGTACAGATAGCTGCGGTCAGCGTAGTTTTACCATGGTCAACGTGGCCAATAGTACCAACGTTAACGTGCGTTTTCGTACGTTCAAATTTTTCTTTAGACATGACAGTCCCTCTAAGCACGGTATTTCGGTGGCATTACGACCACACAACCAACAATCAGGTTTGTTGAGTATATATCAAACGGCTTGAAGTTACCTTGGAGAGGATGGTGCTGATAGGCAGATTTGAACTGCCGACCTCACCCTTACCAAGGGTGCGCTCTACCGACTGAGCTATATCAGCACTCTAAAAAGAGTGGAGCGGGCAGCGGGAATCGAACCCGCATCATCAGCTTGGAAGGCTGAGGTAATAGCCATTATACGATGCCCGCAATCGTTACTCGTAGAGCTATTCAAACAATTTGAAAATGGTGGTGGAAGAAGGATTCGAACCTTCGAAGGCTGAGCCGTCAGATTTACAGTCTGATCCCTTTGACCGCTCGGGAATTCCACCTAAATTTTGGTGCCGGCTGCCGGAATCGAACTGGCGACCTACTGATTACAAGTCAGTTGCTCTACCAACTGAGCTAAGCCGGCGACAAGTGCTGCGCATTCTATGCCATGGATTTGAGGGGTGCAATAGGGAATTTTAAAAAAATGGGTGATTTTTTCGTCTTTTGCGCATTTTTTCGCGTGATTGTTGCGAAAATAACCACCCCGCCCACTCAACGCCAATCGTCGGCGCTTTTCCTTCCCTTTCGTTTGCGGTATCGTCACCCTCTTTACTGGCTTAAGGCACATGGATCATGAATGCAACGCTAACGCCTTATTTGTCGTTCGAGCGTCAACAATGGGCTGAACTGAGGGATGCAGTGCCCATGACGCTCACCGAAGATGACATTGACCGCTTGCGCGGCCTTAACGAGCATTTGTCGATGGATGAGGTGCGCGATATTTATCTTCCTCTATCCCGGCTGCTTAATCTCTATGTGAAAGCGCGCAAAAGCCGGACGGAAGTGCTAGACGAGTTTTTATCCCAGCCCGTCTCAAATCATGTGCCCTATGTCATTGGCATCGCGGGCAGCGTCGCCGTGGGAAAAAGTACCACCGCACGTCTTTTAAAAGCCCTGCTGACACGATGGCCAGATCATCCTAAAGTTGCACTCGTGACCACTGACGGCTTTTTATACCCCAACGCCGAGCTTGAGTCGCGTGGCATCATGCATAAAAAAGGGTTTCCGCAATCTTATGACATGCGCAAGCTGGTTGAGTTTGTGGCCGACGTCAAATCAGGAAAAGACTGCGTCACCGCGCCGATTTATTCTCACTTGGTGTACGACATCACTTCTGACGTGCAAAAAGTGGAGAAACCCGACATATTGATCCTCGAAGGGCTCAACGTCCTGCAAAGTGGCATGGATTACCCGCATGACCCACATCATGTGTTTATTTCCGACTTTCTCGACTTTTCTATCTATGTCGACGCCGAACCAGAGTTACTAAAGCATTGGTATATTGAGCGCTTTATGAAGTTCCGCCGAGGTGCCTTTCTCGATCCACAGGCTTACTTTCATCACTACACGCGGCTATCGGTCGACGAAGCCACTCAAAAGGCGGCGACCATCTGGGATGACATTAACGGGAAAAACTTATCGGAAAACATTTTACCCACCCGTGAGCGCGCCAGTTTAATCCTAGAAAAAGGTGCCAACCACTCTGTTCAACGCATCCGTGTGCGCAAATAGTCCTTACAATCGCCGAGATTAGTCATCGCGTCTTAGAGAAATCTCTCCACCTAAATAAGGCGTGATGTCACCCTCAACGTCAAGTAATAAGGCACCGTGTTCGTCGATACCGCGCTCAATACCACGGACTTCCCGCTCTCCCATGAGTAGTTTGACGGGGCGATCAATAAAGTTATCCAACTTGGGCCAGTCGGCCATGATGCTCGATAGCCCATGTTGCTCATAGTCAATCAGTGCTTCTTTTAAACGCTCAATCAAGGTTGCCGCCAATGTATTGCGCGATGGCATTGGATGGCAAGCGTCCGCTAATCGAGCCCAAGGCTGATCGATGCTGTCACGCAAATGCGCCCCCATACCAATATTCAACCCCATGCCGATCACAAGGTGAGCCGCATCGCCCGTTTGCCCCGTCATTTCCACTAAGATGCCAGCGAGCTTTTTATCCTGAAAATACAGGTCGTTGGGCCATTTCACCTTCACACCTGGCGCGCCTAGTTCATGGAGTGCTTTGGTGATCGCCACACCAACCACTAGGCTCAGTCCCATCGCCGCCGCAGGGCCGGCATCTAAACGCCAATACATCGACAAATACAAGTTACTGCCAAAAGGCGACTGCCACGCGCGACCACGGCGACCCCGTCCTTGCTGCTGATATTCAGCCAAGCAAACACTGCCTGACGCAAGTTGTCCAACACGTTCCATCAAGTACTGATTGGTCGAATCAATGACCGGGATCACGGATAAAGCGGGCACATCGGTATGCTCACTGAGCCAGACGTCATCGAGCAACTCAATCGGTTGTGATAAGCAATAGCCTTTGCCCTGCACCCGATAGATATCCAGTCCCCACGATTGCAACACTTTGATATGTTTGCTGACCGCCGCTCGGCTCATGCCTAGCGCATCGCCTAGCATTTCGCCAGAGTGGAACTCACCATCGGATAAACGATCGATAAGGGTAAGCCTTGCGGTATGTGCACTGCTCATTGTGCCTCCAAGCTGGTTTCGCCCTTGGCGCCCATAAAGCGCACCTCATGGTGCAAGGTCACACCAAACCGCGCCTTGACTTCGTCGACCACCTGCTTTGCTAACTGAATAACGTCTTGGCTGGTTGCATGATTAGCGTTGGTCAGCACTAAGGCTTGTTTTGGATGTACACGCGCGCCTCCCACTTGCTTGCCTTTCAAACCACATTGGTCAATCAGCCAGCCTGCGGCGAGCTTCTTTTTCCCCTCTCCGGCAAAGTACATGGGTATCTCGGGATAACAGGTTTGCAAGGTTTGCGCCTGGTGTGCATCAATCACTGGGTTTTTGAAAAAGCTTCCCGCATTGCCACACTCACGGGGATCAGGGAGCTTGGCTTGGCGAATCGCACAGACCGCGTCAAAAATGGTTTGCGCTGATACCCGCTCTGGATCGAGATCCGCCAGCGCACCATATTTGAGCACGGGCTGCCACGTCTTCGCTAATCGGAACCCCACTTGCGTAATCACCCACCCTGTCATCGCGTCGGTTTTAAATATCGAGTCGCGATAGCCAAATTGGCAGGCTGCTCGGGTCAAACGACGTGTTTGCTGAGTCAATGGATTGACGATATCGACATACGCGCACCGCTCGCAAAACTCGACACCGTAAGCACCAATGTTTTGAATCGGCGCCGCACCAACACAGCCAGGAATAAGCGCGAGGTTTTCCAGCCCAGGGAACCCATTATCAATGCTCCAAGCGACTAAGTTATGCCAGGATTCTCCAGCCCCTACATGCAATACCCAGTGGTCGCCCTCATCATCGACTGATATACCAGTCAGGCGATTAAGCACCACCACGCCCTGAAAGTCTTGGCAAAAAAGCAGGTTGCTGCCTTCTCCCACCACTAGCTTAGGAAGCGTCAGATCGTCAGCATGCTGCCAAATCGCATATAAATCCTCCACGGTGTGCGCTTCCACGATAGCATGAGCGTGGGCGGGGAGACCAAAGGTGTGATGGGGTGTCAAGGACACATCAGATAACCACTTCATCAATGCATTACGCTGTCAGAAAAAATCATGGATAGGTATACTACCTGTCCTGCTCGTATTGCGCATCTATTAGGCTATGGATAATTACCACATTCACCCACTCGAGCCGTTACGGTTTCCTCTCGTGGCACGATTCTATAAAACCTACTATCCACCGGGTAAACCGAAAAAAGATGAACATATCTGGGTGGTGGATGGACCCAGCGGCTTATGTGGTGCGGTCCGCTTTCAACAACGTCAAAATTACCAATTACTCACTGGCATGTTGCTGCACCCACACTTGCGCGGGTCGGGGCTAAGTCATCAACTACTCGACGCCGTCCAGCCCGTATTGGCGCATCGTCCAAGCTTTTGCTTGGCATTTCGACCATTGACCGCTTTATACGTGCAACACGGTTTCAGCAGTGTGGACACACCAGCCCTGCCAGAGGAATTGGCGGCACGCTACCAAAGCTACTGTCATAGCGGTAAAGACTTAGTCGCGATGCAATACGCACCTAAAGCGTGACATTTACAACAAAGCCACCGCGCAGTCATCCGTGACTTGACCTAATTTCTGGTATAATTCAGGGTTTAGCATCAAACCGCTCGACTCTGGCCGTCGAACAACAAGAGGTAACAATGGATTCAGCGAACGCAAACCGGCAGCTTATCGACCGTCTGCCCACCATTGCGCACCAGCCAGAAAATCTCGAAACCTTATTAGATGCCGTCTCGTTTAGAGAGCGCTTGCTTAGTGAAATAAAAAAGGCGAAATCCAGGATTTACCTCGTCGCCTTGTATCTGCAGGATGATGAGGCTGGACGTAGCGTGCTTGATGCACTGTATGAAGCGAAACAGGCCAATCCTGATCTGGATATCAAGGTATTAGTCGATTGGCATCGCGCTCAAAGAGGCTTGATCGGGGCAGAGCAATCTGACGGCAATGCGGGATTATATCGCGCCTATGCTGAGCGTTACCCGCACAAAATAGAGGTACTCGGCGTACCAGTCAGAAACCGAGAAGTGTTTGGCGTGCTGCACCTAAAAGGCTTTGTGTTTGATGACACAGTGCTCTACAGCGGTGCAAGCTTAAACGATGTTTATTTAGCGCAACATAATAGATATCGATACGACCGCTATCATGTGCTCGACAATAAAGCGCTTGCCGACACCATGGCAGACTTTATTGTTAATACCCTAACGGCGGATAGTGCGGTCAATTGCCTCACCTCGCCAGATCGGCCAAATAGCAAAGCACTTAAGCCTAGCATTCGTGAGTTTCGAACTCAGCTGCAGCGTGCGAGTTATCGCTACGATAATGAGCCTCTCCGTGAGGACCAAGTCGGGCTAACTCCTATGGTCGGATTGGGTAAACGTAAGAACAAGCTCAATCGCTATATCTGCCATCTAATTGCGAGCGCGCAAAAAGAGTTGGTGATTTGCACCCCTTACTTTAATCCGCCACGCAGTGTGGTCAGAGAAATCCGCCGTGCACTACGCCGAGGTGTGACAGTGAGCATCATTGTTGGCGATAAAACCGCCAATGACTTTTACTCACCGCCAGAAGCGCCCTTTAAGACCATTTCGGCACTCCCCTACCTGTATGAAGTCAACCTACGTAACTTTGCGCGCCGTAACGAAGCAGCCATTGCCAAACGCCAGTTAAACATCCATATTTGGAAGCATGATGACAACAGTTTTCACTTAAAAGGAATCTGGGTCGATCGCCAATACATGTTGCTGACGGGCAATAACCTGAATCCACGCGCATGGAAGCTAGACTTAGAAAACGCTATCTTGATCCATGATAAGCATCAGCAACTCGAAGCGCAGAAACAGCAAGAAGTAGATAAGATACTGGCACACACTCAGTTGGTCGGCAGCTATAAACAGATCGAAAAAATGGAGGACTATCCCGTCCCGGTCAAACGTCTGCTCAAGCGGATTAAGCGGGTTAAGGCCGATCATTTACTCAATCAAATACTCTAGGTGATGATGCGATGAAACAAGCCAAAATTGCCGCGATTGACGTTGATGCACAATGCACATTCACACCGCTTTGTCCTGATGAGCTGCCTGTGCCTGAGGGCGACACCATCGGGCCAGCTCTGAATCAGCAAGCGGCATTGGCTGACCTACGCGTACTCACCAAAGATGCACACCCCACCAATGCTGTCTGGGTGGTTGATAAACCTGCTGATATGTTGCAGCCCTTAGCACATAAGAATGCTGATCTAACTTGGGTCAAGCATGCTGTGCCCGGCACCAAAGGATTTGAAACCATCGATGGCTTGCCCCCGGTCACCGAATACGACTATGTGGTTTGGAAAGGTATTGAGCCTGATCTTCACCCCTACGGTGCATGCTTTCATGATATTGAAGAAAAACTCAGCACGGGCTTGATTGAATGGCTACACAGCCAAGAAGTAGAAACCGTGGTTGTCGGTGGCTTAGCTACCGATTACTGCGTCAAAACCACGGCTATCCAATTGAAAAAGCGCGGCCGTTTTGACGTCATTGTCAACCTTGCCGCGTGTCGTGGTATTAACCCCGACACGGTATCGTCGGCTTGTGACGAAATGATCGCCGTCGGTATTCGACTCGTGGATAGTCAAATCGCGTTAAGCTGCTTACTTCCGCGTTAATTTGTATCGCAGTGGATCATCAATTTCCGCTGCGATCTTCCTCGCTATTTTAACGAAACTCATAGCCCGCACACATCAATAAGTTTGAGTCTTTAGACATAACTGCATTTTGACTAACAAGATTACTAGGCTTGTTAACCACTATCCTCTACTGTCTTGTTAACTATTTTCACAATAAAAAATAAGTTTGGAGGATAGCATGCTCAAACCTACCGCACTGGGTCTCCTGATCGGCGCGTCATTATGTAGCACCGCTTGGGCGATGCCTGCATCGCAGCTTGATGCACTCGGAAACGGCCTCGATGTCCAATACCAAGTCATTGATAATAAGCAAGATGACTGGCGTTCATTTATGGGTAACGTCGCCTTTACCAACCAAAGCACTCAGACACTGCCTAAAACAGGCTGGGCGATTTATTTCAGTCACATCCGCATGATCAATTCGATCGATACCGATCAACTTAAAGTCTCACACGTCAATGGGGATCTCTTCAAACTCGAGCCCACGGACAGCTTTGTTCCGCTCGCCCCTGGTGATCAATTAGTCGTCGGCTTTAATGCCTCTGACTGGCAAGTCGCAAAATCCGATATCATGCCAAACTGGTATTTAGCGTCCGACGGTGAAGCTGGCATGCATACCGCATTGATTACCAGTACCAGTAACCACAAAAATGGCCAAGTGCCCACCAAGCCGGATGATGAGCTCGCCTTTGTCGGTGACTTTGACACGCCCGCACAGTGGAAGCGCTACGGCGGTGCACTCACCGACCATTATGACCCGTTCACGGCCGAACAGCGCTATGCGCGCAATGCTGATCTGTCGTTGGTCAATACCCAAGGGCACGTGCTACCCACCCCTGCCAGTCGCATTGAGAAAAATGGCCATGTCATCCTCGATAGCGAGTGGACCGTGGTCTACGACAATGGCTATCAAGCGCAAGCACAATGGCTTGCCGATCAACTTGGCATTTCAGCCACCGACTGGGCACCTACCAACCAAAAAGTTATTCATGTGGGCTGGGGAAAAGTCAGCCTGAATGGAAGCGACCAGTGGCATGAAGCTTATCGCTTAGATGTACAACCTGAGCAGCAGCGTATTGACATCGATGCCCCTGATCAAGCGGGAGCCCTATATGCTGCGCAAAGCCTGCTGCAACTCAAAACCGGCGACACACTCAAGGCGGTGACGCTAACTGACGCACCACGCTTTGCTTACCGAGGCCTGTCTGTCGATGCGGCGCGAAACTTCCGCAGCAAAGAAGCCATCTTTAAGTTACTCGATCAGATGGCCGCTTTGAAACTCAACAAACTGCATCTACGCCTCAGTGATGATGAAGCATGGCGTATTGAGATCCCAGCCCTCCCGGAACTGGCGGACGTCGGTAGCAAACGCTGTCATGATTTGTCGGAAACCCGCTGCGTGTTGCCCTTCTTAGGTGCAGGGCCTGACGGCACAGAAGCATCCAATGGGTATTACACCACGGAAGATTATCAAGCGATCTTGCGTAAAGCAGAGGCGCTCAATATCACCGTCATTCCAGAAGTAGATATGCCAGGTCACGCGCACGCGGCCATCAAAGCGATGGAAGCGCGTTACCACAAGTACATGGCACAAGGTGATGAAGCCAAAGCGAAAGAATATTTGCTCACGGACTTTGAAGACGACACACAATACCTCTCTGTGCAGATGTTTACCGACAACGCGATAAATGTCTGTATGGAATCCAGTTATCGCTTCGTCGATACGGTGGTTGCCGCGCTCGTCGACGCGCATCGAGACATACAGCCGCTCGATACATTTCACTTTGGCGGTGATGAAATTGCCGGTGCCTGGAAAGAGTCGCCCGTCTGTCAGTCCTTTATTGCAGATAACGATGCAGGTGTGAACAGTGTTGACGATCTGAGTCAGTACTTTGTTGAGCGTATTTCGCACATTACCCAACGTCATCAGCTCGATCTCGGTGGTTGGGAAGATGGCCTCATGCACAACAATAAAGTCTATCCACGCGCACAACTTGCCAATGAGCACGTCTATGGCAACGCGTGGCAAAATATCTGGGAGTGGGGCGTTGCCGATCGCGCCTATAATCTCGCCAACAATGGCTATGGCGTTATCTATAACCAAGCCACACATCTCTATTTTGACCACCCCTATGAACCAGACCCAAGTGAGCGTGGCTATTATTGGGCACCCCGTTTTACCGACACCCGTAAGACGTTTAGCTTTATGCCCGATGATCTCTACGCTAACGCAGATGCAAAGCGCAATGGTGCACCTATCACCAAACAGGAAGTACTAGACGCTGCCACCGTGAAAACACTGACGCGTCCAGACAATGTGCTTGGTTTACAGGCATCTATTTGGAGTGAAACTATTCGCTCCGATGGCCAATTTGAATCCATGACCTTCCCTCGCCTCTTCGCCATGGCTGAGCGAGCTTGGCACCGTGCCGAATGGGAAGCAAGCACTCAAACCGGACAAGAGGCGAATCAAACCAAGCGCAACATTGATTACAACCTCTTTGCTAATCAGTTAGCGAACTACTGGTTCCCACAACTAGAGCAACAGGGTGTGGGCTTCCGCTTACCCGTTCCGGGTGGAGTGATAGAAAGTGGTATATTGAAAGCGAACTCGCCATTCCCTGGACTCACCATTGAGTACTCAACCGATAATGGTGCAAGCTGGCAGACCTATGATGCGGCGAACGCTCCTCACGTCACTGCACCAGTGCAGCTGCGTACCATTTCAGGTGATCGAGTAAGTCGAGTCAGTAAAATTCAATAATCAAGCTATTACACAGCTTAGAAAAAACAAAGCCCCGTCGACAAGACGGGGCTTTTTATTGGATATTGGATAGATGGAAAATGGAAAGACATCTACTCGGCAGGCAGTTTAAAGCAAAGCGCACAGGGCTAATACACCCTCAAGATACAAAAAAGCCCCGACCGTGAGGTCAGGGCTTGGTGTTTTCTCATCAAAGTCTTACACATATCAGCTTTGATGATTAAATCTGTTTTTGCCTTCA
>NZ_LAQR01000004.1:0-91682 GCF_000968645.1 Salinivibrio sp. KP-1 | reverse complement strand
CGTTGGATGATTGAGGGGAGCTGCTCCTAGTACGAGAGGACCGGAGTGGACGAACCGCTGGTGTTCGGGTTGTGTCGCCAGACGCATTGCCCGGTAGCTAAGTTCGGCACAGATAAGCGCTGAAAGCATCTAAGCGCGAAGCTGGCCCCGAGATGAGTCATCCCTAGAGCTTCGAGCTCTCTAAAGGGTTGTTCTAGACTAGAACGTTGATAGGCAGGGTGTGTAAGCGCTGTGAGGCGTTGAGCTAACCTGTACTAATTGCCCGTGAGGCTTAACCATACAACACCCAAGAGGTTTTGGGTTGGACTCGAATAAAGCCAGTTGATTGTGGCGAGAACGAACAGCTTTCTAGATTACCGAATTTGCTTGGCGACCATAGCGCTTTGGACCCACCTGACTCCATGCCGAACTCAGTAGTGAAACGAAGCAGCGCCGATGGTAGTGTGGGGTCTCCCCATGTGAGAGTAGGACATCGCCAGGCTTTGATTACAATTGATTAAAGCCAAGAGATATAAGTCTTTAGTCATACAGCATTGGTGCGGAGTGGTAGTTCAGTTGGTTAGAATACCGGCCTGTCACGCCGGGGGTCGCGGGTTCGAGTCCCGTCCACTCCGCCACTACTTAGAAGCCCTGCTAATTTTAGTAGGGTTTTTTTGTTATTGGCAGGTTCGCCCTGCGGGCGAATGAGTCCCGCAGGATGGCCTGCCCGTTGTCCGCAACCCCGGCCCTCCGCCACTATTTAGAAACCCTAGCTGAGAAGCTGGGGTTTTTTGCGTTTAAGCCCCAGCATCATTGTGTTGGGGCTTTTTGTGTTTATCGCATGACATCGAGTAGAGCGTTGAGTAAAGGCTCTTTTTCGCGGGAAGCTTTACAACAAAGGCCCAGTTCGAGAGGTTGCACAATTTCTTGACGTAATCGCTCAACCTTGTCTTTTACTGGGCTGTTATCAATCACTACATCGGGCGCGACACCAATACCACAGCCCAATGCCACCATACTGACAATCGCCTCATGGCCTGCTATTTGTGCGTAGACGTTTGGCTCGATCCCTTTATTGGTCAACCATTGATCAGCGAGTTCGCGCGCTGTCCCTGCTTCGGGCAAGATTAATGGTGTGAGCTGCCAGTCAATGGCTTGTAGGTCAATGCCACTGCTGGCCATTGCCGGTGCGATAACCGACAAACTGACTGTATCAATCGGTTGAAACACTAAGCTGGATGACAAGCGTTTGGGTTTAGCGGCAATGGCAATGTCGGCACTATTGTCTTGCACCTTCTCTTCTGCTTGAGCGGGGTCGCCGGTTAGCAGTTGTAGCTCGATATTTGGGTATTGTTGACGAAACCGCGCGAGGAGCTCAGGTAAATGGCTATAGCTTGCCGTGACTGAACAAAAGAGCGTGAGCTTACCGCCGAGCAAAGAGGCATGTTCATTGATACTGGCTTTAGTGGTGTGCCAAAGCTGCAGGATATCGCGTGCGACGGGAAGCAGCGTTTTACCTGCTGGGGTGAGATCGACCGCTTTATTGGTGCGAATAAACAGAGGCTGACCAATATCTTCTTCGAGACGTTGGATGATTCGGCTCAGAGCAGAAGGGCTGACGTGCATTGCTTGTGCGGCTCGGGTATAGCTTTTGGTGTCACAGAGGTGGAGAAAGCCCGTGAGTTGCTTTGCATTCATGATTTTATTGTTGCTGTAATTGCAATGTTATGTTGTGAATATATCACTTTAGGCAATATAGTGGTTAGGGTAGTATCAAAAATACGCGGTGAAAACACACCCAATCACGGATTTGAATCAATGGAGCACCCCATGGCGAACTACTTTAATACCCTGAATTTGCGTCAACAATTGGAACAATTAGGCGTATGCCGATTTATGGATCGTGACGAATTTTCCACCGAGGCCGAATTTCTCAAAGGTAAAAAAGTGGTGATTGTCGGCTGTGGTGCGCAAGGGCTCAACCAAGGCTTAAACATGCGCGACTCGGGTCTTGATGTGGCTTATGCACTGCGACAGGCTGCCATTGATGAAAAGCGTCCTTCTTATCAGAACGCGGCTGAGAATGGATTTGAAGTGGGTAGCTACCAAGATTTGATCCCACAGGCAGACTTGGTGATTAACCTTACACCAGATAAACAGCACTCCAACGTCGTCGAAACCGTGATGCCACTGATGAAAGAGGACGCCGCGCTCGGTTACTCACATGGTTTTAATATTGTCGAAGTCGGTCAGCGTATCCGTGAAGACATTACTGTGGTTATGGTGGCACCTAAGTGTCCGGGTACCGAGGTGCGTGAAGAATATAAACGCGACTTTGGTGTGCCGACGCTGATCGCTGTCCATCCAGAAAATGATCCTAAAGGTGAAGGCTTTGAGATTGCAAAAGCCTGGGCAGCTGCAACTGGTGGCCACCGTGCTGGCGTACTTGCCTCTTCATTCGTGGCAGAAGTAAAATCCGATCTGATGGGCGAACAAACCATCCTGTGTGGGATGCTGCAGGCAGGCTCGGTCGTTTGCTATGAGAAAATGATCGCAGAAGGTGTTGATCCAGGTTATGCGGGTAAATTGATTCAGTATGGCTGGGAAACCATTACTGAAGCGCTAAAGTTCGGTGGCATCACTCACATGATGGATCGCTTGTCCAATCCAGCGAAAATCAAAGCCTTTGAGTTGTCGGAGTCGCTTAAAGAACTGATGCGCCCCCTCTATAACAAACACATGGACGACATCATCGCTGGCCATTTCTCCGCGACCATGATGGCCGATTGGGAAAACGGCGATAAAGACTTGTTCACATGGCGTGAAGAAACCGCACAGACCGCGTTTGAAAACTATCCCGAGTCGGATGTAAGCATCAATGAGCAGGAATTCTTTGATAACGGCATTTTGATGGTAGCTATGGTGCGTGCAGGGGTCGAGCTTGCTTTTGAAGTCATGGTGTCATCTGGCATTATCGAAGAATCAGCGTATTACGAGTCATTGCATGAATTGCCTTTGATTGCCAATACTATTGCGCGTAAGCGCTTGTACGAAATGAACGTGGTCATTTCCGATACGGCTGAGTACGGCAACTACTTATTCGCAAACGTGGCGACACCGCTGCTGCGCGAACACTTTATGCCAACAGTGAGCGCAGATGTGATTGGTAAAGGGCTTGGAGAAACCTCTAACCAGGTCGACAACGCCACCTTAATCGAGGTCAATGACCGTATCCGCAACCACCCAATTGAGTATATCGGTGAGGAATTGCGCGGCTATATGACCGATATGAAACAAATTGCGCTCGACAAATAAAAGCGCGGATCGTTTGAGATAACGCGGAAGAGAAGCCTGGCCTGAGGGTCAGGCTTTTTTATATCTGCGTGGGTTATTCTTGGTTATCTGTCGATTGACCCACTTTTGCTTCCATGGCATCCAGCTTGGCTTCGAGTTCGGTGAGCTTTTGACGGGTGCGCAGTAACACCTGGGTTTGTACATCAAACTCCTCACGGCTTACTACATCCAGCTTAGTCAGTTGGCCTTGGATGGCTTGGCGCACACGGCTTTCCATATCCGTGCCTAACTCTTTAACAGGCTGAGGCATGGCGTCGTGAATTTGCTTGGCCATTTGCTCAAGTTTTTTGGGGTCAAACATGGAATACTCCTTTATTAACTGTCTTTATTCTATGTAAATACGCACAGCTTGTCGAAAGGATGATAAAAGAAAAGGGCCCGAAGGCCCTTTGGGTTAGTGTGATGCGCGATAGTCTTCATCGAGCTTATCAAGTTCATCGTCTTCGACAAACACAGGCAGTGGTTTGTGCTTGCTGGCCAGGTAGGTGTAAATCACTGGCAGAACGAATAGCGTGAATAACGTACCGATAGCGAGACCCGCTACGATCACAATCCCGATGCTAAAGCGTTGCTCGGCGCCTGCGCCGGTGGCGAACATTAGCGGGATGAGGCCTGCAATCATCGCGGCAGTGGTCATTAAGATCGGACGCAGACGAATTTTGGCCGCTTCTTTTACCGCGTCCATTCGGCTGGCTTGATGATGCAGTTGCTGCTCTTTAGCCACCTCACAGATCAGAATACCGTGTTTGGTAATCAGACCTATCAAGGTTATCAACCCGACTTGTGAGTAGATGTTCATTGATGATAGCCCCCACGCGAGTGCAATTAAGGCACCACAAATCGCAAGTGGCACAGAGACCAAGATCACCAGTGGGTCGAGCAAGGATTCAAACTGAATCGCCAGTACCAGATAAATGATCGCTAAGGCGAACAAGAAGGTGGCATACAGCGCACTGCCTTCTGTCACGTATTGGCGAGACTCACCGAGGTAATCGTGCTGATAGCCTTTAGGCAACTCTGCTGCCTTGCTTTCGAACCAATCCACCGCGGTACCCATGGTGACACCGGGCGCAGATACCGCACTGATGGTCGCAGCGTTTAGCTGATTAAAGTGCGGGAGTGAGCGAGGCTCCGCGGTGACTTCAATGTCAATCAGCGAGCCCAGCGGAATGGAATCGCCGTTGGCCGCACGAACATAGTAGCTCTCAATGGACTCAGGGTTGAGACGATATTTACGCTCCACTTGCGGGATCACCTCATATGAGCGGCCATCAAAGTCGATACGGTTGACGTAGCCATCCGCCATCATGGTGCCAATGGTGGCGCCAATATCACGCATCGTCACGCCATATGACCCAGCTTTGTCTTTATCAATGCTGATATTCATGGTGGCCGAATCAAAGTTAAGGTTCAGCTCCGAATAGACGAAGTTCGGGCTAGATTGTACCTCGGACATAATTTCGGCGGTCACTTGATAGAGACTTTCGAAATTATTCGGGGTCGTCACCACAAATTGGATCGGCAAGCCGGAGGAGGCACCGGGCAGCTCTGGCATTTCAAAGGTGGTGACCTTCATACCCGGAATGTCTTTCACTTCGTCA
This sequence comes from Salinivibrio sp. KP-1, assembly GCF_000968645.1. NCBI lineage: Bacteria > Pseudomonadati > Pseudomonadota > Gammaproteobacteria > Vibrionales > Vibrionaceae > Salinivibrio > Salinivibrio sp. KP-1. The sequence continues at coordinate 86,748 of NZ_LAQR01000004.1, read as the reverse complement.
GCCATGCGTTTTACCACTTCGGACTGACTGGCTTCCCGCTCACTCCAAGGCACCAGTGAGGCGATACCAAACGCTTGATTCGACTTCGGCACCCCAGAAAAGACCTGAGAAAAGGCCACTTCTGGTTGTTCGTCGAGCTTTTGGTTCACTTCCGCCATGCTGTTTTGGATGTAATCCAGGTTAGCCGTCGAGGGCGCCGTCCCCATCATGACTACCACGCCTTTATCTTCCGATGGTGCGAGTTCACTGGGGATAAAATTAAATAGCACGGGTAAAGAGGCAAAGACGATGACCGCAAAAGATACCACCACAGGACGGCGTTGCATCACCTTACTAAGAAGATGAGCATACTTGTCGGTCATTCCATCCAAGAAGCGATGAACGGCAAGCTCAAAGCGACTTGGCTTGGCGTTGGCTTTCAGCATGGTCGAACACATTACCGGTGAGAGTGTTAATGCGACAATCCCGGAGACAAACACAGCCCCAGCAAGCGTTAACGCAAACTCTTTAAACAGCGAGCCGGTGATCCCGCCCATCATGGCGATAGGGGCATACACCGCCGCCAATGTCAGTGTCATGGAGATAACTGGCACGGCAATTTCCCGTGTACCAATAATGGCCGCGCGGAAAGGGGACTCTCCCAGCTTGATATGGCGGTCGATGTTTTCCAATACCACGATCGCATCGTCGACCACCAAGCCGATAGCCAGCACCATCGCCAGCAGGGTCATCAAGTTCAGTGAGAAGCCAATCATTTCCATCACCAGCGCCACACCAATCAGGGATAGCGGAATGGTGATAATAGGGATAATTACCGCGCGGAATGAGCCCAAGAACAGGGTGATCACCACCAACACGATCAGTGCCGCTTCAATGATGGTTTTGATCACCTCATTGATGGACTCATTGATTGCATTAGATGAGTCATACAGCACATTCATCTCGATATTGCTTGGCATGTTGCGCTCAACTTCCGGCAACATATCCATGACGTCAGCGGCAATATTGATGGGGTTAGCCGACGGGGTAGCATTGATCGCGGCGACAACCGCCTCAGAGCCATTGGCCAGTGCACGTACCCGATCATGGCTTTTCTCGAGTGAGACCTTAGCGATGTCTCCGAGGCGTACGACACGACCATCTTGGGTATCCACCACCAAGTTACTCAGTTCTTCAGGAGTGGAGACCTGGGTATCGGCACTGCCGTTATAGATCATAAAGGTACCAATCGCCTGACCGGTGGCCGACTGGTAGTTGTTGGCATCAAGCACGGACATCACGTCGGTGGCCGCCAGCTTAAATGCCGCCATTTTCTCCGGATCGAGCCACACGCGAAGGCCATACTTCACCCCGCCGTAAAGGTCGATTTTGGAAACGCCATCCACGGTAAACAGCTGAGGTTTGACCACGCGTTCGAGGTAGTCGGTGATCTGACTGGAGTCGAGCTCGGGTGAGGTAAAACCAACATACATCACCGCGGTGGTCGAACCGGTCGACATCGATACTGACGGATCTTCGGCTTCAGCGGGGAGCTGAGCACGCACCGAGTTTACCTTGGCGAGAATATCGGCCAAGGCGGCATTTGGGTCGGTATTAAGCTTCATATTGACCGTAATGGTCGAAGAACCAAGCACCGACTCTGAGGTCATAAAGTCAATATTATCAGCTTGGGCCACGGCTTGTTCGAGTGGCGTCGTAATGAAGCCCTGAATCAAGTCGGCACTGGCGCCATAATAGCTGGTTGTGATGGTGACCACGGTATTGGTCATCTCCGGGTATTCCCTGACTTGCATCTTAAATAAAGATTGCAGGCCGAGCAGCGCAATCAGAATACTGATTGACGCGGCTAGCACGGGGCGCCGGATAAAAATATCAGTAAAGCGCATCACATCCTCGTCTTACAATTGAGGTAATTGTTCTGGTGGTGTGAGAGCGTCGTTTTCGACGATTTTCACTTTGGAGCCATTGCTTAATCGCACTTGGCCGGAGGTGACGACCTGATCGCCAGGTTGCAGACCTTCGATAATGCGTGCTTGATGGCCACGACGCTCACCGACTTTGAGCACTTGTTGGAACGCGCGTTTTTCCCCTTCTTCTTCGCGGATCACGTACACACTTTCCCCGTACAAGGTGAAATTAATCGCGGTTTGATCAATCACGATTTGCTCTTCAATGGTAGGTAGAACGATATCGGCACGGGCAAACATCCCTGAGCGCAACTGACCATCGTTATTCGGGATGTTCGCTTCCACCTTGATAAGACCACTCTGGCTATTGACCGCAGGCTCAATGGCACTGATAGAGCCGATGAATTCCTTTTCAGGATACGCATCGACAGTAATGCGCAACGGCTGGCTCAGACGGATTTTAGAAATATCTGTTTGTGGCACGGTAAAGCGCAGCTTCATCACCGAGGTATCCTCGAGGCGAGCAATATCCGTACCTGGCTGCAAGTATTCACCTAAGAAAACATCACGCAGGCCAATCACACCATCGAAGGGTGCTTGGATATTACGACGGGCAATGGTGGCTTTCAGTGCGTTAATGTCAGCTTGTAGCGAACGATAATTGGCCTCGGCTTCATCCAGCGCTTCTTTAGAGATAGAGCCTTTAGCAAACAGTCCTTGGTAGCGTTTAAACTTGGCTTCCGCCGCCGGTAGGCGCGCTTGGGTGCTGGCTAAATTGGCTTTTTCAACGCTCGAGTCGAGCTCGACCAGGTTTTGCCCACGCTCAACGGTTTGGCCAGACTCAAAATTAATCACATCGACGACACCGGCAATTTGGGTGGTTAAGGTGATCCCTTGGTTAGGCTCAACAAAACCAATGGCGTCAAGCGTTGGTGTCCAAGGCTCAGCCTCAACCGTCACCGCGGTGACTGGGTGGGTGGGCTCTGGCATGTTTGCCATATACTCTGCAATCTTTTGCTGCTTGAACAGGTTAAAGCCAATCACACTGCCAAACAGCAGCAGCGCGAGGATAACCATAAAGAAAAACCATTTTTTCATCGAAGTAAGCTCCGAACGTCGTTAGTGAAGAGAAATTGCATCCCAGCAAGCGTGGATCGCATCTGCGATAGCATGACTGTCCAGGGTTATAACACCCCGAACCTGTTTGCGAGCTAAACAAAAAGCGGGTTCGAGTCCCAAGGTGATTAATGCCTCATCATCGAGGGGCTTGAGCACGCCTTGTTGCTTACCTTCTTGAAAGACTTGATAAAGGTCGGAGAAGGCATCTCGCTCCCGCTGAGCGTGTAACTGGTCGTCCCGTGGCAGCGCATCAAACTGGTCTCGAGACAATAGCAGATGATCGCGTTGTAGCATCATGGTCCAAGTATTGCGCCATAAGCGTTCAAACTGACGTTTGAGTGTTGGTTCATCCTTGACCCCTTGCTGGATATGGGTCGCACACTGCATCATCAGGTGTGAAGACAGTTGGCGAAGCAAATCATCCTTGTCTTTGAAATAGCGATAAATGGTCCCTGCAGCGACGTGTGCTTGTGTCGCCACTTGTTGCATTGAGACTTTATCGAGCCCGACCGTCGCGATTAATTGCTCGGTCGCGGCAAAGATTTGCGTACGTTTGTCCATAGATAATGCACCAAGCAATGAATGAACGTTCATTCATTTTAGAGCGTTTTTCGCGCAAATGACAAGCATAAAGTGTAGCAAGCAAAATGCACTCTGCTGCGGTGAGATAGACATCAGTTGGATTCGCTCTACAATGCTCATTCAGCCACTGATGAGGTGTTGTCACCATGAAACTTAACCCCGCGCAATCCGATGCCGTACGACATATCTCTGGACCTTGCCTGGTCTTGGCAGGGGCCGGCTCGGGAAAAACACGTGTCATTACCCATAAAATTGCCTATTTGGTTCAGCAATGTGGCTATAAAGCGCGCCATATCGCTGCGGTAACCTTTACCAACAAAGCGGCACGCGAGATGAAAGAGCGGGTAGCACAAAGTTTAGGAAAGCAAGAGTCGCGTGGTTTGATGGTGTCGACCTTTCATACCTTGGGCCTCAATATCATTCGGCGAGAATATAAAACCTTGGGGCTCAAGGCAGGCTTTTCGCTGTTTGATGATCAAGACCAATTAGCTTTGTTAAAAGCCCTGACCGAACAAGAGTTGGATAACGATAAAGATTTGCTCCGTCAGTTAGTGCATACCATTTCCAACTGGAAAAATGCCATGTTGGGGCCGGATGAAGCACTGGCTCAGGCGCAAGGCGAGCGTGATCAACTGTTTGCCGCCTGTTACGCGCGCTACCAAAAACAAATGCGTGCGTATAACGCGCTGGATTTTGATGATCTCATTTTGATGCCGGTCGCGCTACTTAGCCAAAACCAAGCCGTACGCGAGCGGTGGCAAGCGCGCATTCGTTATTTATTGGTTGATGAATATCAAGATACCAACACCAGCCAATATCAGTTAGTGAAGCTGCTAGTGGGTGAGCGTGCACGTTTCACGGTGGTCGGGGATGACGATCAGTCAATTTACTCGTGGCGAGGGGCTCAGCCGAAAAATCTGGTGTATCTTCAGCAAGACTTTCCGCGTTTGCACGTGGTGAAGTTGGAGCAAAATTACCGCTCAACCAGTCGCATCCTCCGCGCGGCCAACATCTTGATTGCCAATAATCCCCATGTATTCGAAAAGACCTTATTTTCTGCTTTACCTGATGGCGACATGCTCAAAGTATTGACGGCCAATAATGAGGAACATGAGGCGGAGCGCGTGGTCGGCGAGCTGATAGGCCATCGTTTTCTCGGACGTACCCAATACAAAGATTACGCCATCCTTTATCGCGGAAACCACCAATCGCGTTTAATCGAAAAAGCGCTGATGCAAAACCGCATTCCTTACAAGATCTCGGGTGGGACGTCGTTTTTCTCACGTGCAGAAATCAAAGATATCATGGCCTATCTGCGCCTGCTCACGAACCCCGATGATGACAACGCGTTCTTGCGAGTCGTTAACACGCCACGACGTGAGATTGGCCCTGTGACGTTAGAGAAACTCGGCAGTTATGCCAACCAACGCGGAAAGAGCTTGTTTGCGGCAAGCTTCGAGCTCGGGCTAAGTCAACATTTATCGGGACGTGGTTTGGCGTCGCTACAAGCGTTTACCCGCTGGGTGGTAGAATTATCCGATCAAGCCGAGCGAGGCGATACCGTGGCGGCGGTGAGGGCGCTTTTGCGTGACATTCACTACGAAGAGTGGCTGTACGAAACGTCTTCAAGCCCTAAAGTGGCTGAAATGCGGATGAAAAACGTCTCACAGCTTTATAGTTGGATTGTCGCCGACTTAGAAGGTGATAACCCCGATCAGGTCGAACGCAGCTTAAGAGAGGTGGTTCAGCGCCTTACACTACGTGACATGATGGAGCGGGGGGAAGACGATGATGACGCAGACCAAGTCCAGTTGATGACCTTGCATGCCTCCAAAGGGCTCGAATTTCCTTATGTCTACCTGATTGGCATGGAAGAAGGCTTATTGCCGCATCAGTCGAGTATTGATGAAGACAATATCGATGAAGAGCGGCGTTTGGCTTATGTCGGACTGACTCGTGCGCAAAAGGCGCTGACCTTTGTAGTGTGTCGAGAACGGCGTCAATTTGGTGAAGTGATTAAACCTCAGCAAAGCCGCTTCCTGGAAGAGCTTCCTTTTGACGATGTGGAGTGGGAGTCGCAAAGAAAGCCTGTTTCACAAGAAGAGCGGATGGAGAAAGGGCAAGCCGCGATCGCCAACCTAAAAGCCATGCTGGATAAAAACAAATAACGCCGCAAGGGCGGCGTTATTGTCACACGGGTTGCGCGGCGGTATTAAAGTGCGTCGAGCATGTGCTCGATAGCCGCCACAATCTCATCATCCGAGCAATCCATACACGTCCCTTTGGCAGGCATCGCATTAAAGCCGTTGATAGCGTGCGTGGTCAGCGTTTCCATGCCTTTATCGACACGTGGCCCCCAAGCGGCGGCATCGCCTGTTTTGGGCGCGCCGGCTGCGCCTGTGCCGTGACACGCGGTGCAGTAGGTGTTGTAGACCTGCTCGCCGCTGCGTGGGCCACTCGGCTCTGCGGCGGCGGTTTGCGTTGGCGCTTCGCCGTCAATATACACATCACCAACCGGGGCAATGCGTTCAGCAATAGCGGCTTTTTCTTGCTCAGACACTTCTAGCGCTTGCGCAGCAGAAGCAAATAACAGGGCCGCCACGGTGGCAACCATAATTTGACCTAGACTTTTTCCCTTTGCGCTCACAATGACACTCCCACATTACTGGTGGCTTAACGCCTTTTTTATCTTATTTGCCGCCAACCTAAGGGGGTGAATCAATCAAGGGTGATTCGGTTGCGGCCTGTCAGTCTCGTCTTAACGGATTTGCCAACGTTGCTGGGTTAACTCCGTGTAAAGATTAGGTGATTATAGCGCTTTAGATTGTTACGTTAAACCGTTATAGTAGAGACCTTACTGACGATTTCTACGCAATTTGTTGAAAAAGAGACCAGTCAGTAAAAAAATTAAAAAAAGTGCTAGACGGCTGGTGGTGATATCCGTAATATTCGTCACCGCCAACGGGGCAAGCGCCCGTAGCTCAGTTGGATAGAGTGTTGGCCTCCGAAGCCAAAGGTCACAGGTTCAAATCCTGTCGGGCGCGCCATTCCGGGGATAAAGGAAATTGGCAAAAAATCAGTGGTGGCTGTAGCTCAGTTGGTAGAGCCCTGGATTGTGATTCCAGTTGTCGCGGGTTCAAGTCCCGTCAGCCACCCCATTATTTTCGCTAACAGCGAATATGTCGGTGAATAGCGCAGTTTGGTAGCGCATCTGGTTTGGGACCAGAGGGTCGGGGGTTCGAATCCCTCTTCACCGACCACTATTACAAACCCTAGCCTAACGGCTGGGGTTTTTTTGTTTATGCCTGTTCGTTGGAGAGCGAGGGTCGGGGGCCGGAAGCCCGGTCGCGCGGTAGGCCGCCCCATCGAATCCCTCTTCACCGACCACTATTACAAACCCTAGCCTAATGGCTGGTTTTTTTCGTTTGGCCCCTATGAACATGTCTTCCCCCCTTCAAGCTTCCCTGTTATGGGACTGCTTTATATCGCTTTGCGAGTACGTGTTGGTGATTCTTTTCTCTACGTGGCGACGTTGAGAGAGGATAAAATGCAGAAATTAGAACTCTATCAAGATTCTGATAGATAAAAAGTCACCAATCAGCAATAAAAACCACACCTTTTGATGTGACTGCTATACCTATCATTGTGTGGTTCAAAAAACTGCCTTTCATTTATTAAGTAATCAATTAACTCGAAAAATGCGTTTTTTTTGGTGCTTATCGCTGTCATTGTTTACACGCTGTTAAATAACTTTGCTTTATTCTATGCGCGATTTGCTTTAAAACAGGGGAAAGCGTAATACCTTATATCTTTATGATATGAAGTGTGTTTTTTGTTTGACGCTTGGGTACACAATCGTAGCCAAGTGAATGAATATTCGAGCCGACTGTGTCATTATGGCATTTTCTGCTGTGATGTTGATTTTTTGTGAAATGTTTGCCAGATTAAATCCGCATCTCTCCGAGGCAAGATCATATCACCTTGTTTTGGTAAGGAAGTCGATCGTCACCTAAGACGATATCAAGGATGAAAAATGTCACTGCTAGAAGTAAATAATCTACGAATAGAGTACCCGTCTCGCCATGGCGTTCACGCCGCCGTGACGTCATTGTCATTAACGATTGAGCGCGGTGAGATTGTTGGCGTGGTGGGTGAGTCTGGGGCGGGCAAGTCCACGGTCGGTAATGCCGTGATTGATTTGCTCAGTCCGCCGGGTCGCATTGCCAGTGGCGATGTGTATCTGGACGGTAAAAAAATCTCCGGGCTAACCCCCAACGAAATGCGCAAAGTGCGCGGTGATAAAATTGGGTTTATCTTTCAAGACCCGATGACCTCCCTGAATCCGCTGTTTACGGTCGAGCAGCAGCTTACCGAAACCATTTTGACCAACTTGAATGTGACGCAGCAACAGGCCTATCAGCGCGCGCTTAATTTAATGGAGCAGGTGGGGATCCCTGAGCCAGAGCTGCGCATCAAACAATACCCCCATCAGTTTTCCGGCGGGATGCGTCAGCGCGTGGTGATTGCGGTTGCGCTGGCCGGGGAGCCGGATCTCATCATTGCCGATGAGCCGACCACGGCGTTGGATGTGTCCATCCAAGATCAAATCCTTAACCTCATCCGCGACTTATGCCAAAAGAAAAATGTTGGCTGTATGCTGGTCACCCATGATATGGGCGTGGTCGCCAATGTGACCGACCGTGTCGCGGTGATGTATCGTGGTGATTTGGTGGAGCTGGGCACCACCCAGCAAGTGTTAGGTGAGCCTCAGCATCCTTACACGCAAAGTCTCATTTCAGCGGTGCCACGCTCTGATATCAAGCTGGACCGCTTTCCGCTGGTCAATTATATCGAGGAAGCCGGTGAAACCCTTGAGCTTGATGTCAAGAATCACTGGCTGGGGCAAAGCCAAGATCAGCGCGCTTATAGCGGTCCGCTACTGCAGGTGAAAGATGTGTCCTTGCGCTTTATTACTAAGGATTCTCTCTTTGCGAGCCGCCGCGAATACGTCCAAGCCTCTGATCATGTGAGCTTTGACGTGGTTGAGGGGGAAACCTTTGGTCTTGTCGGTGAGTCGGGCTCAGGAAAGTCGACCATTGCGCGCGCGATCACCGGGCTTTATCCGCCCAACACGGGGCAAATCATTTTTGAAGATATCGATCTGACTGCGATTAAAAACGAACGCGCCCGACGTCCTATCCGTCGCCAAATGCAAATGGTGTTTCAAAACCCGTATTCATCCATGAACCCACGGATGAAGATATACGACATTATCGCTGAGCCCATTCGTTTTCACCGTTTGGCCGAAAGCGAGTCTCAAATCCGCCAAATCGTCGGCGACTTGCTTGATCACGTTGGCCTGGGTCGCGGCGCAGGGATTAAATATCCGCACGAGTTCTCTGGGGGGCAACGCCAGCGTATTTCGATTGCTCGCGCATTGGCGACGCGTCCGCGTTTACTGATTTGCGATGAGCCGACATCCGCGTTGGATGTGTCAGTACAAGCGCAAATTTTGAACCTGCTCAAAGATCTGCAGGACGAGCTCAATCTCACCATGTTGTTTATCAGTCACGATTTGCCGGTGATTCGCCAAATGTGTGACCGCATTGGTGTGATGCGCAAAGGCCAGCTGTTAGAAGTGGCACCGACAGAGCAACTGTTTACTAACCCACAACACGAATATAGCCGTCAGCTTATCTCATTGATGCCAGAGTTTAAGGGAATGAGCACGGAAGGTTTGCAACCGGCATAGCACGCTATGTCGACGCGGCATTGCGCCGCACCTCATCCATGATGCAAACACAGCGGGGGGCAACCCCTACGCATAAAGGAGCTATGCAATGAAAACAATGAAGAGCAAGATTGCCGTGGCGCTTATGGCCGCCGGCCTGAGCGTTAGTGCCGCGGCTGCAGATATCACCGTCGCGTATGATGCGGATCCGGTTTCACTGGACCCTCATGAGCAGCTTTCCGGTGGTACGCTACAGCTATCACACATGGTCTTCGACCCCTTGGTCCGCTTTACCCAAGAGATGGACTTTGAGCCTCGCCTCGCCACGTCTTGGGAGCGTATCGATAATGAAACCGTGCGTTTCAATCTTCGCGAAGGCGTGACGTTCCATTCCGGAAACGCGTTTACTGCCGACGATGTGGTGTGGACCTTTGATCGTTTGAAATCATCCCCCGACTTTAAAGGGATTTTCACCCCAATCGTTGATATCAAAAAAGTCGACGAGCACACGGTGGATGTGGTGACGGACGGTACCTACCCGCTGGTAGAAAACGTCATGACCTACGTGTTCCCGATGGACAGCAAGTTCTACAGTGGTGAGACAGAAGACGGCCGTGATAAATCCGAGCTGAAGAAAAATGGCTCAACCTATGCGTCGACACACCTGTCAGGCACTGGGCCGTATGTGGTTGACGAACGTGAACAAGGCGTGGTTGTCGAGTTTGACCGTAATGAGAATTACTGGGACAAAGACAGCGAAGGCAATGTGGATAACATCACGCTGCGTCCGATAAAAGAAGATGCCACCCGCGTCGCGGCGCTGCTGTCTGGTGATGTCGACATGATTGCGCCTGTTTCTCCTAACGACTATCGCCGTATCGAACGTGCCGACGAGCTGCAATTGGTGACCATGCCAGGGACGCGGGTCATCACCTTCCAAATGAACCAGAGTGTGGTGGATGAGTTTAAAGATCCACGTGTTCGTCAAGCGGTGGCTTATGCGGTCAACAACGAAGGTATCGCGCAGAAGATCATGAAAGGGGCGGCCACGCCCGCGAGCCAGCAAAGCCCAGTCGGGTATGCAGGCTATAATCCTGATCTCGAGCCACGTTATGACCTGGCGAAAGCGAAAAAACTGATGGAAGAGGCCGGTTACCCAGATGGTTTCTCAATCACCATGATTGCCCCTAACAACCGTTACGTGAACGATGAAAAAATCGCTCAAGCGGTGGCGGCAATGATGGCGAAAATTGGTATCAAGGTTGACTTGCAAACCATGCCAAAAGCGCAGTACTGGCCTGAGTTTGATAAGTGCGAAGCGGGCATGCAGATGATCGGTTGGCACCCAGATACAGAAGATTCTGCCAACTTCACCGAGTTCCTCACCATGACACGTGATGCGGACACCGGTAAGGGTCAGTATAACTGTGGCCACTACTCGAACAGCGAAGTGGATAAGCTGGTGATGGAAGCCAACTCAGAAACGGATCTGGAAAAGCGTAGTGCGATGCTGCAAAAGGTCGAGAAGATCCTGTATGACGAAGCGGCCTTCTTACCTCTGCACTGGCAAGATCCATCATGGGCAGCCAAAAATAACGTTAACATCGAGCCGATCGTTAACGGTATGAACTTCCCTTACTTCGGCGATCTAGTGGTCGAGTAATGGACTAAAACAGGGCCCCAACCGCTGGGGCCCTGATTATCCAATCGCTTAGAGGCACACATGGTAACGTTTTTAGTCAAACGTCTGGTACAGGCACTGATTGTGATGTTTGTCATCAGTCTGGTGGCGTTTGCTATCCAAGACAACCTCGGCGACCCCTTGCGGGAGCTGGTGGGGCAATCAGTATCAGAAGCGGAGCGTGATGCGCTGCGTGATGAAATGGGGCTTAACGATCCCTTCTTAACCAAATATACCCGCTTTGTAGGCAAGGCCCTACAAGGGGATTTAGGCAATTCTTATTTCTTTAAGCGTCCAGTCGTGGACGTCATTTTAGATAAATTGGTGGCAACGCTAGAACTCGTGGCGGGGGCGGCACTGATCATTGTCGTGGTGTCGATTCCACTCGGGGTGTACTCGGCGATTCACCCCAATAGCATGCTCACCAAGATAATCATGGGCTTTAGTATCGTGGGTATCTCGATACCTGTCTTCTTGACCGCGATTATGCTCATGTATGTCTTCTCGATTGAGTTGGGCTGGCTGCCTTCTTATGGGCGTGGAGAAACGGCCAATTGGCTTGGCTGGGAGTCCGGCTTTTTCACCCTGGATGGCTTAGCGCATTTGGTGCTGCCCTCCGTGTCGCTGGCATCCATCATGCTACCTTTGTTCATTCGCTTGGTGCGCTCTGAAATGCTGGAAGCCTTGGGAACCGAGTATGTGAAATTTGCACGTGCTAAAGGGTTGCCCGAAAACAAGGTTTATTATCAGCATGCGCTGAAGAACACCATGCTGCCGGTGGTAACGGTTGGTGGTGTGCAAATCGGTACCATGATTGCGTATACCATTTTGACCGAGACCGTCTTTCAGTGGCCGGGGACGGGCTTTTTGTTCCTTGAAGCGATTAACCGTGTAGATACACCGTTGATTACCGCTTACGTGATTTTCGTCGGGCTGATCTTTGTGGTGACCAACACCATTGTCGATCTGCTGTATGGCTTGATTAACCCAACGGTTAACTTAACCGGCAAGGAGGCGTAAGCGATGACACAAGCGAATACAACACCAAGTCGTTGGCAGCGCTTCTTGGGCTCTGACTTCTTCTACCACTTTAAGCGTGACAAGGTGGCGATCGCTAGCTTCACCATTTTCATGGTGTTCTTATTGCTCGCGGTCTTTGCGCCCTTAGTGTCCCCAACCAATCCCTATGATTTAATGGCGATTGATATTATGGACTCTGAGCTCCCCCCTGTCTGGATGGAGTGGAGCGATCCGCGCTTTTTGCTCGGCACGGATAACCAAGGGCGAGATATTTTGTCGACCATTATTTATGGTTTGCGGATCTCTTTGACCATAGGTTTGTGTGCCGTCGGCCTGCAGTTGATTCTGGGGACGGTGATTGGTCTGAGTGCCGGCTATTTTGGTGGCCGCATTGATAGCTTTTTTATGCGTATCGCCGATATCCAGCTGTCTTTCTCGACCATGATGGTCGCTATTATTGTCTCAGCGATTTTTAAAGCCAGCTTTGGCAGTGAGTTTTATAGCCAATACGCGATTTTAATGCTGGTGGTGATTATCGGGATTGCCGAGTGGCCACAGTATGCGCGGACCATTCGTGCCTCTGTCCTGGCAGAAAAGAAAAAAGAATATGTGGAAGCAGCGCGAGTGATGGGTTTCCGCTCGCCACGGATCATGTTCCGTCATATTCTTCCCAACTGCTTGTCACCCATCTTGGTGATTTCAACCGTGCAGGTTGCCAATGCGATTATGTCTGAGGCGGCACTGTCTTTCTTGGGGCTGGGGATGCCGGTCGATCAGCCATCACTGGGCTCATTGATCAGCATCGGTTTTAATTACATTTTCTCCGGCGCGTGGTGGATAACCGCCTTCCCAGGCATTGTGCTGGTCTTACTGGTGCTAGTGATCAATTTGCTCGGCGATTGGCTACGAGATGTTTTCAATCCCAAAATCTACAAAGGGTAAGGAAAATGGCTGCGTTCGCAGCCATTTTTTTTGATGGTTGTCTGACAGCTTGGTGATCCCTTGCTTGAGTCAATGTGTGACTTTGCTTAAGCTGAGCAGATTAGATTATCAAGGGAGCGACTCATGGGGCGGTGGCGAGGTTTGGCTGTCAGTGTGGTAGCAATGTGGGCAATCAGTGCGCCAGTGCGCGCAGAACAGAACCCTTGCGCCATTATCGACCGCCAACAAGGCTGGCCAATCATTGGCGAGACATGTGATATCGGACAAGGGTTGTGGGGCAATCAATCTCCGGATCCGCAGAGCACGGCGTTTTGGGTGCAATGCGGCGCCACGCAAGGCGTGCCATCACGCCAATTCTATCAGTCTCTGCGTCAAGGCTTACCGGACTTGCCGTTTCAAGTGCAGGTGCGTGAGGGCCGAGGACGTTGCTTGATTGGTCCGTATCCTAACCTAGACGTGGCTCAGTTGGTGCTAAAACGGGTTCGTCAATTTGGGCCAACCAAGCAGGCGGTATTAAGACAAACCCGTCAGCCATTGTCGCAACCGGCTGTGATCCGCTTACCGCCGCTGTCTCAAACCCAATCGACCTCGGGAGCTGAAAAGTCGGCGCCGATGGAAACGGCGATTACCTTGAGCCATTTTGGCTTACCAGAGCCAGAAGCTGGCGATAAGCAATACACCGAAAAATCCATGAGTTGGTTGCGTGTCCCTTATGCGCAGGCGGCACCCCGCTGTCAACGTGAAGGGATGGTGTTGGCCTCCCAGCAGGAATTGGTGCAAGTGGCGCAGGCGACAGATCAGCTCCCCATGCGCTTACCGTACTGGGTACAAGGCGCCAAGGGCGTAGATGCTCGAAGTGGCAAAGTGGTGACACGTAACGCCGATGCGGCGCTCAATGTCTTGTGTAAAAAGCGGTAGTTGCTATCCGCAATAATAAGGCGCCCCGCAGTGCGGGGCGTTTTTTCTCATTCGAAGGTAATTGACTGACTGCCTTTTCGGCTGGCGGAAATACTATGCCGCGGGAGGTTGTTCAGGCAGTGCTAACTTTAACGCTGTACGTGAGACATCACTCGCGGCTTTTCCCTGATCAAGCTTATCCAACACATCAGCCAAATACGCATAGTCGGTGACGTCGGCACGATACTCCAGGGCTTTCTCAAAGTGGCTGCGCGCATCTTGCCATTTTCCCGACTGCATAAGCAGTTGCCCAAGGGCGCTGTGAAGTACAGGGTTGCGGCTATCTTGCGTGAGCAACTCTTCCAGCATCACCACCGCGGGGTAGTTATCTGGTAATTTTAGCGTCGGGATCAGGGCAATCAAGCGATCATCGGTGCGCTTTTTCAAGGCCTCGCGTAGCAGAATGTAGGCTTCTGAGTCGGCATTGCGCGCCGCCAGATGTTTGACTAACCCCGCTAAGAGTGAAGGCTGGTTGCGTTTGGCTTTAGGGAGTTGGTTCCAATGCGCCAGCAGTCCCTCGGTGCCTTGTTGACTGGCGACATGGGCCATTACACCCAGCTCAGCTCGCTCGTGTAGGGCATCAAATTGCTCATGATCAAGCAGTTGAGCCTTTTTCAAGGTGGGCAGAAGGTTAAGAAGCGCTGACCAATCTTCGAGGTGAATATAGGTGTCTTTTAGCAGCGCCAGCATCACCGGGTTGCGAGGATGCTGACGTTTAATCGCACGCAACGAGGCCAAGGCTTCTTCGTGCTGACCACTTTGGCTATGGAGCTGCGCACGAGTCAGGGCGAGAGCTAAGCTATTGGCGTTAAGATCAGCAGCTTGCTGAAGGTATTGGTCGCGAGCCTGCAGGTTTTGTCGCTGTTGTGCCGCCTCCGCGGCAGCCAATAAGTTATGCATAGGCGCATCGCTGTGAGGCCGGGCTTTGGCGAGGAGTTTTTCGGCTTTTTTCCACTCCCCTTCGCGTAACTTGATTAAGCCGGTTTGGGTTTGCTGGCGCGCTTTACGTTGCTTACGGCCGGATAACCAGCCTGTTGCGGTGCTGCTGATGGATAAAAGCTTTCTCAGTAGCCACTCCAGTGCCCATAATACCGCGATTAACATGCCAATCAGTACCAACAAGGTGGTAACACTCATTTCCAGTGTTTGTTCTGCCGCGGAGATCAAAACATAACCTTGCTGTCCGGCTAATTGAGGGCCAACCACCAGCCCTGCCGCCAGCACAAGGACGAGCAAAAGCAATCTAATCATGATTGGCCTCCTGTCAGCGGTGCTATGTCTCGACGCAGTCGGGTATTAATTTCATCACTGACTAGCGACTGGCTTTTCAGTTTTTGCGGCAGGTCGACGCCAATGGTTTGTTGGTTCAGCTCGTCAAGCTGCTCGACAAAGCGGCGAGTGGCATTGGCGTCTTGATTATAAAAGCGCAGTGTCCAGTCTTTTCCCATCTCTAGCGCTTCGTGATACAGGGTATCATTGCCTTCATACACGGCGCGCATCGCTTGATCGAGTTTGTTTTTTAAATTTTCTTGCAGGTAGTAACTTTGGGTGGGTGATAACAAGGGCACCACGTTGCCGTCACGTTTGCGGTAGGTGACAAAGTTATCGACAAAGTCTTTGACTGAAGTGGTGAGGTTACTTTTCCAGTCATTCACTGACTCAGAGACAATAGGCGTGTCCACCGCCTCGGCGTCGGGAATGACCGCGCTGGCAAGCGGAAGATTTTCGACCCGCTGTTGCATGCTGGTCAAGCGCAGTACAATCCCATCTCTATCGACCCGTTTCACCGCCTTTAACGCGGTGATATCGTCAGCCATCGCCTGGCGAATCGGCATCAAGGACGGGTCGTTGAGCTGAGCAATGCGGTGATCGGCCGCTTCCATCAGGGCAGTGGCGCTTTGTGCATCTTGTTCGAGCCAAATTTTACGCCCAGCCATTCGGATCAGATAGTCGGCTTCTGCCAGTAACCAGTCATTGGGACGTCGGCCTTTCACTTCAGCGACGGCTTTTTGCAAGCTAGATAAGCTGCTGTCCTGCTGGTTCAAACGTGTTTGAGTGGTGGCTTTCAGTTGCTCTCGCGCTTGTTCTGCCGCTTGCTTTTGTTGGTTAAGATCTTGTTCAAGGCGCGAGATATGAGATTGTTGCGCGGATACGGTGTTTTGCAACACGGTGGCTTGCTGGTGGCCATGATAAAATACCCAGCCACTTGAGCCGAGGGCTAATGCGATGGCGATAGCGCCGAGTAATATGCCGCCACGTCCCCCCGATGAGGTTTGGCTGGCTTTTTCAGGCGCCGGCGCATCTGTCGCGTGGGTCTTGGGTGAAGATGGCGTGGTAGCCTTGCTTTGTTTGGTGTCGGTATTTTTGTTGTCAGTCATCCGAAAGTCCCGTTTTACTTAACCTGAGCAGCGTGTTAACCAGTGCATCATTGGCCACGCTGTCAACGGTCGTAATCGTGTCAAAACCAAGCGCAGTGGCTTGATCTTGAATCCTTTTACTGGGCACCAGTATACGGCATTGGCGCAGCCAGTGCTGTCCGCTCAGTGTGATAAGTTGATCAAAGTAGGCTAATTGTTGGCCACTGGTGATAACGACTGTGTCGATAGCGTCATGCGGCCAGCTTACTACTTGCGATACTAAAGGCTCAATCGCCCATTGTCGCCGATAGGTCTCGCAATAGTGAACTTGTGCGCCTTGTGCTTGTAACGTTTGCCCCATCATATCGCGTCCACTCTCCCCGCGCAGAATCACCACTTGCGTCCCTGTCACGGCACTAAAAGGAGCAAGTGTAAGCATGCCTTCGCTGTCTTCACGGGTGGGGGTCAAGATAGGCTGCCCTGAGACGGCCTGCCACTCGTTGGCAGTGCGTTGCCCAACCGCGACGTAGTGACAGTCAACAGGCCACCTCCCGTTTTGGTGTTGCAAGGCTTGATGAGCAAATGCCACGGCGCGCGGGCTCACTGCGACCAAGATGCTACCGGAAGGCAGTGAGACGAGCAGACTGGCCAGAGACGGTAAGCCTCGCCCCGGCGTAAAACTGACCAGTGGACAGGGGATCGCCGCTAGCCCTTGCTGGGCGAGTAGGGCGACTAACTGACTGCAGTCTGGCTCGGGGCGAACAACAACCGTGGTCATGCGTCGTCTTGATAAAGCTTATCCAAGATTTGACGCGCGCCTTGAGCGAGAAGCTGCTCTGCTAAATCGGTGCCGAGCTGTTCGCCTTTTTCAAGCGGGCCCGTGACTTCGCCACGTAAAATGGTGGAGCCGTCAGGTTCGCCGACCAACGCACGTAGCCAGATTTTATCGCCTTGAATGTCTGAATAGCTACCAATCGGAACCTGGCAGCCGCCCTCTAGGCGGTTGTTCATTGCGCGCTCACATAAGACGCGCTGCGTGGTGCTGGCATCAGACAAGGGCGCGAGCAAGGTGCGAATGCGTTCATCATCAAGGCGGCACTCAATCCCTACGGCGCCTTGGCCGACGGCGGGTAGAATGACTTCTGGTGGGATTTCGCTGCGAATGCGTTCATTCAAACCTAATCGTTTTAAGCCAGCGGCAGCGAGGACAATCGCATCGTACTGGCCGTCATCGAGTTTACCGAGGCGTGTCCCCACGTTGCCCCGTAATGTGTTAATGACCAGATCAGGACGACGCTCGCGCAATTGACACTCGCGGCGCAGGCTAGAGGTACCTACCACCGCGCCTTCAGGTAAGTCGTCAATGCTGTCGTAGTGATTGGAGACAAACGCATCACGTGGGTCGCCGCGTTCACAAATCGTGACCAGCCCTAATCCTTCGGGGAATTCAACCGGGACATCTTTCATTGAGTGCACCGCAATGTCTGCGCGGCCGTCGAGCATGGCTTGTTCAAGCTCTTTAATAAACAAGCCTTTACCACCGATTTTCGCCAAAGGCGTGTCCAGAATCACGTCACCTTTCGTGACCATCGGCACCAGTTCAACCGTTAGCCCCGGGTGAGAGCGCTCTAATGCGTCTTTAACAAATTCAGCTTGCCAGAGAGCCAAAGGGCTTTTGCGCGTGGCAATGCGTACAGGCGTTGAGTACATGGTTTGTTTTCCTTCTTGGTTCATAACACCCATCGTAACATTGGCGCTGGACGACTCGTAATCTCTGCCATGCGGTTTGGCGATTTATGACGGCGTTATGGTCATATAGGTGAAAAAATGTGATCGATAGCGTATTATTTGCGCAAATAATGAGATCTGAAGGCGGCAATATGGCTGACTTACGACTAAGGTAGTAGAGCAAAAAAGTTGATATTGGTCTCAAAAAGCACCTATAGTGCGATGTTGATACCACCACACAGGCATCGGGGTTATTGGCTTTACCCGAGTTGTCGAGAGTGTTACATTGATCACGTTTTGTTATCTGCAATTGGGCGGATACGGTGAAGACAGTAACGTCGACCTGTTGACCGGGATGTCAACGAATCTGGATGATTGCCTTGCAAACATACGTAGAACAGCAAACTGAGCGCATAGAAGCGTTTAACCGCGTGAGAATGGATCGCGCGCGGTCCGCGATGAGCCGTCAGGCGCAAGCTATCTTTGATGTGCTGCCAGTGCTTTTACATCTAAATCACCCCGCATTACCCGGGTTTTGTGGCGACAGCGTGCCTTTCGGTATTGCTGATTACGCGCTCGATGAGACACAACGAGAGTTTGTCTCTGATTGCCTGATCCACTCAAACACCCGCTTCTCTTCTTTAACCGCCTGCGTGGAAGGCCGTGAGCGCCATCCGATCAAAGGCATGTATACCATGGGCAGTACCGGCTCGATGGGGCAAAGCCTCACCAGTGATCTCGATATTTGGGTGTGTATCGATACCTCGGTAACGGCCGCTCAGCGCGATAAGCTTGATGCCAAATGCATGGCGATCTCGGAATGGGCGTTAGGCCAAGGGATAGAAGCCAATTTTTTTGTGGTTTGTGAGGGGCGCTTTCGTCATCATCTCTCCCAAGCGATGACCAGCGATAACTGTGGCACCAGCCAGCATTTCCTTTTGCTGGACGAGTTTTATCGCTCCTCTATGCGACTCGCCGGGCAAAAGCTGTTGTGGTACATGGTACCACCAGAGATGGAAGGCTGTTATGAAGAGTACGTCGACACACTGGTAGCCGAACATGGCCTTGACCGTCGTGATTGGGTCGATTTTGGCGGCCTGCCGACCATCCCGGCCGAAGAATATTTTGGCTCGAGTTTGTGGCAGCTGTATAAAAGCATTGATTCGCCGTATAAGTCGGTGCTCAAAGCGATTTTGCTCGAGGCCTACTCGTGGCAGTATCCCGGCACCCAGCTTTTGAGTGTGGATGGCAAACGCCGCTTCTATGCAGGCTGGGTCGATGTGTATCAATCTGATGCTTATTATCTGATGCTGGAAAAAGTCACCCGTTACTTGGAGTCGATTGGTGACACGCGCCGTTTAGATTTGGTTCGTCGTTGTTTTTACCTTAAAACCCATGAGAAATTGACCCAGTCCCCAGCGACTGGTTCGGTCGCTTGGCGCCGCGAAGTGCTGCGCTTATTGGCGCGTGAGTGGGGCTGGGATGAACAGGCATTGGCGTATCTCGATAATCGTCGCCATTGGAAAGTCGAGGAAGTACAGCACGCCCACAATGAATTGCTTGATGCTTTGATGCAAAGTTATCGGAACCTGATCCGCTTTGCGCGCCGTAACGACATTACATCCGCGATTAGCCCGCAAGACATCAGCATTCTCGCCCGCAAGCTCTACGCGGCATTTGAAGAGTTGCCGGGTAAAGTCACCTTGCTCAACCCGCAAATTTCGCCAGACTTACACGAACCGGATCTCACCTTTATTCAAGTACCGGAGGGGCGGACTAATGCGCCGGGATGGTATTTGTATAAGCACTCGCTTGATCCGGTCGATATCATCGGTCGTGCCCCACTTGAGCACAACAGCTACCTCTCCAAGCTGGTCGCTTGGGCATTTTTCAATGGGCTGCTAACAGAGTCTACACGCCTGGATACCGTGGTACGCGACGCCGATGTTGATATTGATACCTTGTATCAGCTGGTCAGTGATATTCGTAATACCTTCTCGCTCAACCCTCCACGTCCGACGCTGGATGCGTTGTCGAGCCCATGCGAAATCCGTCAGCTCGCCTTGTTTGTCAACCTGGAGCACGATCCGACATCAGCCTACAAAAAGCCGTCGATGCGCTTTGATTTTAAAAATAGCGATATTTTTAGCTATGGCCCTGAACAAACCTGCTTGGTGGGGAGTGTTGACCTCGTTTACCGCAACTCATGGAACGAAGTGCGCACGCTCAATTACCGTGGCGACGATGCCATTTTGGAAGCGCTAAAAACCATGTTGGGTAAAATGCACCAGGATGCGGTGCCGCCTGAGTCAGTCGATGTGTTCTGTTATTCGAGCAAAATGCGCGGTTTAATCCGAAACTTGGTTTACCAACTGGTGGCTGAGTGCATTGAATTACGTTTAAAGCCGGTTGAAAAAGAGAAGCGTCGTCGTTTTAAAGCCTTACGCATCGGCAAGCAAACTCATGGTTTGTTCTTTGAGCGTCGTGGTGTGTCAGTCCAGCGGTTGGAAAACTCGGTCGACTTTTATCGCTGTATTTCCACCAACAAGGTAAACGGCACGCCAGTGATGGTGGTGGATAATCCGCAGGATGTGCATCCGCCGGAAGTCGTGGATGCGTATGCCAGCGAGGGCTTAGTACAGTTTTTCTTTGAAGATTGTACCAATGGTTACAACCTCTATATTCTCGACGAGAACAATCGGGTGGAAGTGTATCGCCAGTGCAGCGGGGATAAAACCGAAATGGTACAGGGCGTAAACCGTTTTTATACCTCGTCCCACGACCGTTACAGCTACAGCGCGAATTTCATTAACTTTAATTTGCCGCAGTTTTATCAGATTGTCACCGATGACGGGGGCGACACCCAAGCCTTGCCCTTTAAATGTGATGGTCAGTGGCAGCCACCACGTCCGCCTTCCCAAGGCGGGTTTACCGGGCAAGTCGCATCATTTAAGTGAGCATAAGCGCCCGAGCCGCGGGCGCTTATGCGTGACCATGTATCACCAAGAAATAGGTTCGCCAGCGTGCTTGCTGCACTCTTGCTGAACTAAATCCATCAGGATCAAGCCGGTTTTGCTGCAGGTCCACTCGCCGTCTTTGAGGGCGAAGTGGAACCCACCACTTTTTGACGCCACCCAAATTTCTTGCATGGGCTCTTGGCGATTAATGATGATCTGGCTACCATCATCGAACTCCAGCGTCATCACGTTGCCAACGCTCTCATAATCGATGTCGGCGCCTGAGTCATCGATACCTTCTTCAATGGCCTGCATTTGTAAATCGACCAACTGATGATATTCCGTTGTGTTCATCCCGTTACATCCTATTGCTTTTCATGGTTGTGATGCGATTATAGAGGGCATTGACTCGATAATCACTGGCATTCACTATGCGAAAACTCGTCATTTTACTGATGTTCACTGGCATCATGACACTGACCGGCTGTGGCCAACAAGGGCCCCTGTATTATCCGGACCAACAACCGACGCAAAATCAATAACCAACGACGACAGGGAAGAGCACCTTGGACTATTTCAATTATCAGGACGACGGCCAGCTGTGGGCTGAATCACTGCCCTTGACCCAACTGGCCCACGACCACGGCACGCCCTTGTACGTATACTCGCGTGCCACCTTTGAGCGCCATTGGCACGCGTTTGACCGCGCCGTGGGCGACCACCCGCATTTGGTGTGTTATGCCGTTAAAGCGAACGCCAATATTGGCGTATTAAATGTGCTGGCACGCTTGGGCTCAGGGTTTGATATTGTCTCTCAAGGTGAGCTTGAGCGCGTGCTCGTCGCCGGTGGTGATCCCGCGAAAGTGGTGTTTTCTGGCGTGGGCAAAACGGCCGCAGAGATGCGTCGTGCGCTGGAAGTAGGCATCAAGTGCTTCAACGTGGAATCACACTCTGAGCTGGACCGCTTAAACCAAGTGGCGGGCGAGTTGGGTGTGCAAGCGCCGATATCGCTGCGTATTAACCCCGATGTGGATGCCAATACTCACCCTTATATTTCTACCGGGTTGAAAGACAATAAGTTTGGCATTGCCTTTGATCAAGCGCTGACGAGCTTCCGTTATGCGGCCAGCTTGCCACACCTTAAGGTCGAAGGTATTGATTGCCATATCGGCTCGCAGTTAACCGAGCTAGCGCCTTTTATTGAATCCACCGACCGTTTGCTGGCGCTGATTGATACCTTGGGCGATGAAGGCATTTCTATTCGCCATCTCGATGTGGGTGGCGGCTTAGGCGTGACCTACAGCGACGAGAAACCGCCGCAGCCATCGGAATATGCCAAAGCGCTGTTGGCGCGTTTGGACAATCATCGTCATCTTGAGCTGATTTTTGAGCCGGGCCGTGCGATTGCTGCCAATGCAGGGGTGTTGCTGACCAAGGTCGAATTCCTCAAGCACAGTGAGCACAAAAACTTTGCCATTATCGATGCGGGGATGAACGACTTAATTCGTCCGTCCCTGTATCAAGCCTATCAAGAGATCATCCCTGTGGTGCCGCGCGACGGTGAACCGCAAACCTATGATTTGGTTGGCCCGGTGTGTGAAACGGGTGACTACTTAGGTAAAAATCGCTCGCTGGTGTTAGAAGCAGGCGATTTGCTGGCGGTGCGCTCAGCCGGCGCGTATGGCTTTGTGATGGCGTCAAACTATAACTCACGCTGCCGTCCTGCCGAAGTGATGGTCGATGGCGACCAGGCACATCTTGTGCGCGAGCGCGAGAACTTGGCGTCGTTATGGCAGCTTGAACAGCGCCTACCAGAATAAGGATTGGCATGCAGGTACAGTTTGCAAAAATGCACGGGCTGGGCAACGACTTCATGGTGGTTGACTGTGTCACGCAAAACGCGTTCTTTTCGCCGGATCTGATTCGGCGTCTGGCTGATCGCCAGCGTGGCGTCGGGTTTGACCAGCTATTGGTCGTGGAGCCGCCTTACGATCCCGAGACGGACTTCCACTACCGCATTTTTAACCCTGACGCATCGGAAGTCTCGCAATGCGGAAACGGTGCGCGCTGCTTTGCGCGCTTTGTGCGAATGAAAGGCCTGACTAATAAGCATCAGATCAGCGTGAGCACCCAAGCGGGTAAAATGCTGCTGCACATTGAAAACGACAACCAGGTGCGCGTGAACATGGGCGAGCCGGTCTTCACACCGGGGAAAATTCCGTTTCGTGCTAACTCACAAGAGAAAACCTACCTAATGCGGGTGGCAGAGCAGACCTTATTTGTTGGCGCCGTGAGCATGGGCAACCCGCATGTGGTGACCGTGGTTGAGGATGTCGACCACGCCGACGTGGACACCTTGGGGCCGTTACTTGAAAGTCACGAACGCTTCCCTGAGCGGGTCAATGCCGGCTTTATGCAGATCCTTTCCCGCAATGCGATTAAGCTTAGAGTGTACGAACGCGGTGCCGGCGAAACCCAAGCCTGTGGCAGTGGCGCGTGTGCCGCGGTTGCGGTCGGGATTATACAAGGCGTGCTTGATGAGCAAGTAACGGTGAGTTTACCCGGTGGAGATCTACGCATTCGCTGGCGCGGGCCGGGCCATCCCTTATCAATGACAGGCCCAGCGACACATGTATTTGATGGACAATTGCAATTATGAATGATGGGGTAGAAGCCTCGACTCTGGAAACCATGCCACTGAGCGACGAGGCGGTGGCGGCGTATTTAAAAGACAATCCAGACTTTTTTACTCGTCACCGCGATTTGCTGACGCAGCTGACCGTGCCACACGGTGAGCAAGGCGCGGTATCGCTGGTGGAAATTCAACTTAAGCGCCTGCGTGAGCGGGTGGCGGAGTTGGAAGAAGACATTACCCAGCTGATGAGCCTGGGGGCGAAAAACGATGCCCTTTTCCGTGCTTTTGCTGAAGCGCATCAGGCACTGTTGCGTGCTAACACGCCACAGTCGGTGCAAGCGGCGTTAACGGCACTTAGCGAGCAACTGCAACTCACCGTTAGCTTGCGGGTGTATGCGCCTATCGACGGGCTGCAGACCATGTCGCGTCAGGCGGTGGATCAATTAAAAAGCCATCATTTTGCTGGTCGTCGTTGCTATCTTGGGCGCTTACGCCGTGTGGATGCGGAAGCGGTGATGGCAACGCCACCGGAGCTAGGCTCTTTTGCGCTGGTACCGATTAAAGGGGAAGGCAAAGAGTGGGGACTGTTGAGCTTTGCGAGCCCAGATGGCGGGCACTTTCAACCAGACATGGACACCCTTTTTATCGAACAGCTGGCCTCGCACTTGGCCATTTTATGCAGCCAATGGGCGAAAAAGGGTGAGCGTCAGTGACAGCGGTAACGCCTGACCAAGCTGCTCCCCGTTCACTGACGGTCCCGCTCGACCGCTTTTATCAATATCAGCTCAGCGAACGGGGCCTTAGTGCCCATACGCAACGCAATTATCAGCGCCAGTTAGATAAGATTGTCGACTTTCTGACCGCGCGGGGCATCGCCCATTGGCAAGACGTGGATGCGGACTGGGTGCGACAAATTTCGAGCCAAGCCAAACGCGATGGCCTTAAACCGGGCAGTATTGCGTTGCGGCTGTCCGCGTTGCGCAGCTTTTTCGACTACCTCGTTCTCACCGAGCAGCTCGCGGCTAATCCGGCCAAAGGGGTCGCCGCGCCTAAGCAAGGGCGTCAGTTGCCGAAAAACCTTGATGTGGATGAAATGAATCAGCTGCTCGAGGTGGATCAAGACGACCCGCTGTCGGTGCGTGATCGGGCGATGATGGAGCTGATGTATGGCGCAGGATTGCGTTTAGCCGAGCTGGTGGCTCTCAACGTGCGTGATGTCTCGGTACGTAAAGGGGATTTGCGTGTCACCGGTAAAGGGGAAAAAGAGCGCATCGTGCCTTTTTCCGGCATGGCCAAAACCTGGGTGATGAACTGGCTGAAAGTGCGTAACCAGCTCCTCAAAGGGCCAGAAGAGGCACTGTTTATCTCTAAACTTGGCCAGCGAATTTCGCACCGTAGCGTGCAAAAGCGTATGGCGGAGTGGGGACAAAAGCAGGCGGTGAATAGCCACATTAATCCTCACAAACTGCGTCATAGTTTTGCCACTCACATGCTGGAGTCGTCCGGGGATTTGCGCGCAGTGCAAGAGCTGCTCGGCCATGCCGATTTAAGTACCACACAAATCTATACCCATTTGGACTTTCAACACTTGGCGAAAGTGTATGACGCGGCGCATCCTCGCGCCCGCAGCACAGGGGCTAGCAAACCTCGCGCAGGCAAAAAAAACAACTCGGAGTCGTGATATGAAATTTTATCGTCGCTTAAACGCGTTTGATGCGGTGAGTTTTGACTTGGATGATACCTTGTACGATAACTGGCCGGTGATCGCACGTGCGGAGGCGGCGCTAAACGACTATTTGAGTGAGCACTGCCCGCCGCTCGCCGCGCTTGATAAAGCGACCCTTGCGGGATTTCGCCGCCAAGCCCGTGATGAGAACCCAGCCCAACGCTTTGATGTTACCGCGATGCGGGTTGCGCAGCTGACGCTTGCCGGTGAACATGTTGGTTTAACCGCGGAGAAGGCGCGCGCACAAGCCCAAGCGGCGACCACCTTCTTTTGCGGATATCGCAGTGACTTTACTCCGCCAGCGCAAAGTTTGGCTTACTTAAAAGCCTGGTCCGAGAAACTGCCATTGGTGGCCATCACCAACGGTAACGTCGACACCGATGCGATTGGCCTGACGCCGTTTTTCCAGCATATTTTCCGTGCCGGTGAACACGGGGCAGCCAAGCCGAGCCCAGAGATGTTTGATAAAGCCGCGCAGGCCTTGGGCATCGCCCCGGCGCGTATTTTACATGTGGGCGATCACTTAAGTTCGGATGTGTCTGGGGCGCGCCAAGCGGGCATGCAAGCATGTTGGATCCGCCCAGAGCGCCAATCCCCCATGATGCATAAAGGACGCACCTTACCGGATGTGGCGATCGACGATTTATCTGAGCTCGATACCCTTATTCAGCAACGGCACCGCTAATGGGTGCCGCTTGGTTTGCGGGTTAGCCAGTTATCGAGGTTAAGCCAACCCGGCCCCCACACACTGACCACCAACAAGATCACGCCCCACATAATGTGGTCATCATAGCCACGCTCCCATAGCAGTGGGTAGGAGGCGACCGCGACGATGTTGAACACAAATAACGCCAACGTCATGGGCCGTGCGAGCAGGCCCAAAGCAACAAATATCGGCAAAATCAGCTCC
Source organism: Salinivibrio sp. KP-1 (assembly GCF_000968645.1). Lineage (NCBI taxonomy): Bacteria > Pseudomonadati > Pseudomonadota > Gammaproteobacteria > Vibrionales > Vibrionaceae > Salinivibrio > Salinivibrio sp. KP-1. The sequence continues at coordinate 60,496 of NZ_LAQR01000004.1, read as the reverse complement.
GCCGCGGTCCCTAAATAAGCGGCCAGCTGCCACGGCAGCAACGGCACTTGATACTCATACTCGAACAGGTATAGGGTGCTGTCCCAATTTTGGTATTTGATCAGCCCGGATTGAAAAAAAATCCACGCTACATAGACGCGACCCACCAGAAGAAGTAGCGGTTGCAGTGGGGTAAGCGCGCGGGCGAAGGTGTGATTGATTGTGGTTAGCCACATGGCTTACTCCTTAGCATTGCAGGCAGTCGTTGGGGTGGTAAATGCATTCATGGCCGCGAGCTCAGACACACACGCAAGTTGCGTCTCTGACAGGGCGCCTAATGGAGTGTGTGGGCAGGCGTTGAGCACACTGACATGATGGGTATTGAGCGCGTACCAATGCACCTTGTCTTGGTTAGCAACCAGTAATAAAGCTTGCGGCTTCTCGACCACCAAGCCTTCGAACTGCTCGGTGGCGATTGCTTGCCACACGTCACTCACCGCGTAGTCGCTTTCAAATAAACGCGCTTGATGGTTGAGCGGTAAACAAACCTGCGCTTGTTGCTCAGGGCTTAGCGACGCGAGCGCGCTGCCTTCAAACGCCGGAGAGGGAGGGGTGAGAGTGAGCACCACTTGCGCCCACTCAAAACGGGCAAGTTCGGCGCAACACGGCACGGGCTCGATAATATTGGGTAGGGCGCGCAAGGTCGCATCGAACTGTGCGCCATAGTCTTCCATCACCCCGGTTTGTGGGGGATGCACCATCGCATGATGACGCGCTACCGCGTCAAAACACGCCTCACCCAGTAGTGCACAGGTCTTGGGATACACGCATTTTAGCGTGTCAGTGAGGGTGACCACATAATGGTTACGATAAATCTGCAATCGTTTGTCAGCGGCAAGGCGACCGTCTTTTATCGGCAGCGGCTGAGGGTCATCTCGCAATGTGGCAGCAAAGGCCTGCTGCAGGGTTGCCAGCGTCATACCGCCTCCTTATGTCGAGCCAGTCGGTGGTGGGCTTTGGCCGCTTCTGCTAACAATCGCTCGGGTGCGGGCAAGTCGCTATCCCACTCAATGAGGGTGTGGCGAGGGCCGTGGCGGTCAATCCACTGTTGATAGAGCGTCCATACTGCCTCGCTAACCGGCTGGTTATGGGTGTCTATCCAAATTTCTCCTGCGGGGGTGTGTTTGACGGTAAACCCAGCAAGGTGAATTTCTTTCACCGCATGGGCGGGAATCGCGTCAAGGTAGGTGCTGGCGCTGAAATCATGGTTAAACGCGCTGACATGAACGTTATTTAAATCGAGCAGTAAATCGCAGCCCGTGCGAGCGTGTACTTCGGCGAGAAAGTCCCATTCGTGGTAGTCACCCTGAGCAAAGCTTAAATAGCTCGATGGGTTCTCAATCAGCAGAGGACGCTGCAGCGCGTCTTGAACCTGTTGCACATTGGTGCAAAACACCCGCAATGCCTGCTCGGTGTAAGGGAGGGGGAGTAAATCGTGAAAGTGCTGCCCGTCTATCCGGCTCCAACTTAAATGGTCAGACACAAACAGTGGCTCGACGTGTTTGACCAGTGTACACAATTTGTCTAAATGTGCCCGATCAAGCGGCTCGTCGCTCCCCAGCGACAGCCCCACGCCATGACAGCTGATGGCGTAATCCTCACGTAACCGCATCAGGGTTGAGAAGGCAGGACGGTGGGGACGGAAATAGTTTTCACTGTGAATTTCTAACCAGCCAAGCTTTGGGCGATATTGGTCGAAGTAGGCGAGATGTGGTTGTCTGAGCCCCACGCCGGTCAAAACGGTTGCCTCATCCATGGTTGCTCCTTGTGGTCAAATGACAAAGCCCGGGGTTAGCCCGGGCGCGCCATATCACGATGACGAGGTACTGCCGCCGGCTAAGCGATCGCACAAGCCTTTTGGTACCATCACAAACGCATCTTTTTGGCCGTCTTCGGTGGAGGTGCCCGCGCAGGAGCTGGTGTTGGTGGCGCAGTCATTTTGTCCGGCTTTGGCGACGCCATAGCATTTTTCTTTTTCTGCCGCATGGGCCGGTGCGCTAGTGAGTGTGGTCGCGCCTACGGCCAGCAATCCTGTGACAGCGGCGGCAACCGCTAGGTTAGTATGTTTCATCATGCTTCCTCTTCTTGTTCCGTGTTGGTGTTATCAGCCCACTGATTGGTGGTGGGCATATAAACCAAGATAGGAAAACACTGCGCAATCTTTCACCACTTAAGCGATTTTTTGCGTGCTGGTGGCTAACCTGCTGAATTATTGTTTAAAAAAGTTGCGTCGGGATCGGGCGCGCAATTTAGTGGCGAGCTGGTATAATCGCTAACCAGTGTATAAATACCCAGTAAAATGGCAGGTGGCGATGGACGTATCAACTCTTCTTGACGGACTCAACGACAAACAGCGTGAAGCCGTGGCCGCGCCGCTCGGCAACCATTTAGTGTTGGCAGGTGCTGGCAGTGGTAAAACCCGGGTGCTGGTTCATCGTATGGCTTGGCTGATGCGGGTCGAAGAGGCATCGCCATTCTCGGTGATGGCGGTCACCTTTACCAACAAAGCGGCAGCGGAAATGCGCGGTCGTATCGAGCAATTGATGCAAGGCACCGCCTCTGGCATGTGGTGTGGCACCTTCCACGGCATTTGCCACCGTATTCTCCGTGCCCACTATTTGGACGCCAACCTGCCACAAGACTTCCAAATTCTTGATTCAGACGATCAGCAGCGTTTGCTACGTCGGTTAATTAAAGCGCAAAACTTGGATGAAAAACACTGGCCCGCCAAGCAAGCGAGTTGGTATATCAATGGCAAAAAAGATGAAGGCTTGCGCCCCAAGCACATTGATACCCGCCATGATCCGGTTGAAAGTACTTGGCTGCGGATTTATCAGGCTTATCAAGAAGCCTGTGATCGCGCCGGTTTGGTGGATTTTGCCGAGATCTTGCTGCGAACCTTAGAGCTATTGCGCGATAAAGCGGTGATCCGCGAACACTACCAAGCGCGTTTCCAGCACATTTTGGTGGATGAGTTCCAAGATACCAACAACATCCAATATGCGTGGCTGCGTATGATGGCCGGCCAACAGGCGCATGTGATGATTGTGGGGGACGACGACCAATCCATTTACGGCTGGCGTGGCGCGAAAGTCGAAAATATTCAGCGTTTTCTGGATGATTTCACCACCCCGCAGACCATTCGTTTGGAGCAAAACTACCGCTCAACCAGTACGATTTTGCAAGCGGCGAACACCCTGATTGAAAACAATGCCGACCGGATGGGCAAAAGCCTGTGGACCGAGGGCAAAGAGGGTGAGCCCATCTCTGTGTATGCCGGTTTTAATGAGCTGGATGAAGCGCGTTTTGTGGTCGGGAAAATCAAAACCTGGCAAGACGAAGGCGGCGCGCTCACCGACAGCGCGATTTTATACCGCAACAACGCCCAATCTCGGGTGCTGGAAGAAGCCTTAATTCAAGCCGGTCTCCCTTATCGTATCTACGGCGGCATGCGCTTTTTCGAACGTCAGGAAATCAAAGATGCGCTGGCCTATTTACGTTTGATGGCGAATCGCAATGACGATGCGGCGTTTGAGCGGGTGGTAAACACGCCCACTCGGGGGATTGGTGATCGCACCCTTGAGACGCTTCGTGGCGCGGCGCGCGATCGTGGCCAAACTTTATGGCACACGGCCGAGCAAATCTTGGCGGAAAAAGCACTGGCAGGACGGGCGGCCAATGCGTTGGGCCGGTTTATCGAGCTGGTCAATGCGCTAGAAGATGACACCCGTGACATGGCACTGTATCAACAAACCGATGCGGTGATCCGTCACTCCGGCTTGCGCGCCATGTACGAGCAAGAAAAAGGTGAAAAAGCGCAAGCGCGTGTCGATAACTTGGAAGAGTTGGTGACGGCTACGCGCCAATTTACGCCTCCTGAAGAGGCGGAAGCGGAAGGGATGACACCGCTGTCGGCGTTCTTGGCCCACGCCGCCCTTGAGGCCGGTGAAAGCCAAGCGGACGAGTTTGATGATGCGGTCCAATTGATGACCTTACACAGTGCCAAAGGCCTCGAATTCCCCTTAGTCTTTATGGTCGGGGTGGAAGAGGGCATGTTCCCCAGCCAGATGTCAGCCGAAGAAGCGGGCCGCTTAGAAGAAGAGCGTCGCCTTTGCTATGTCGGCATGACGCGAGCGATGGAAAAACTCTATCTGACCTACGCAGAAATGCGCCGTGTGTACGGCAAAGACATGTTCCATAAGATCTCGCGCTTTATTCGTGAGCTGCCCGAGGCCTGCTTGGAAGAAGTGCGGATGCGTGCCAATGTCTCACGCCCTGCCGCAAGCGGTGGCCGTTTTTCCAAAACGCAGACTCAGGAGAACTTTAACCAAACCGGGTTTAGTTTGGGTCAGCGGGTTCAACACCCTAAATTTGGTGAAGGCACCATCATCAACTTTGAAGGCAGTGGCGGACAAAGCCGCGTGCAAGTTGCCTTTAATGGGGAAGGGATTAAGTGGTTGGTGACTCAGTATGCCAAACTGGAAGCGCTTTAAGCTCGACCGGTTAACGCCAAAAACACGCCCAGCCTCGGCTGGGCGTGTTGGTATTTATCCTATCACCTGCGTTTTTCAGCTGCATCGTTAGCCGAACACGCCAGCTTGCCAAACGACCGCACCACCTAGCAGCAAAAACAACAGCGCACACAGGCCATCGATAACTGGGGCGACTTTGGTGAGCACTTGTTGTACGCGACTGCCTGATAGCAGCCAGGCGAGTGACGAAAACCAGCCTAATGAGAGCAGAAACACCACCGCCACGGCCATGGCTTTGCCGCTGGCAGACATGCTGGCCGGCACCAAGGTACTCATCAACGAAATAAAAAACACCAAGGCTTTCGGATTAAAAAGGTTGGTCAGCACCCCTTTCCAAAAGGCCTGTTTTTGGCCGCGTACCGCAGGCGCATCATTGGCGGTTTGCGCCGGTGCTGTGGTGGCGGCGAGCAAGCCTTTGATTGCGCTAAGGCCTAAATACATCAGCACACTGCCCCCTGCCACTTGCACCCACATAAACAGTTGTGGGTGCTGATGTACCAACAGGCTGATGCCGGTAATGCTCAGTATTGTGTGCGCCAAAATACTCAGCGATAACCCCAGCGCAATCGCCAAACCAGTAGCACGGCCATAACGGGTCGCATTTTGGAGCACCAAGGCAAAGTCGGGCCCGGGGCTTAGCAGCGCAATCATATGCACCCCCGCCAGCGTGGCGAGAATAGTTAGCTCGTTCATCCTGATTTTCCTGCTGACAAAGGCGTGGTCTCTATCTTGGCTTCTTGCTGTCGTTTCGCTCGATAGGCATCAAAGCTAAATATCGCCAAGGCGGCCCAAATAAAGGCAAAGGTGGTGGCTTTATCTGGGGTAAAGGGTTCGTCATACAAGCCGACGGCAAGTAAAAACATTAAGCTGGGGCCGATATATTGGAAAAAGCCCAATACCGTCAAGGGTAAGCGGGTGGCGGCGCCGGTAAAGCACAGTAAAGGCACCGTCGTGATCAAACCGGCAGCGGCCAGTAGCATATTCAGGCTGATGGGATTATCGAGCAGGTTGGCGCTGGGTGTATCGGCAAACTGCCACAGATAAATCAGCGCAACGGGCAAGAGTGTGCAGGTTTCCACAAACAAACCCGGCACCGCAGGGAGATTGATTTTTTTGCGCAGTAAGCCGTAAATCGCAAAACTGGTGGCCAGCACCAACGCAATCCAAGGCAGTGAACCAAAGGTGATCAGTTGTACTAATACCCCTACCAACGCTAGCGCGGCGGCAAGCCACTGTAGACGGCGGAAACGCTCACCAAGAAAGATCATCCCCAGCGCTACGTTCACCAGTGGATTAATGTAGTAGCCAAGGCTGGCATCTAGCATGCGGTTATTGACAATCGCCCAGATAAAAATCAGCCAATTACAGCCAATAAAGCAAGAGGTGAGCATCAACATCAACAGCTTTTTCGGCTCGCGGATAATCGGCTTGAGCTGATAAAAACGACGGGTGAAAAAAAGCAGTAATGCCAAAAAAACAAACGACCACAATACCCGGTGCGCTAAAATTTCCGGCGCCGGAATATGGTTGACCGTTTTAAAGTACATGGGGGCGATACCCCACATAATGTAGGCCGCAAGGGCCAGTAACACGCCTTGGCGTGTGCGTTTTGGATCAGGAATCACAGCGCAGTCTCGTTATAAGTGTCGGTCAGGGATGAACACGAACGTGTGCATGTTGCCTAGATGTAACAAGTTGTAAGGGCGGGCGCAAGCACCTTTCTCTGTGCTCAGGGTTTCATCGCTTACGGGGTGTCGGTAGAATGAGCGCCAGTTTGAGTAATGAGCTTGATTATGTCCGCCACCCCCGCCCATGCCGATGCGTCAACCGAAACTGACGTCGCTACCGCTGATCCTGCCATGAGTCCTGCCCATCAGGTACTCAAAGCGGTGTTTGGTTATCACCAGTTCCGCGAGGGTCAGCAAGCGGTGATTGATGCGGCGATTGCGGGGCGTGACGCCTTGGTGATTATGCCGACCGGGGGCGGGAAATCACTGTGCTATCAGATCCCTGCGTTGGTGCGCACTGGCTTGACCGTGGTGATTTCACCTTTGATTTCATTGATGAAAGATCAGGTTGACCAGCTTAATGCCAATGGTGTTGCCGCGGCGTGTTTAAACTCAGCGATGACGCCTGAGGCGCAAGCGGACACCTTGCGCACGTTAAATCAGGGGGAGGTTAAGCTACTCTATGTGTCGCCTGAGCGCGCGTTAGGGCGCGACTTTATCCATCGCTTAACGGAGTGGCAACTGGCGTTGATTGCGGTCGACGAAGCGCACTGTATTTCCCAATGGGGCCATGACTTTCGCCGCGAATATGCCTCTTTAGGCCAGCTCAAACAGCACTTTCCTGACGTGCCTGTGATGGCGCTGACGGCCACCGCAGATGCCACCACGCGCGAGGATATTTTATCCCGCCTTGCTCTGCACGATCCCTTGGTACATCTGGGTAGCTTTGACCGCCCTAACATTCGCTACACCTTGCTGGAAAAGCACAAACCTTTGGCGCAATTGGTACAGTTTCTGAGTGGTCAACGCGGCCAATCAGGGATTGTCTATTGTAATAGTCGTAAGCGGGTTGAGCAGGTCACTCAAAAACTGTGTGATAACAATATGCTCGCCGCTGCCTACCATGCGGGAATGACCACCGAGGCGCGCGGCTCCGTGCAAGAGGCGTTTCAACGTGATGATGTCAACATTGTGGTGGCGACCGTAGCATTTGGGATGGGGATCAATAAGCCCAATGTCCGCTTTGTGGTGCACTATGATGTGCCGCGCAATATTGAATCTTACTACCAAGAAACCGGCCGAGCAGGGCGAGATGGATTACCGGCTGAAGCGGTGTTGTTGTACGACCCCTCCGACATGGGATGGCTCCATCGCTGCTTGGAAGAAAAGCCGGATGGGCCCCAAAAGCAGGTCGAAAGCCATAAACTGACCGCGATGGGCGCGTTTGCTGAAGCGCAAACCTGTCGCCGTTTAGTGCTCCTAAACTACTTTGGCGAGAATCGCCAAACCCCTTGTGGCAACTGTGATATTTGTCTCGACCCACCCACCCATTTTGATGGCACCGAACAAGCACAAAAAGCGCTGTCGTGCGTGTACCGTGTTAACCAAAGCTTCGGGGTTGGATATGTGGTGGAAGTGTTGCGCGGGATGCAAAATCAGCGCATTAAAGATCATGGTCACGACAAGCTCTCTACCTATGGCATCGGGCGAGAGTGGAGCCATGAATACTGGGTGAGTATTATTCGCCAATTGATCCACCGCGGTTATCTGGTGCAAAACATTGCCCGTAGTTCGGTGCTGCAGTTGACCGAACAAGCGCGACCATTGCTGCGCAGCGAGATTGCCCTCGAGCTGGCGGTGCCGCGTATTGGCCTCAGCCCTCGCACCAAAGCCAACAAGCTGAGCCAGCGCCATTACGATAAAAAACTGTTTGCCAAGCTGCGTAAGTTACGGAAAGCCATTGCTGACGAAGAAGATATTCCGCCTTACGTGGTATTTAACGATGCCAGTTTGATGGAAATGGCCGAGATGCTGCCGTCATCTCAAGCAGAGCTCCTGGCGGTGAGTGGCGTGGGGCAGCGCAAGCTAGAAAAATTCGGCGATGCATTTTTGGACTTAATTGATGATCATCTCAGTGTGAGTGAATTTGGTTATGGTACCGAGTAACTGGCAACTGATGGCGTCCGACGGCGCCTTGGCGTTTTATCAGCCGCAGCTGGATGCGGATAATGCTAAAGAAGTCTGTCAGCCATTGTTAGAAACCCTCGCAGCCTCTGTGCTTGAGTGGCAACAAGACGCTGACATGATGACCTGGCTGATTGATTTTGAAGGCACGCGCTTGATGCTTAAAGCGGCACATTATACCCAGAGCGTGTGGTTAGAAGCGCTGGATGAGGAGGGCGACGAGGTGATTAGCTTTTTGCGCCGCTGGTGGACGCGTCATCCGCCTCTCTAAATTGCACTGGCACCGTCGATTGATTGCTGTATAATTCGCCACCTCGCGCTACCTGCAGACAGGTAGCTAAGTTTTTTGGGTTCCCTCGCCCCCAATAACAAAAAGGTGCACTATGAGCCACTTTTCTCTTGCTCAGCAGCGTAAAGCGCTGGGCTACCTCGTGATTTTTCATTTACTGATCATTGCCTCCAGCAACTACTTGGTGCAGATCCCCTTTACGGTATGGGGGTTTCATACCACGTGGGGAGCGTTTACCTTTCCGTTTATTTTCTTGGCGACGGATTTAACGGTCAGGATCTATGGTCCAGCATTGGCACGCCGTATTATCTTGCTGGTCATGGTACCTTCGCTGCTGATTTCTTACGTATTATCCGTCTTGTTTTACCAAGGCAGCTATCAAGGCATGGAACAGCTGGGTACGTTTAATCTCACCGTTGCGCGAATTGCGATTGCCAGCTTTATGGCTTATCTGCTCGGCCAGATCTTAGATATTCATGTGTTTAACCGGTTACGCCAGCAACGCCAATGGTGGGTCGCGCCGAGTTGTTCTACCTTGTTTGGTAATGCGTCAGACACGCTCGCGTTCTTTGCGATTGCGTTTTACCAAAGCCAGGATGCCTTTATGGCCGAGCATTGGGTTGAAATTGCCTTGGTAGACTATGCCTTTAAGCTGATTATTAGCTTGGGGCTGTTTATTCCTATGTATGGGGTGTTACTCAACTTGATTATTCGACGAATCACACAGGTGACGCCGTCGGCGACGGTACAGCAAACGTCCTAATTAGTAGCAGAATAAAGAGTCGCATCGCGGCTCTTTTTTTACATCAATGCGGGGAGGTGAGATGGAAATTCGTGCTGGGCACTTAGAGGAGGCGGTAACGGTGCTTAACAGCGTGCCCGAGTTGGATGCGGGTGTATCCTTGGAGCAATGCCACGCGCGATTAGCCGGACGCACGGCATTGGTATTGGTGGGATATCTACACGGTGAGCCTGTGGGGGCGAAAATAGGCTATGCCATCAGTGAGACCCAGTTTTATAGCTGGCTCGGCGGAGTGACCAAAGCGGCCCGTGGCAAAGGGGTGGCGAAAGCGCTACTCAAGGCTCAAGAAGCGTGGGTTGATGAGTCGGGTTATCAAACGCTTGCGGTTAAATCACGCAACCGCTTTACCGCGATGGTGTGCATGCTGGTTTGTCATGGCTATCAGATTGTGGCGTTGGAGGAAAAGGGTCAGCCTGCTGACTATCGCCTTTATTTTGAGAAGAAGATCAATAATTGAGCAGTGAATGCAAAATAATCGCATTTTCTTCTTGATGAACGATAATGAGAATGGTTATTATTAACTTGCACTCAGGGCAAGCCCACATGCTTAACCCTGAAGGCACGACATTGCTCACATTGCTTCCAGTGTATTAGCGGGGCGCTTATCAGACAGTGATTAAGTTAGCCTATTTTTGCTAGGCGACACCTCTCGGGGTGTCGCTTTTTTCTTTTCTGGGCAAGGGCTTTTCGAACCTGGGTTGTTGGTGTGATGGCTGTGGGTGCAATGACAGTTTGATGACAGTGAGAGAGTCTGCGCACAAGATCAACAAATGAAAAAGATTCTCAATTAAGTGTTGAAAACGGTAATGAGAATGGTTATTGTTAACTTGTCTTCAGGGCCAAGCCCACATGCTCAGCGCTGAAGGCACGACATTGCTCACATTGCTTCCAGTGTATTGGGGCCAGCAAACTGTTACTAAGACAGCTTTGACTTTGCGCTCACTTGTTATAGCGACGCCCATCTCGGCGTCGCTTTTTTCTTTTCTCTTCTTTGTCTCTTTGTGGATGAGCGTGGCTTAGGCGAGCTCAACCAATTTTTTTACCATACGATTGATACCAACGGCCGCATCAGTGACGGATGTCGCGAGCATATAGGCGGGGGTGGAAAGCAGATGGTGACGTTGGTCTAACACATAATCCGATACCGGACACTCTATATGTTCACCGCCCATACGGTTAAAGGCGGCGGCGATATCGGGCTCATTACCAATGGTGCCTTTGACGCCTTTCGGGTAGATCTGCGGGATCATAATAGGGGCAATACACATATAGCCAGCAGGCTTCTCGGAACGGGCAAAGGCCTGACACACCGCAAACATATCTTGGTGCACCTGAACCGGATCGCCATTGTAGGCAAAATCCGACAAGTTTTTCGCTGCCCCAAAGCCCCCGGGAACCAGTAAGGCGTCGAAGTCATCGGCGTTCAGATCGGTCAGCGGAAGAATATCTCCACGTACAATGCGGCTGGCTTCAGTGAGCACATTACGCGTTTCGCTCATCGCCTCGCCAGTACGATGGTTAATGACATGGTGCTGATCGATATCTGGCGCAAAGCACTGCCATTGGGCATCGTTTTGCTCAAGGGCAAGTAGGGATAACACAGTTTCTTGGATCTCGGCACCGTCAAACACGCCGCAGCCAGATAAGATCACAGCAACCTTTTTCATGACGCTCTCCTTGTATCGGCATTTACAATATTGCAATCAGAGTGGGCAATGCATAAAGCATCGTCTACGCTTAATGGCGTTTGACAGTGTCGCATTGGCCAAGGGCTTATGCGAAATAGTAGTCAAGATCGCAAGATAAATTGGTGATTATCTCCGCAGTTTGTGATGACTTTCTCTGCAACCTTTGACACCGATAGCGATTTCTTTTTCCACACCACAGGATCCTTTTTCGATCAAGATCTAGATCCTGGGTTTTTATTTAAGTTGATGTTTTTATTTAATAAAAAATCCATTTTTCATGCTTGTTTAGACAAAATCAAAATCCTATAAAATAATTACCAACAAAGTTATCCACAGATTGGCGACCTTGTGGGAAAAACCATGGTTAACAGGGGTCGAGACTCGTGGCATGCTTAACGGCTAACGTGTTTAACTGGCGATCAAGATTCTGATATGGCAACTCTTCCCGACAATCCGTTAATCCTTGTGGATGGCTCTTCGTATCTTTACCGGGCATACCATGCGTCTCCCAATCTCACTAATAGCCAAGGCGAACCCACTGGCGCGGTGTTTGGGGTGGTGAATATGCTGCGCAGCCTGTTGCGACAGTACCCGCATTCGCATGTGGCGGTGATTTTTGATGCCAAAGGGAAGACGTTCCGTGACGACATGTACGAGCAGTACAAAGCCAACCGTCCACCGATGCCAGAGGATCTACGCGGGCAAATTGAACCTTTGCACAAGATTATCAACGCGATGGGCTTGCCTTTACTGGCGGTAGAGGGCGTGGAAGCCGACGATGTTATCGGCACGCTCGCCGCTCAAGCCTCGAAAGCGGGGATGCCGGTGCTTATCAGTACGGGTGATAAAGACATGGCGCAGTTGGTGGATGAGCATGTCACCTTAATCAACACCATGACTAATGTGGTGATGGATCCTGAGGCGGTGCGTGAGAAGTATGGCTTTGGTCCTGAGCATATGATTGATTACCTTGCTCTGATGGGCGACAAAGTCGATAACATTCCCGGTGTACCTGGGGTCGGTGATAAAACCGCGACCGCGTTGATTGCCAATCTGGGCGGCTTGGATGATATTTACGCCAACCTTGATAAGATTGCTGAGCTCAGCTTCCGCGGCGCCAAAAGCATGGCGAAGAAACTGACAGAGCATAAAGAGTCGGCTTATTTGTCACACCAGTTAGCAACGATAAAATTGGACGTTGAACTGGACTTCACCCCTGAACAGCTGGTCAAGCAAGCGCCTGATAATGACACCTTGGTGACCATGTATCGTGATTTGCAATTCCGCCGCTGGCTCAAAGAGCTGGATGAAGGTGATGCGCCGGAAGAAGTGGTGTCTGATGAACCTATCTCGCAAGCGGCCACGATTGACCGTAGTGGCTACCAAACGCTATTAACGCGGGACGCACTAGACACTTGGCTGAAGAAAATTCGTGACGCTGAGGTGGTGGCGGTCGATACCGAAACCGATAGTCTCAACTATATGGAAGCCAATCTGGTTGGGATTTCATTTGCCGTCGCGCCAGGTGAAGCGGCCTATGTACCCGTGGCTCATGATTATCTGGAAGCGCCCGCGCAGTTATCGCTGGATGAAGTGCTGGAGGTGTTACGCCCTTGGTTGGAAGACCCTTCAGCGGCGAAAGTTGGCCAGAATCTGAAATATGATGCCAGTGTGTTTGCGCGTCACGGGATCGCCTTAAAAGGGATTGCCTATGACACCATGCTGGAGTCGTACGTCTACAACAGTGTCGCGGGACGCCATGACATGGACAGCCTCGCTGAGCGCTACTTGCAGCACACCTGCATCAGCTTTGAAGAGATAGCGGGGAAAGGCAAGAAACAACTGACCTTTAATCAAATTCCTCTTGAGCAAGCGGCACCTTATGCGGCGGAAGATGCCGATATTACGTTGCGTTTGCATCAATACCTGATTGGTAAAGTCACCAGTGACGAGAAACTGAAAACCATTTTTGAGTGCTATGAGATGCCGTTAGTCAGCGTGTTGTCGCGTATGGAACGTCATGGTGTGCTAATCGACAAAGACAAGTTGGCGACCCAATCAGAGGCACTACATACTCGCTTGATTGAGCTTGAGCGTGAAGCGTTTGAGATTGCTGGTGAGGAGTTCAACTTAAGCTCGCCCAAGCAACTACAAGCGATTTTGTTTGAGAAAATGGGCCTGCCGGTGGTAAAGAAAACCCCCTCAGGCAGCCCCTCAACCAATGAAGAAGTGCTGCAAGAGCTCTCACTCGATTACCCGCTGCCAGCGCGGATTCTGGAATACCGTGGGTTGGCAAAACTCAAATCGACTTACACGGACAAGTTGCCGCGCATGATCAATGCGCAAACCGGCCGCGTGCATACCTCGTATCATCAAGCCGTTACTGCAACAGGGCGCTTATCGTCCACCGATCCGAACTTACAAAATATCCCTATTCGTAACGAACAGGGTCGCCGTATTCGAGAAGCCTTCACCGCGGAACCGGATCACACCATTCTGGCGGTCGATTACTCGCAAATCGAATTGCGGATTATGGCGCACTTATCCGGTGATAAAGCCTTGCTAGAAGCCTTCCGTGAGGGCAAAGATATTCACGCCGCCACCGCAGCGGAAGTGATGGGGGTAAGCCTCGATGAAGTCACCAGTGAACAGCGTCGCCGCGCTAAAGCGATCAACTTTGGCCTGATTTATGGCATGAGTGCCTTTGGCTTATCTCGTCAATTAGGGATTGGTCGCCATGAAGCACAAAGCTATATGGATACTTACTTTGAGCGTTATCCAGGCGTGAAGGCCTACATGGACCGCACCCGTGAACAAGCAGCGGAAAAAGGCTATGTGGAAACCATTTTTGGTCGTCGCCTCTATTTGCCAGAAATTAAATCGCGTAATGGCATGCGTCGTAAAGGGGCAGAGCGCGCGGCAATCAATGCGCCGATGCAAGGAACCGCCGCCGATATTATCAAGCGTGCGATGATACTGGTTGATCAATGGATTCAAGCCAACGCGGCGGATGATGCTCGCCTAGTGATGCAAGTTCACGATGAACTGGTGTTGGAAGTCAAAACGTCATCAATGTCCAAAGTTGAAAGCCAAGTACGGAAATTGATGGCATCAGCGGCTGACTTGGATGTCCCTTTGATCGCCGAAGCCGGTTTCGGGGATAACTGGGGAGAAGCCCACTAAGTTCAGGGTTTTTATTGACCTTTCTGTCGTTTTATACCGAAAGCCGATATTTTTATCGGCTTTTTTTTGGTCACTATCCACCTGATCTTTGGCGTTTTTACTCTAAACCGCCTTATTTTTATGAAAAAAAATTACGTAAGATACTTTTCAATACTGAGTGATTGATATACAGTTAACAACGTAGGGTACAGAGGTAAGATGTTCTATCTTTCAGACCTTTTGTTTCACGTTATTGGATTTGGCTGATTCAGCAGCCCCAGTCAGGATACTGACTGGGGCTTTTTTTATTGGCTAATCGTCAACGCGATGAGTCGACCCTGCCACTGCCTTTTTTGTGTTTTGCTGATTCGCATCATCCCATTCTTTTCAAAAAAATTAGAGTAATTACTTTAATTATGGCTGGAGGCTTGGTTATAATGCGCACAGCTTCTTGTTCTTTATGTGTCTATGGGGGCTGATTGAGCTCGCTTACGCACAAAGATTCGCCGACTCTCGTATTGAGGGTCGGCTTTTTTTTATCTGCGTAAGCGACAGGTGGGCCCTATCCGTCCAAGAGGGTTAATCGGTTGGCTGTGGGTCGTCTGCGATCACCGGGGGTGTTTGTTGATACCAAGCGTCTAGTTTACGGCGCAATTTGTCGACGCCCATCCCTTTGAGCGATGAGTACAACTCGACCTCAACATCCCCGCAAAAGGCCAGTGACGCTTCGCGGATTTTCATCAGTTGCTGCTTACGTGCCCCTGATTTCAATTTGTCGGCTTTGGTCAGTAGCACTAACACCGGTAAGTGAGATTCAACCGCCCAGTAAATCAGTTGCTGATCCAAGTCTTTCATCGGATGACGAATATCCATCAAGACCACTAATCCGCCAAGTTGATCACGTTTTTGTAAATATTCCCCCAGCGAACGCTGCCACTTCTCTTTCATTTCCAACGGGACTTGGGCATAACCATAACCAGGTAGGTCGACAATGTGACACCCTTCGTCCACTTTAAAGAGGTTAATTAATTGTGTGCGCCCGGGTGTCTTACTGGTCTTTGCTAGGCTCTTTTGGTCACAAAGACGGTTAAGGGAGCTAGACTTACCGGCGTTGGAACGGCCAGCAAACGCAATCTCTATCCCCGTATTATCAGGAAGATGGCGAATGTCGGGTGCGCTGGTAACAAACTGGGTGTTACGGTAATTAAGTGATTGCTCCACTGTTAACTCCGTCTCGTCTTGGTGTAGTAGACTGATTACTTTTGTGTGAATTTGTGTAAAATAACCGTGCTCGGTTTTTGATCGGTAATTGTACCATGACGGTAACTAAGTAGTGGTACTGGAAGCTTGATAATTATAAACGGAATGTCATGAAGAAATTAGCGCTAATATTGACTCTCCTCGCCAGCACTTCAGTCTGGGCCCAAGGAGATGCTGAAGCGGGCAAAGCAAAATCCAATACCTGTGTCGCCTGTCACGGTGCTGACGGTAACAGTGTTTTGCCTGATTACCCAAACTTGGCGGGTCAGCACGCCAACTATCTAGAGAAACAACTGAAAGAATTTAAGCTCGGCGCGCAAAGCGGCGGTGAGCAGGGGCGTTATAACGCTGTGATGGCTGGTATGGTGGCACCGCTCTCTGAGCAGGACATGGCAGACTTAGCGGCTTACTATGCAACCTTAACACCCAAGCCTGGCACCACGCCCGAAACGGCCATCGAAGTAGGCCGTCAGCTCTACATGGCGGGCGATCCGGAGCGCGGTATTGCAGCTTGTACAGCCTGTCACGGTCCTCGCGGGAACGGCACCCCTTCTTCTGGTTTCCCGAAAATTTCTGGCCAGCCTGCGAAGTATCTAGCCAGTCAGTTGAAAATGTTCCGTGCCGGAGAGCGTCATAATGATATGAACAAAATGATGCGCTCGGTTGCGGCGAAACTGACGGACAAGGAAATTGATGCACTGTCTAACTACTTAGGCGGACTCCACTAATAACCGAGCTGTCCAACGAAAACGGTGGCGTAATGTACGCCACCGTTTTTTTTATCTCTTCCATTTATGCGACAGTCTATGACGCTTGGCACGCATTTTGTCAGCACATCACTGATAGCGACAACGGCGACCTTCTGCGTAAGAGATTGGCTATTCTCTTGCAAGAAAAACACGTCATTTTTTGAAAGACATATTTTGTATTCATTTAAAATCAGCAATTTACCTTTGTGCCTTGTTTCCTGATTTAATGTTTTATGGCTGGCATTCTAGGCAGTCGCGCTCATTGCGATATGCTACCACTGTCAACAGGACGTTGGTCTTAAGGACAAGTGATTGAGCCAAGCAAGGCACATGAGCACCAGGACGGTCTGACCACAGGATGTGGATGTTGCCAAGGTAGGCGCACAAGGACGACGTGACACAGGATGTGTGGTGGGTTCGAACGACAAGGACGCAGGAAGCGACTGACACGCAGGTATGCGACCCACGATAACAGGACGTTGATACTAAGGCGCCAAGCGCCATGAGTCAGGGATGAACAAGGTACCAGGACGGACACTATCCGCTTATTATCGCAAGCGCGATACGCGACAGGCTTTATGCCTGTCGCTTTTTTATTGACCCACTTTCTGCTACATTCGCGCCAGCTTTTGGCATAGATGAATGATATGCAGCATTGCCCTTTATGTGAGCACACAACAACCCATCTTTATCATACCGACAAACGCAGAGCGTACCTTCAGTGCGCGGCGTGCGCGTTGGTGTTTGTTGAGCGCCAGGCATTGCTCGCGCCTGAAAATGAGAAAGCTATCTATGACTTACACCAAAATCACCCTGAGGATGACGGTTATCAGCGTTTTTTATCGCGCGTGATCAACCCTTTACTCGACCGCTTATCGGTGCCAGCAAAGGGATTAGATTTTGGTTGTGGTCCTGGGCCTGTCTTGGCCAGTATGCTGCGAAACGCAGGGCATGATGTCGCCTGCTATGATCCCTTCTATGCGCCACAAACCGACGTACTGGATGCACATTATGACTTTATTACCTGTACGGAGGCCATCGAGCATTTCTATTGGCCAAAGGTGCAATGGCAGCAGTGGTTGTCGATGCTCAAGCCGGGGGGGTACTTGGGCATCATGACCAAGCTGGTTAAAGATCCAGACGCTTTTTCACGCTGGCACTATAAGAATGATCTGACGCATGTCAGCTTTTTTAGCCGATATACATTCCAGTTTTTAGCTCACCAAGCGGGGTTGGAACTGACGTTTATCGGCAACGACGTAATTTTAATGAGGAAACCAGAGTCATGACGCGTAAAAAGAAAACGCGCCGCGTAGGATCGGAAGGCCCGGCGCAATACGTAGATAAGAATCAGAACGAGCAAGACCGCATTGCGCGAATGCTGAAAAAGCAAAAAAAGCGTAAAGGCAAAAAAGCCGGCTCGCGTCATTCAGAAGAAGACAACAAGCAAGTGCGTCGCAGCGGTGGCAAAAAAGACCCGCGCATAGGCAGTAAAAAGCCGATCCCATTGGGTACGGATGCAGAAAAACCTAAGCAACCCAAGCTCACACCAGAGCAAGAGCTCGCCAAGCTTGAGCAAGATCCACAATTGAACGTGTTGTTGGATAGAATCGAAAATGGCGAGAAATTAGGGGCGGGTTTACAAGCTTATGTGGATGAGAAGCTGGATCGGATTGAGGTGCTGATGGATAAACTGGGCCTGCTTGCCGACGATAACGAGTTGGATGATGACGACGACCTGCTGGCTAAATTTGAGCAACAGGACGATTAACAAGGAGTAACCGGTGCAGGAGTGGATCTGGATATTGGCAGGACTTGGGGCGCTCATTATTTTAGCGCTATCGGTTTACGCAGGCGTATTGCTGGCGAAGTTAAAGCGACAAACCAAGTGGCAAGCCGAGATGAAAGAGGCAGCGATCAACCAACGCAATGACAAAATCATTGAGAGTGTTGATGTGATTGCGTTTGCCGCACTACAGAATCAATGCGATTTATCGGAGGCTGCGATCCGCCTTTACATGATCATGGATCATCTACAAGGCGATAAACGGGTTGCGTTTGATAGCCGCTACCCGGCCTTGTTTGAACTGTATGAGGCGGTAAAAGATACCCCTCGCGGTGAGGCAAGGAAGGGATTGAAAAAGAATGAGCGCATGCGACTCGACTTAGACCGAGCCAAACATGAAGCGCGTTTGGAAGAGGCGATAAAAGTTGAGCTTGCGGAAATCCTCGCTTTCACCGGCGCGCGTCACATCCCTGATCATATCCTCACGCACTAAGTGTGACTGCCTGGAATGCAGCCTATCGTGGCTGCTTTCCTCTGTCATTTTGCCTCAATACCCTTATAATTATTGGGCGAAAATCGATCTCACCGACACTTTCGCAACACCAGTGCGGGTAGTGCTAAACACCTTACTCAAGGCTGTGGCACACTAGACGCTGTTACTCCTTTCCTAAGCGCTTTTGCGGAATGTAAGCCATGTCATCACCACAAATCATTTGGGATCAAGCCCTTATAAATAAGTACAACTATTCAGGGCCCCGTTATACGTCGTATCCGACGGCACTCGAATTTCATGAGGCGTTTGCGCCCGCGGAATTTGATATGGCGTGTAGTCAGTACCCTGAGCGCCCGTTGTCGTTGTATGTGCATATCCCGTTTTGCCATAAACTTTGTTATTACTGTGGCTGCAATAAAGTGGTGACACGGCACCAACACAAGGCGGATGAGTATTTAGATGCGCTTGAGCACGAAATCCGTCAGCGTGCTTTCTTGCTGGGTTCACGTCGAGTGACTCAGCTGCATTGGGGCGGTGGCACGCCCACCTTTCTCACCAAGGCGCAAATCTCCCGCTTAATGGGATTGTTGCGTCAAGAGTTTGGTTTTGAGCGCGATGCGGAAATCAGCATTGAAGTCGACCCGCGCGAAATTCCACTCGATATGCTCGATCACCTGCGGAGCGAAGGTTTCAATCGCATCAGTATCGGGGTGCAAGACTTTGATAAAAAAGTGCAGCAGCTGGTCAATCGCGAGCAAGATGAAGATTTTATTCACGCCTTGGTTGAACGTGCCCGTGAACTGGGCTTCCGCTCCACCAACCTCGATTTGATTTATGGCTTGCCCAGCCAATCTCCAGAGGGGTTTGCCAAAACCTTAGCGCAAGTTTTGACGATGCGTCCGGGTCGACTCTCAGTGTTTAATTACGCGCACTTGCCTAATTTGTTCGCGGCGCAGCGCAAAATCAAAGAAGAGGATTTACCGTCTCCGGACGCCAAGCTCACCATGTTGCAAGACACCATCAATACGTTAACAGGGGCAGGCTATCAGTTTATCGGGATGGATCACTTTGCTCTGCCTGATGATGAGCTGGCGGTGGCGCAGAGAGAAGGGCGTTTACATCGCAACTTCCAAGGCTATACCACGCAAGGTGACTGTGATCTGCTCGGACTCGGCGTATCGGCGATTTCGATGATTGGTGATTGTTACGCGCAGAACCAAAAAGAGATGAAAGCGTATTATCAGCAAGTGGATGCTGAACGCCATGCACTGTTTAAAGGCGTGATGCTTGAGCCGGATGATCGCATTCGTCGTGATGTCATAAAAGCGCTGATGTGTAACTTCACCTTAGAGAAAGCGGACATTGCGACACGTTACCAGATAGATTTTGATCAGTATTTTGCTGAAGATCTGGCGTTACTGCAGTGCTTTATTGATGACGAGTTGGTGCAAGTGACCGATCAAACGATTACGGTGACCAAAACAGGCCGTATGCTGATCCGCAATATCTGTATGAGCTTTGATGTTTATTTGCGAGATAGAGCGCGTCAGCAACAGTTTTCGCGGGTGATTTAGCCTAAAAAAACCGCCAAATGGCGGTTTTTTTACGGCGCGAGGCTCGCGTGGAGAGGCTCTACGGCGACCTAGCGTGTTGCCGCGTGGGCTGTCAGTGCGGCTTTCTCGCTATCAGACAAGAAAGCAATCGAAAGACCATTTTCTTGCAATGTGGTGATTTGCGCAGGGGTTAAGCCTGCGGCAGGGGCAGCCACTTCATACTCATAGGGCAGCTCAATGCCTTCTACTGCTGGGTCGTCGGTATTCAAGGACGCCAAAATGCCATGGTCGAGGAATTGACGCACAGGATGTTGTGCGAGATCGGCAATGGTGCTGGTTTGGATGTTTGACGTCAGGCAAGTTTCGATACCTATCTGGTGTTTAGCCAAATAATCCATCAGCGCTGGGTCCTCTATTGCCTTGACCCCGTGACCGATTCGGGTGGCGCCGAGCTCATTGATTGCCTGCCACATACTGGCGGCGCCAGCGGCTTCGCCCGCGTGCACGGTGACTTGCAGGTCGCTGGCCCGTACTTTGGCAAAGTGCTCGGTGAATTGGTCACCTGGTTGGCCCAGCTCATCACCGGCCAGATCGATGGCGACTAAGTGTGATTTTTGCGTCAGTAGCGCATCGAGCTCGGCCATACATGCTTGCGTGCCGAAAGTACGGCTCATGATACCAATCAAGTTGGTTTTCACGCCAAAGTCGCGGCTACCCGCCTGCACACCATCTACCACGGCTTCTACCACCCCTTCGAGGGGGAGCTGATGCTTCAGCGCCATGTAGTAGGGCGAAAAGCGCAACTCGGCATAATCAATTTGAGCGTTTAAGGCATCTTCTACGTTTTCGTAGGCGACGCGACGAACGGCATCTAAATCACCTAATACTGCCACGCCCCAATCGAGCTTAGACAGAAACGCGACCAAATCGGGTTCGGCCTCAACCACTTGCACATGTGGGCGCAATGACTCGATATCAGTAGCGGGTAGCGGCATCGCAAATTTTTGCCCTAATGCCAAAATGGTTTCGATACGAATATTGCCGTCTAGGTGGCGGTGTAAATCCGTCACGGGTAAGTCTTTTCTTATCATCATCGGTTCCCAGCAGGTGAGTTGGGGCTCAGTATAGCGAGTGACCTGCTCATCGTCAGTAGTCAGTGTGTCGATGGCGTGACAGCTATCGCGTGGGGAGCTTGTCCGTTACCCGTTCTGTTGGTTGCTCGGTGAGGGGCAGAGGTTTGGCAAACAAGAAACCTTGTGCAAAATGGCAACCGATGTCGCGCAGCCGCTCTGCTTCTTCCTGGGTTTCTATCCCTTCGGCCACTAGGTGTACATCCATGCCACGTGTCATAGCAACCACGGCTTCAATGATGCGTTGGTTGGTGCTGTTTTCAGTCATCGAGTGAACGAAGCTGCGATCAATCTTAAGGCTATCAAACGCCATTTGGTGAAGGTATGCCAGCGATGAATAGCCGGTGCCAAAGTCATCGATAGCAATTTTAATTCCCAGCGCACGGATTTTGGTTAACCCTGAAGTTGCCAAGTGTTCGTGGCTCATCAGCTGTGACTCAGTGATCTCCAAGGTTAAATTATCCGCTGGCAGTTGAGTACGATCCAGCACGCTTTGCAGTTTGTCGATAAAGTCGGCCGACAGTAGCTGACGAGCGGATAAGTTCACGTGTAGCTGATAATTGGCTGGCCATAAGCCTTTTTGAATCTGCGCCACGGTGTCATAGGCGGCTTGCTCAAGTACCTGCATGCCGATTTGATTAATCAAGCCACTTTGTTCGGCCACGGGAATGAATTCAGCCGGGGAGACCATGCCGCGTGTAGGGTGGCGCCAGCGCACCAAGGCTTCTGCGCCGCAGAACCGGCCATCAAGCAAGCGGACAAAGGGTTGGTAATAGACCTCAAACTGGTGATGCTGAACGGCGTGATGAAGCTCGAGGAGAAGCCGTGATTGCTCTTGAATCCGTGCCTGCATATTGGCTTCAAAGTACACGTACATCGCTGTTTCACTGCGTTTGGCTTCACTCAATGCGAGACCAGCGTGATCAAGGCCTTCATAGATGGCATCGCCAAAGGTGTAGCCAAAGACTACGCCCGCACATGCGTCGACCAGGACATCATCGTTGCCGATGGTGACGGGGCGCTTAAATAAACTCAGTAACTGATCGACCAATGCCTCTGATTGCGTTCGGTTAGTGGTATTGGGCGCGAGAACGGCGAACTCATCGCCACGTACGCGTGCCAGTAGCATCCCAGAGCCATCGGAGAGGGCGCTGAGTCGATCGGCAATCGCGCATAAAAGCGTGTCCCCGCCTTCTTGTCCCAGGCTGCCATTAATATTACGAAAGCCATTGATCCCCAAAATCACCAAGGTATTGGGAGCGTGATAGCGTAAGCCCGTGGCCTGTTCAATCAAGCCTTCCCGCGTATAAAGTTGCGTGAGGTTATCTTGGCGGACTTGTTGGCGCAGCGCATCGAAAGAGTGCTGCAATTTGACCGACATATTGTTAAACGCTTCTTTGAGTATCGCGATTTCCCGCAGGCTTGCGGGTGTATTAATGCGGTAAGTCAAATTGCCGGATGCCAGTTTGGCTGCCGCTTCAGCGGTGTCTCTCAATGGGCGAGTCAGTTGGCGTATAATGAAATACACCACCGCAAGCCCGACCAGTGCCATGGCTACCACCAGATAAATACTGATTTCTTGCTGGCTAAGAAGGTTTTTTAACAGTAGCTGATCGGGCAGTGCGACCACCACATACCACTGATGCTGAAAGGGAGCGGGCATCGCCACTTTTTTAATGGTGCCATAAAAATGGCCCTTATCGGCAATATCGAAATTAAAGGGCTTGCCTAAACGGCTGGGGTCGGGCGGCCACGCATTTGCGACCTGGCTAATCGTATTGTCGAGGACTGGATTATGGGTAATATCAGGAAAATGTAAGATATTGCTGGGGCTCTCTTGGCCACTGTGGGCGACCATTCGGCCCTCATCGTCGACAATAAATAATGCCCCGCCGAGCTTTTGTTGACGTTCGCTGAGGAAGCGGTTAAACGCATTGAGCTTGATGTCGCTGGCGACCACGCCCCACACATTATCATCGACCATCACCGGGGCGATGGCCGATAAGGAGACTTCACCAACTTCATCGGCATCACGGTAAATGTCGGTCCAGCGCGGTTGCTCGCGATTAAAAGCAGGAATGTACCATGGTCGGATGCGTGGATCGTAATCGCTGTCTTGGTAAACGACGTTAGCGTTTGGCGTGCGGCCATCAAAAATACGCAGCGTGCCTTGGGTTGCGTCACTCTGCTCCATCAAAATATATTGACCCGCTTGGCTTTTGCGGTAGCCAAAATACGTCCCTTCGGCATCCACCCCAATACTGAGTACCTGCATGTAAGGCATGGCTTGGTAGAGGGAGGTGTAGCTATTGAGAAGATAATCACGCAGCCCTGAGTCAGTCATTGGCGCATCGCCAAGCCGGGCGGCTAGGCTGTCGGCGACAAAGATGTTGGCATTAAAGGGGTGAGCAAGATACTGGCGCAAGTCTCGCTCAATACCGACGGAGTAGTCTTCGAGTAACAATTTGCCGACAAATTGCGAGCTGGCGCGATAGTGGTTGTTGATGGTAATAATGATCACGACCAACGTCAGTGTTAGGACGAGAAACACGGGAAGCATAACGGCAGCGCGTATTGACAATGGGCGTACGTTTCTCATCAGGACAACAACTTCACTCTTATCAGAAAAATAACACGATTGTTGGATTTTACCTCAATCTCTTTACTTAAATTTAGCAGAGGTTCAAAGAGTGTCAGTTTCAATAATGAGTTACGACTCAATATTTAGCTCTTTGAGTTTGCGTGTCAGGGTATTACGTCCCCACCCTAAAATTTTAGCCGCCTCTTGTTTGTGGCCATGAGTGTGCTTGAGCGCCGACTGCAACAAGATGCGTTCGACGCTGGGTAGCGCTTGTTGCAAAATGCCGTGTTGTCCTTGTGTTATCGCATCTTGGGCCCATTGGGTGAGGGCTTGCTGCCAATCATGTGCTTCACTGTCGGCCACCGTGCTGGGCTGGTTGAACAGTTCCCTTGGGAGATCGGAGGGAAGCACTTCCTTACTGCTGGCCATCACGGTCAGCCATCGGCAGGTGTTTTCTAGCTGGCGGACGTTACCCGGCCAAGGTAACTGGCTCATCATGGTTTCTGTGTCTGGGTGGAGTTGCTTGGCTTCGACATCCAGCTCTTTGGCGGCGCGGGCAAGAAAATGCTGACATAGCTGGGGAATATCTTGGCGCCTATCTTTGAGTGAGGGTAGATGAACGCGGATCACGTTCAAACGGTGAAACAGGTCGTCTCGGAAACTGCCTTCTGTCACCAAGCGTTCGAGATCTTGGTGGGTAGCCGCGATAATGCGCACATCCACATCGACCGCCGCGTGACCGCCGACCCGATAGAATTGACCATCCGCTAGCACACGCAGTAAACGCGTTTGCACATCCAATGGCATATCGCCAATTTCATCGAGAAATAACGTCCCCCCATTGGCTTGCTCAAAGCGTCCTTGCCTGACCGCGTTGGCCCCAGTAAATGCGCCTTTTTCATGACCGAACAGCTCGGACTCAATCAAGTCTTTGGGGATGGCGGCCATATTCAGGGCGATAAAGGCTTGATTGGCCCGCGGACTATGACGATGTAGCGCTTGGGCGACTAGCTCCTTACCCGTGCCCGACTCACCATTGATTAACACCGAAATCGAGGAGCGTGACAGCCGGCCAATGGCACGAAACACCTCTTGCATCGCGGGGGCCTCGCCGATGATCTCTGGTGTCTGCGTTTGCGGCTGTTGTGACGTTTGTTGCTTTTGCTGCTCTTTATAGTGGGCCAGTGCGCGCTCAACCAGAGCCAGCGCTTCATCAATATCAAACGGCTTGGGCAGGTATTCAAACGCGCCTTTTTGGTAGGCGTTAACCGCGGCATCTAAATCCGAGTGCGCGGTCATGATGATCACGGGTAAGTCAGGGTGTTGCTCTTGTACCGCTTTTAGCAGCGCCAGCCCATCGCTACCTGGCATGCGAATATCGGAGACCAACACATCAGGGCGACGTTCATGCAGGGCACTGAGTACATTTTCAGCATTGCTAAACGTATCGCAGGTGAGGCCGGCGGCACTGAGGGTGCGTTCCATCACCCAACGAATGGAGCTGTCATCATCAACAATCCAAATGGTCCCTTTACTCATGTGGCGTGTCCTTTTCAATGATTGGCAATTGGATGGTGAAGCAGGTATGGCCTGGCCAGCTATTCACGTCAATTTTGCCTTGATGCTGATCGATTAAATGATGGGTGATAGCGAGTCCAAGCCCATTGCCGTCAGCCTTGCTCGTCACCATGGGGTAGAACAAGGTGTCCTGCAGATGCGGCGCGATCCCGGGCCCATTGTCGATGATTTCAATTTGCGCGACCACTCGGTGACGCTCGCCATGGATCACGGTTTGAAAGCCTGTGCGCGTGCGGAGCGTCAAACAGGCGTCAGGCTGACCGCGTATGGCATCGGCAGCATTGGTGGCGACGTTGAGAATCGCTTGCTCAAGCTGCTCAGGATCCATCTCAAAATCGGGTAAGCTGGGGTCGTAATCGCGAATGATCTGGATGCCTTCGTGGTTATCGAGGCTGATCAATTGGCGGACTTTTTCCAACACAACGTGAATGTTTTGTCGTTGGCGCAACCCAGGGCGCTGTGGCCCCAGTAAACGGTCGACCAAGTTTCGCAATCGGTCGGCTTGCTCGATAATAATTTGCGTATATTCAGCCAAGCTCGCATCAGGCAGCATCTTTTCTAGCAACTGTGCCGCCCCGCGTAAGCCGCCGAGCGGGTTTTTTATTTCATGTGCCAAGCCGCGTACCAACTCTTTTGCCGCTTGTTGTTGCGCTTTTTGGGTAAGCTCCTTACTGATCCTTTGTTGTTGGCTGACCACATTCACTTCCAGTAACAGCCGTCCCTCATCTGCTTGATCAAACAACGGACTGGCGCTGAGTTGCACCTTTTGTGGCTGGCCGTCCACCACCCAGGTCACATCACTGTCCGTCAAGCTTTGCCCGGCACGTGTGGTGTTGGCAATTTGTCCCCAGTCGACGCTGGCGTGCTGAATCTGCGCGGTGAGCGGTTGTGTCAGCAGGCGCCTGGCACTTTGGTGCATCAGCTGCTCGGCGGCCGCGTTGACGTACTGAATACGCCATTGGCTATCCACCACAATGATCGCGGTGAGAAGATGATCGAACAGTTGAGCGGGGGTCATCCGTGTTGCGTCCTTGTTTGCACTGTTTTGGTGCATTGAGTGTAATCGAGATCCTTGCTTGATGCAGCTTGCACTGCCGGGTTTGTGAATTCATCGGCGTTGTCGCGGATTAATCATGCGTTCGATGTGGCTGATTCACATGGGCGCGATGCAAATACACCTGATGCTCAGAGGATGATGCAATTACCTTGCCGCTTTCTAAATAGCGGACTTGAAAACGATGGGTGCCCCTGTCTATCGGGCTGAGGTGCCATTCTAGTGTGAGCTGTGAGGCGCTGCGCGTCTGCTTAGGGTGAGCCTGAACGGGGTTACCGTCCATCACCAGCTGGACCTGGTCGCTTGGGGAAGCCGCCGGAGCAAGGGTGGCTTTTACTGAAACCTTACCGGGATTACTACGTAACGTCGCGCCATCACTGGGGTGAACCAGTGTGATCGCCACGTTTGATTGACTGGCGGGCTGGGTGGTTGTCTGCGGCGGTTGCGTTAACGATGGCGACATCGACGAGGGAGCATAATACCGCACTTGGTGGGGCGCATTGGGAGGCTGATCGCTGATATGCCACTGTCCGTTTTGATCCCGCCATTGGTAAATCGTGCCAGCCTGGCAGGTGACAGTGAGGCTGAACACGATGATGGCTATCCAGCGCATCGCTTACCCTTCTTTTTCTGCAGATATGGACCATGATAAGCCACATCGTGCGGGTAAAAAGCACAAAAAAGCCCACCTGCGAGGTGGGCTGCAATTTGTGGTGTATGAGCCTTTACACTGAGTAGTACAGCTCGAACTCCACAGGGTGGGTCGTCATTTGGATGCGCTCAACGTCTTCGCCTTTCAGCGTGATGTAAGAGTCGATGAAGTCATCAGAGAATACGCCACCTGTGGTCAAGAATTCACGATCCGCGTCAAGCGCTTGCAGGGCCTCTTTCAGTGACTCGGCAACGGTTGGGATTTCCGCTGCTTCTTCCGCTGGCAAGTCGTACAAGTCTTTGTCCATGGCATCGCCAGGGTGGATCTTGTTCTTAATCCCGTCTAGGCCAGCCATTAGCATGGCTGCGAAGCAGAGATACGGGTTGGCTGTTGGATCGGCAAAGCGAAGCTCAATACGGCGTGCTTTCGGGCTCGGTACCACAGGGATACGGATTGACGCTGAGCGGTTACGTGCTGAGTAAGCCAACATGACCGGCGCTTCAAAGCCTGGGACCAGACGCTTATACGAGTTGGTTGAGGCGTTGGCGAATGCGTTGATCGCACGTGCGTGCTTGATGACACCGCCAATGTAGTACAGTGCGGTTTCAGACAAACCACCGTACTTGTCACCGGCAAACAGGTTTTGACCATCTTTGGCAAGCGACTGGTGGACGTGCATCCCTGAACCATTGTCACCAACCAGTGGCTTAGGCATAAAGGTTGCCGTTTTACCAAAGGCGTGCGCGACATTGTGAACCACGTATTTGTAGATTTGAATTTCGTCGGCTTTGGTGGTCAAGGTGTTGAAACGGGTGGCAATTTCATTCTGACCCGCGGTCGCTACCTCGTGGTGATGTGCTTCAACCACTAGACCCATTTCCTCCATCACTAATGACATGGCAGAACGGATGTCTTGTGATGAATCAACCGGTGCAACTGGGAAATAACCGCCTTTCACACCAGGGCGGTGACCTTTGTTACCCCCTTCGAGAGCAGTGCCTGAGTTCCAGCTTGCTTCGACGTCGTCAATTTTGTAGAACGAGCCAGCCATATCGGTGGCAAATTTGACGTCGTCGAATAAGAAGAACTCTGGCTCAGGACCGATGAGAACGGTATCGGCGATGCCGGTTGCGCGCATGTAATCTTCTGCGCGTTTAGCAATTGAGCGTGGGTCACGGTCGTAGCCTTGCATGGTTGAAGGCTCAAGAATGTCACAACGGATATTCAGGGTGCTTTCCTCGGTAAAAGGGTCAAGCACGGCAGAGCTTGGGTCAGGCATCATCACCATGTCTGACTCATTAATGCCTTTCCAGCCCGCAACCGATGAGCCATCAAACATTTTGCCTTCTTCAAAGAAGTCATCATCAATCTGATGTGAGGGAATAGAAACATGCTGCTCTTTACCCTTGGTATCGGTAAAGCGCAGGTCGATGAATTTCACCTCGTTTTCTTGGATCAGTGCGAGCACGTTTTCTACTGACATGTGAAATAACCTCCGGTGTCAAATTGAGTAAATAGCGAGTTGGCTCCTTGCTTCATGACAAAGCGAAAACCGTGCCAACAATTTTAAGCCGCGCCAAACCGCGTTTAACGCGATAAAACCGTGTGCAGCCTGGGTCAAAAGCGTGCATTGTGCACCATTGTAGTGCAAACATGATCGCATATGGTGCAAGGGGCAAAGACGGTGCGCCGCTTTGCACGAGATGCGTGCAGGCATCGTCCCCTCTCTTTGTAGCAGACAATGCATGACAAGAGTGTGGACGGTCTTTAAAAATTCATTTTTTCTCTCATCACGATGAATCCTTGTATTTGCACAATAAATAACCAACTGTGACAGGATGAACCCTGAGTGACGGTGAGCCAATTCACATAATAAGGTGGGTTTTGCGACAAAATCTGGTACATTACGGCCGTTTTTTTAATCAGGTGGCGGTGCCGTCGTGTTAGCATAGCTCGCCAACTTCGGCGCGCGCCCCGTCTATCGAGTGAAAAAGAGAGTCCATGACCAAAATACAGACAGATAAACTAAGAAATATCGCCATTATTGCCCACGTTGACCACGGTAAAACCACGCTAGTGGATAAGCTGCTGCAGCAATCCGGTACGCTGGCTTCCCGCGGTGAGGTGGAAGAGCGTGTCATGGACTCAAACGACATTGAGAAAGAACGTGGCATTACCATCTTGGCCAAGAACACTGCCATTAACTGGAATGACTACCGCATCAACATCGTTGATACCCCAGGACACGCCGACTTTGGTGGTGAGGTTGAGCGTATCATGTCGATGGTTGACTCCGTACTACTGGTCGTCGATGCGGTAGACGGCCCGATGCCGCAAACCCGTTTTGTGACCCAAAAAGCCTTTGCCCATGGTTTGAAACCGATTGTGGTGATCAACAAGATTGACCGCCCTGGGGCGCGTCCTGACTGGGTGATGGATCAAGTCTTTGACTTGTTTGACACTCTCGGTGCGTCGGATGAGCAATTGGATTTCCAAGTGGTTTACGCGTCAGCCCTTAACGGCTGGGCGAGCCTAGAAGAAACCACAGAAGGCGAGGATATGGAGCCGCTGTTCAATGCGATCGTTGATAACGTTGATGCACCGGATGTCGATATCACCACGCCGCTGCAAATGCAGGTGTCTCAGCTGGATTATAACTCTTATGTGGGTGTGATCGGCGTGGGTCGTATTACACGTGGCTCGGTTAAGCCGAACCAGCAAGTCACGATTGTGAGTGCAGATGGCAGCAAGCGTAACGGTAAAGTCGGCAGTGTTTTGGGCTACATGGGCCTAGAGCGTCATGACGTTGATGAAGCCTCTGCGGGCGATATTATTGCCATTACGGGATTGGGTGAGCTGAAAATCTCAGACACGATTTGCGATCCAAGTAATGTGGAAGCCTTGCCTGCACTGACGGTGGATGAGCCCACTGTGACCATGACCTTCCAGGTGAATACCTCGCCGTTTGCAGGTCTCGAAGGTAAATACGTTACGTCACGTAATATCCTTGAGCGTCTGCAAAAAGAGCTGGTCCACAATGTGGCACTGCGCGTGGAAGAGACCGATAACCCAGATAAATTCCGCGTGTCTGGCCGTGGTGAACTCCATCTGTCTATTTTGATCGAAAACATGCGTCGCGAAGGCTTTGAGCTGGCGGTATCGCGCCCAGAAGTGATCATCAAAGAAGAAAACGGCGAGAAATTCGAACCGTTTGAGACAGTGACCATTGACGTGCTCGAAGAGCATCAAGGTGGCGTGATGGAAAGCATCGGTCTGCGTAAAGGCGAGCTGACGAACATGCTTCCAGATGGTAAAGGCCGTGTACGCATGGACTTTGTGATGCCATCACGTGGTCTGATTGGTTTCCAAACAGAGTTTTTAACACTGACCTCTGGCTCGGGGCTGATTTATCATACCTTTGACCATTACGGTAAGTACAAAGGTGGCGATATTGGCCAGCGCATTAATGGTGTGTTGATCTCAAATGCGGCAGGTAAAGCACTGACTTACGCACTGTTTAACTTGCAAGACCGCGGACGCTTGTTTGCCGAGCACGGTGACGAAGTATACGAAGGTCAGGTGATTGGTATTCATAATCGTGCCAACGATCTGACCGTTAACTGCTTGAAAGGTAAGCAGCTGACCAACGTTCGTGCAT
Source organism: Salinivibrio sp. KP-1 (assembly GCF_000968645.1). Taxonomy (NCBI): domain Bacteria; kingdom Pseudomonadati; phylum Pseudomonadota; class Gammaproteobacteria; order Vibrionales; family Vibrionaceae; genus Salinivibrio; species Salinivibrio sp. KP-1. The sequence continues at coordinate 29,798 of NZ_LAQR01000004.1, read as the reverse complement.
CAGGTACCGATGACGCGCAGGTATTGAGCCCAGCGATCAAGTACACCTTGGAGCAGGCGCTTGAGTTTATCGATGATGATGAACTGGTTGAAGCGACGCCGGAGAGCATTCGTATCCGTAAGAAGCTATTGACCGAAACCGAGCGTAAGCGCGCAGGTCGTAAAGGTTAATCACGCGGGCATCACCGCGCGATGTGGACAAAGGGCACCCTCGGGTGCCTTTTTTATTGGCTAGCGTTTAATTGAGGGTTTGGATAAAGCGATTTGACGCTTGGATTGCGCGTTGCATGTCAGCGACTGCGCGGTCTATCTCGCCAGAGAGCGCATCTAACTCGCCTTGTAATGCACCAATCGCGCGGGCATTGAGGTTGTGTTTGAGATAAAGGCGGTTATCTTGCAGCGTGTTTAGCACTGGCGTCATGGTTTTTTCCGCACGACGCATCGCATCACGTAACCGCTCGTACTCCTTGCGGGTTTGACGCAAGCGTTGCTCACTATCACGCTGCAGGCGTCGATTGGTGTACAAGTCTAATTCTTCTTCCCACTCATCAAACAGCGCTTCAGAGACGGACTCAAGCGCATCAATCCGCTCGCGCACGCGGGTGACCGCATCATGACTTTGTTGATACTGGTTATCCACTGCCTCGTAAGCAGCTTGTAACTCTCCCCCCTCAAACTCAGTGAGCTGGCTTAAAGCTTGTCGTGCGTCTTTAAATTTTGACTGCGCCGCTTGCTGGGCGTTGGCCGCGTCTTCCACTCTGTCGACCATGATATCGCGTTTATGGATGCCCACTTGCTCCATGGCCGAGTAGTAGGCAGACTGACAGCCAGTGAGTAGGGTGAAGCCGATAACAAAAACAAAGATAGCCCGCACAGGCAACTCCTTAATCATAAATCATGTACACTCATTACGCTTAAGGCTAACACAAGGTTAAGGTGGAAGGATGCGCAAAATTGGGATCCTGGATGAGAAAAGGTGGTGTCATTATCGTCATTGGTTGATGGCGATGCTGACCCATTTATGGCGGCGTATGGGCGAAGATCGGCTCACGGTGAGTGCGGGCCATATGGCGTATGTGACCCTATTATCTTTGGTCCCCTTGGTGACCGTGGTTTTATCCGCCTTTTCGAGTTTTCCTGGTTTTTCAGAGGTGGGTGAGACGTTACAGCAGTTTGTGATTAACAACTTTGTGCCGGCTGCTGGCGAGGTGGTGGCACGCTACCTCAATGAGTTTGTTGCTAATGCCGGTAAAATGACGGCAGTGGGGGTGAGTTTCTTGTTTGTGGTGGCCATCATGCTGATTTCCGCCATCGACAAAAGCCTGAATCACACCTTTAAAATTCAGACCAAGCGACCCACAATGATCGCCTTTTCCATCTATTGGATGGTGCTCACCTTAGGGCCAATCCTTATTGGCACCAGCATTGCGTTGAGCTCCTATTTAACCTCGCTGTCGTTATTACAAAGCGGGATTGCCAATGATTTGTTTACCACCTTATTGCGCGTTTTGCCCTTTATCCTGACCACATTGACCTTCATGGGGCTTTATACGTTGGTCCCCAATACGCGCGTGCGTCTGCGCCATGCCTTTGCCGGGGCGGCGGTGGCGAGTATCCTGTTTGAATTAAGCAAGAAAGTCTTCGCCCTCTATGTGACGCACTTTCCCTCGTATCAACTGATTTATGGCGCGTTGGCGGTGATACCCATTCTCTTTGTCTGGGTGTATTTTAGTTGGTGTATCGTCTTGTTTGGTGCCCAAGTGACGGCGACGCTGAGAGAGTCTGAACGTTGGTGGCCGCGCGCGGAGGGCGACGCTTCTCATTTTGGGTCGAGCGCTCTGGATACGTCATCTCCCCCTTTAACCATTGAAAAAGAGGAAACCCATGATCGCCCTCATTCAACGCGTGAGTGAAGCCAATGTGACCGTAGAAGGCACTCGCGTCGGCTGTATAGGAAAAGGCTTGGTCGTGCTGCTAGGTGTCGAGAAAGGCGACACCGAGACTCAGGCAGCCAAGCTGGCGCATAAAGTGCGCGGTTATCGCGTCTTTGAAGATGACGAAGGAAAAATGAATCTCAATGTGTCACAGGCAGGGGGATCGTTACTGGTGGTCTCTCAGTTCACCCTCGCGGCTGACACGAAAAAAGGAATGCGTCCAAGTTTTTCAGGGGCCTCGCCCGCCGAAGCGGAACGCTTGTATGAGGTGTTTTGCCATGATTGCCAACAGGCTGGCGTGAAGACGCAAACCGGTCAGTTTGCTGCAGATATGAAGGTGAGCTTGGTCAATGATGGGCCGGTGACTTTCTGGCTTCAGGTATAAATGTGCGCCTAACAGGGAGAGATAGGCATGTTTAAAATCGTCACGCCACGTACAGAACAAGAGCTTGCGCGTTACTATGACTTTCGCTATCGCATGTTGCGCGAGCCTTGGCATGCGCCGCGCGGCTCAGAGCGCGATGCCTACGATGGCAATGCCTGTCATCGGATGATTGTCGACAGTGATGATGACCCCGTCGCCATCGGGCGTCTTTACTTAACCCCAGACAACGATGGTCAGATCCGGTATATGGCGGTCTCTCCCGATTTTCGTAATCGTGGCCTCGGGGCGCTCATATTAATGGCACTAGAGTCATTGGCCCGGCAAGAGGGGGCCAAGCGTCTTGTGTGCAGTGCGCGAGAAGAGGCGGTAAGCTTTTATGCTCAACATGACTTCATTCGTCAGGGGGATCTCAGTGATGAGCGCGGGCCGATTCGTCATCAACAGATGGTGAAACCCTTAGACCCTTTGTCTGATGTGGTACGTCATCCTGAGTGGTGTACCGAGCTGCAGCAGCGCTGGCAAGAACAAATCCCTATCAGCGATAAAATGGGGGTGCAGATCAGCCAATTCACCGGCTATCACTTTGAAGTGTGTGCCAATTTAAATGCCAATTTGAACCCGCGTCACACCATGTTTGCGGGCAGCATTTTTAGTCTTGCCACGCTCGCGGGTTGGGGAATGGTGTGGCTGTTAATGAAAGAGCGTCAACTCAGTGCGGATATTGTCCTCGCAGACAGCCACATTCGTTATCGTCGCCCGGTGGCGGAGCGGCCAAGGGCGAGTGTATCGCTGGATAACTTGAGCGGTGAGCTTGATAGGCTGGAAAACGGTCGTCGGGCGCGTGTCACGCTCGAAGTCGAGTTTTTTAGTGGCGACGATAAGGCCGGCGTGTTTACCGGCACTTATGTGTTGCTGCCATCAGACGATGGCGCCACCGCACAGCCTGCCCCTCAGTTGGCACTACTGCGTTAACGTACACTTGGGGTGGCGGTTTGATAAATCGGCCAATCAATCGACACGGATGTGTCCCCCTGAAGAATACCCGTGATATGGCCACGGTCGGCTTTTAGAGAAAGTTGTTCAAACGGGAACGACCGCGACTGGCGTTGCTGGGTTGGCGCTTTTTGAAACCACCCAGACATTCGTTCTGGCCAGCCTTTATCTGGCGTGACATCCGCGTGACCATTCAGCAGGGTAACCGCAAGGGTGCCATTTAAGCCCACGTTGAAACTTTCGGTATCAGACGCCAGCCCAGACCATTGCCCTTGAAGATCGTGAAACCCGCTTAAAGGCAGCGGCCAGTCAAACCATGATTGATAAAGGGATAAGGGGACGTGTAGGCCGTCAATTTGGAATGACCATGGTAGGCTCGGCGTGTTGTAATTCCACTGGCCGGAGGCAGCAAGCTGACCATCGGAAAAACCCAGTAATAATTGACGTAGATTGACGAGCCCATCGCTCGCTTCTACGCGTAAGTAGGGTTCAGCCAGCCACTGCTGATTGATGCTGGCATAGCTGGCGCTCGCGGTCAGTGTTCCATGGCGTAATTGCCACTGCGTGTCATGCCGCAGACGCAGATCGCGCCCATCGATATCAATGCCATCCACCTTGACCGGGAACCCTGGCGATAACGCTAACCACTCATTGTGTTTCAGCGACAGATCGGTAATGACGATATGTGGCGGCCAATCTGGCAATGCGCCTATCAGCGGCCTAAGCCGTTCGCGGCTGAGGGTGAGGCCATTGGCGCGTAGCCTGTCTATCTGCCAAGCTTGGGGCGAAAATTGGCCGGAAAGCGCGATAAACCCTTCATGCCACTGGCTGGTGAATTGATTGACTATCCACGTATCACCGCGACGCTCCAGCTCCCCTAACGGTTGCTCCCACGTTTGCCCTTGCCAACGGATATAGTCGGCATTAAACGAGGCGCGTAGCTGAGGTTGATGCCACCAAGGCGACTGAGGGGTAAACGCTAATTGTTCCGCTGAAAAGGTCAGGGCATTGACCGACAGATGATCCGTTTCGGCACTGAGTTGACGGACGTCCGCTCGAGCGATGGTGACCTGGGTGTTTGACGGCCAATGTGACAAGGCTTCGCGGAGCCGCTGTTGTGTTTGCTCACTATCCACAATGGCATTGCTAATGGTCAATTGGCTCAAGGCGAGTGCACCAGGTTGCCATTGCCCTTGGGCGCTAAAGGCAGCACGTTGCCATTGAAATGAGACGCCATTGAGTTGCCAGCCTTTTGGCGAGGGTTGGGCATCTAGGAGGGCATCAGAGACCGTTAGGTCGTGCCAATCGATCTGTTTGGCTTCCCATTGCGCGCGACCACGGACCGATCCCCATGGTGAGTCGCCCTTTTGCCACTTATCAAGCTGGGCACTCACTTGGTGCGCTTGCCAATCTCCTCCAATGAGATTTAGGTCGTTGAACAAGATACGACCGATTTGCAGGGACGCAGGCAACATCTCTAGGCTAGGTGGTGGCGTGCGGCCCGTCAGATCGATAGACAGGCCATCAATCCGCAGCCAGTGAATGTGTGGCAATCGCGTAGCATCAAGTTGTACGCGCAGCCGGTCGGCCTGCCAGTGTTGCGGACCGACGTGATAGCTAGGCTTGGTGAGGGTCAAACTCAGTGGCTGACGCCAATGATAGACCACCTGTTTGGCGGAGAGATCGCCCGGAAGCAAAGGTGACACGACATGATGAAACAGCGCGGTGCTGTAGCGCGTGTGAAAGAGGACTGCTAACACCAATAATGCGGTGACACAGAGAATGAAAAAGCTGGCGAACAGTTTGGCCAGGATGCGCATGAACCAACCCTATCAAGGCAATCAGTAGCAATAAGACTGGCGCAAAAGTGTCGTCACTTCAACTATTAGCCAGTATCTCGGTCGGGGAAGAGGCCCCCATATCGCACGCGCGATACGGGGGTAGGGGGTTAGTCTAGCTTAGGTCCGGCTGAGACCAGCGCGGCTCCTTCGGGGGTGTCGGTATATTTTTCAAAGTTATCGATAAAGCGCTGTGCCAGATCGTTGGCTTTGCTTTCCCACTGAAGAGGATCGACATAGGTGTCACGCGGGTCAAGAATGCCGTCGCTCACTTCGTCGAGTGAGACGGGCACTTCCAAATTAAAGATTGGAATTGACTTGGTCTCCGCTTTTTCGATGGAGCCATCTAAAATCGCATCAATGATCGCACGCGTATCCTTGATGGAGATCCGCTTGCCTGAGCCGTTCCAGCCAGTGTTGACCAAATAGGCTTCCGCGCCGGCGGCTTCCATGCGTTTGACCAACACCTCTGCGTACTTGGTCGGATGCAAGGTCAAGAAGGCGGCACCGAAGGCGGCGGAAAACGCTGGTGTGGGCTCGGTAATACCACGCTCAGTGCCCGCGAGCTTAGCCGTGAAGCCAGATAAAAAGTGGTACTTGGTTTGCTCTGGCGTCAGCTTAGACACCGGGGGCAGCACACCAAAGGCATCCGCCGACAAGAAAATCACCTTGTTGGCATGCCCCCCTTTTGATACCGGCTTAACGATGTTATCGATGTGGTAAATTGGGTAGGAGACACGGGTGTTTTCTGTTTTGGTGTTGTCGTCAAAGTCGATGGTGCCATTGCCACGAACGGTAACGTTTTCCAGCAATGCATCACGGCGAATGGCGTTGTAAATATCGGGTTCTGCTTCTTTCGAGAGCTTGATGGTTTTCGCGTAGCATCCGCCTTCGAAGTTAAACACACCATGGTCGTCCCAGCCGTGTTCATCATCACCAATCAGCTGGCGTTTGGGATCGGTAGAGAGGGTGGTTTTGCCGGTGCCGGATAAACCAAAGAAGATGGCGACATCACCGTCTTTACCCATGTTCGCCGAGCAGTGCATCGAGGCGATATCTTGCAGTGGCAAGAAGTAATTCATCATCGCGAACATGCCTTTTTTCATCTCGCCGCCGTACCAGGTACCGCCGATGAGCTGCATGCGTTCGGTGAGGTTGAATACGGTGAAGTTTTCCGAGTTCAAACCTTGCTCGCGCCATTTGGTGTTGACACACTTGGCACCGTTCATCACCACAAAGTCGGGCTCAAAGTCTTTCAGCTCTTCATCGGTTGGGCGGATAAACATGTTTTTCACGAAGTGTGCTTGCCACGCTACCTCGGTGATCACGCGAATACGTAATCGGGTATTTGGGTTGGCGCCACAATAGCCATCAATCACAAACAGGCGCTTGCCTGATAATTGATCAGTGACGAGGGCTTTCAGATCTTTCCATACCGCTTGGTCAATCGGCTTGTTGTCGTTTTTGCCTTGATCAGACCACCAAATGGTATCGCGGGTGGTGTCATCGCGGACGATGTACTTATCTTTTGGTGAGCGGCCGGTAAAAATACCCGTATCTACCGCCACCGCGCCGAGCTCGGTCACCACGCCTTTTTCGTAGCCTTCCAGCCCAGGTTTGGTTTCTTCCTCGAACAGTTGCTCATAAGAGGGGTTACGGATGACTTCTTTGACATTTTCCAGACCATGACGGGAAAGATCGATGTCAGCGACCTCGGGTTCGACGTTCAGGACAGTCATAGGTGCTCCTTGGGGTAAGATGTTGTTAACTGTCTTTGTGCTAGCAACCTGAATATGTGATTTCAGGGACTGACTCCATATAAGACTGCACACTGGGGTTATTTTGATTGTAGGGTACGGACCACCAGGTGCCATGTCATAGACATGGTAACGCTTAGTTAATCGTTTGCGCTACCCAAAGACCTATTATTGTTTGTACAAAAATAATGCGAGAAAAAATGTGAGTTAAGTCGGGTAGGAATAAGAAAAAAGCCAGCATAATGCTGGCTTTTGAACTCCGTCAGGTGGATTTGCTTCGGAGCGCTAAAAATGTAGCACGCTGTTACTGCATTTGTGAGGAAGAATCCGCGTTTTGCTCGAAAATAGCTGCAACATCAACACTATCGAAAGCGTAGTCTGTGCCACAATAATCACAATGCAAATGAATCGTTCCCATTTCAGCCACCATTTTATCCACTTCGCTACGCTCAATGGCGGCGATCGCGCTGGCACTGCGCTCACGTGAGCAGCTGCATTTGAATACCACCTCTTGCGCTGGATACAGCGTGACTTTTTCTTGGTGGTACAAACGATACAGCACATCTTTAGCAGACAGGCTAAATAGCTCTTCGTTTTTAATGGTTTCAGTCAACTGCGCCAGATGCTCGAAGTCGCTGTTGTCGCCTTTACCATCTGGCAGGATTTGCAGCATCATCCCAGCCGCATGGGGCTTACCGTCGTGCTCACCCGTGCGCAACCAAAGGCGAGTCATCAGTTGCTCGGAACGGGCGAAGTAATCTTCAAGACAGGCTTGTAAGTTGTCAGACTCAAGACCGACAATCCCTTGATAGCGTTCACCATCGACAGGCTCAATGGTGATGATGAGTTGGCCTTTGCCCATCATCTCCGGCAGGGTTGCATCGTCTTTGACTTCGCCCTTGACGCGAGCCGTTCCCCGCAGCTGCTGGTGGTGATCCCCATTAATCACAGCGAGAGAGACAGGCCCATCGCCTTGCAGTTGCACTGTGATTGAGCCGTTAAACTTGAGCGTAGCGGTCAATAAGCTGGTCGCGGCGAGCATCTCTCCCAGCAAGGCATTGACCGGCGCCGGGAAATCTTGGTTTTCCAGTATGCGCTGATAGGTGTCATCGAGCTTGACCAGCTCACCACGAACAGACACATCTTCAAATAGGTAACGGTGTAGTTGATCGTTTGACATGCAATCTCTCTCCGGCAATGGCGCGAATGCGACCTTAATCTATGCCTTGTTTAAATTTACGAATATCTCGGCGTTGCTTTTTATCCGGCCGCCCATCAGGACTTGGGTTGTGTGCATTTAAGCGACGCATTTCTGACTCGTGCTCGCGCTTGGCGAGGCTGCTCTCGGTTTCTTGATACAAGGTTTGCGCGATCGGCGCCCCCTGCCGCTGCTCCGAAAGCGCCATGACAGTGACGGTTTTTTCATCATTGCCTTGGCGAAGGCGGATTTCTGCACCGACTTCTACCATTTTACTCGGCTTAGCACGTTGGCCATTGTACTGCACTTTGCCCCCGTCAATCATATTGCGCGCAATGGAGCGCGTTTTGTAAAAACGGGCAGCCCATAGCCATTTATCTAACCTGACCGCCGTCAAGGGCGTTGATGCGTGGTTTTTCATCATCCAACTCCTGCGCAATCTGGATCGGCGACATTAGCACAAAATTTACTTTAGAGCAGTATCACAGCATCGCAGTTCCACCTCCCGTCAGGGCAATGACTTCGATAAAATAAAGCTCTATGACTGAAAAAGTCTCACTATCACAAAGCGTTTTTGCTAGCATGCCCAGCTTTTCGTAATCTAATGATGGAATTTGCTGGCAAAAAAAGCCATCAATGGATAAACGGTGACCCAAATTGGTTTAAAAGGAATGATCTCTCAGGCAGGACGCCAACATAATCGCTTCTCTTTTTCGCCACAAACCCTGCGTCGCGCAGCCCCTTGGCTTAATATTGGCTTGGTCTGCGTACTCGCATGGTTGGCAGGTCGTCTGGTGTGGGCTTTCTATCAACCCGCACCATCGGCTTTTACACCTGTAGTACACGAGGCGGGGACATCGCAGTCATCGACCGCAACCTTGTCGATCGCCCCTGTGATGGATGCCCAGCTTTTCGGGCGTTATCAGGCGTCGAAGGCCCAACGTCGCCAAGCGGTTAGTCAGGTGCCGGAAACCCGGTTGCAATTGACATTGGTGGGCGTGGTTGCCAGTGATCAGCCGTCGCGTGCGCTAGCGGTGATTGCCAATCGCGGTCAACAGGCGACCTATGGGGTGGGTGAGCAGGTGAAAGGCACCCAAGTTAGCATCGAACAGGTGTTGCCTGATCGGGTGATTTTGCGCCAGGGGACACGTCGAGAGGCACTGCTGATGCCGGGTGTTGAGGCTAATAGTACCCCGCAAACCGTCTTTTCACCGTCAAAAGGGAAGGTGACGCCCCCAAAGTCCGCTCCCCATGAGACAGCCAGCGCTGACTGGCCGGCCAATCTTGCGCAGCAGCTTAATCAAAACCCCCAGCGTCTCCTTGATTATGTGCAGCTCGCGCAAGTGGGTGATGCCAAGGCGCTGAAAGGCTTTCGTCTCACCCCAGGAAAAAATCCGGTGTTGTTTGAACAATCTGGGTTGCAGCCCGGGGACATCGCGATTGCGATTAATGGCCTCAAACTCAGTCGTTCAGTGGCACTGCCCGACATTCTCAGTCGCATTCAACAACAGGGCACGCTTGATCTGGTCGTCGAGCGGCAAGGACAGCAACATGACATTTCGATTCAATTATAAATTACAACCACCGCTGCGCGCGGCAGTAGGAGCGTGACGTGAATTTAAGGCAACGACTGATCCCCTATTTCATCGCTGTGACTTTTCTTTTTTCTGGACTGTCGGCGAGCGCGGCTGAATTCAGTGCATCGTTTAAAGGCACTGATATTCAGGAATTTATTGAAATTGTGGGTCGTAACCTAGAAAAGACCATCATTGTTGACCCCTCCGTGAGAGGTACAGTTAACGTACGTAGCTACAACACGTTGACCGAAGAGCAGTACTACCAATTTTTCCTCAATGTCTTGGAAGTATATGGCTTTGCCGTGGTGGAAATGGATAACGGTGTCGTCAAGGTGGTACGCGACAAAGATGCCAAAACGTCGCCCGTGCCTGTGGTGGGTGAAGCCGATAACGTGGTGGGCGATGAAGTTGTCACGCGTGTGGTCGCGGTAAAAAACGTTTCGGTGCGTGAGCTGTCCCCTCTTTTACGTCAGCTTATCAACAATGCCGGCGCCGGCAATGTGGTGCACTACGATCCGGCTAATGTGATCATGATTACCGGACGTGCAGCGGTGGTGAATCGCTTAACCGATATTATTCAACGTGTTGACCAAGCCGGTGATAAAGAGGTTGAGGTCGTGCGCCTAGAGCACGCCTCTGCCGCTGAAATGGTGCGTATTGTCGATGCACTGAATGAGCGGGACAATGCCAACACGCGCCCTGAATTGCTTGAGCCGCGTATTGTCGCCGATGAGCGTCTAAATGCGGTCTTGGTTTCGGGCGAGCCAAAAGTGCGTGAGCGGGTGAAAAAACTGATCCGACAGTTGGACAAAGAGATGGCGACGACCGGGAATAGCCGAGTGATTTACTTGCGTTATGCCAAAGCGGACGAGGTGGTCGATGTGCTCAAAGGGGTGTCGGATAATCTGCTGGAAGAAAAAGAGAAAAAGAGCAAGCCAGGGTCGACACAACAGACGGTGCAGATTTCTGCCCACCAGGGGACCAATGCGCTAGTGATCACCGCGCCGCCCGATATATTGAAAACCTTAGAGAGCGTGATTTCTCAGCTTGATATTCGCCGTGCGCAAGTCTTGATTGAAGCACTGATTGTGGAAATGTCCGAATCCGATGGGGCCAATTTAGGGGTGCAATGGGGGTCGCTCGAAAACGGGGGCATTCAGTTCAACAACACTGGCGTCGGTGTGACCAATTATCTGACCGGACAAAAAGCGACCGAAGATACCACGCGCACGGAAACGCGATTTGATAGCAATGGCGATAGCTACGAAGTGCCTATTACCGAATCGGGTGATTACTCGGCGCTCAATGAAGTCTTGGGGGGGCTAAATGGCCTCGCGGCTGGGGTGATCATGGGCGATTGGACGGCATTGGTGACGGCAGTGGCCTCGAACAATGAATCCAATATTCTGTCTTCGCCCAATCTGATGGTACTGGATAACCAAGAAGCCTCGTTTGTGGTGGGGGAAGAGGTACCCGTCATCACCGGCTCGCAAACTGGCTCGAATAACGATAACCCGTTCCAAACGGTCGAGCGTAAAGATGTTGGCATCAAGCTGAAGGTGACCCCTCAAATCAATGAAGGATCGGCGGTGCTATTGGATATCGAGCAGGAGGTGTCTAACGTACTTGGCGCGAGCGGTGCTGTGGATGTGCGCTTTGGCAAGCGCCAGTTGACCACTTCCGTGATGGTAGGCGACCAACAGATGATTGTGCTAAGTGGTTTGATTGATGAACGCACGGTAGAGAGTGAGTCCAAGGTCCCTGTACTGGGAGATATTCCCGTGTTAGGTCACTTGTTTAAGTCGACCTCGACCCAGACTGAAAAGAAGAACCTGATGCTGTTTATCAAGCCGACCATTATTCGTACCGGCTTAACAGCGGATGGCGTGACGCAGCGTAAGTACAACTATATTCGAGCTGAGCAGCTGTTACGGGCACAAGACGGCGTGAAGCTGATGCCGGATGCCGAAAAGCCGGTGCTGCCAGACTACAACAGCGAGGCAGTGATGCCTGCCGAGGTACGCGCGCTAAAAGCGGAGCTAGCAGGATGAGTGATCGCGCGACAGAGCTCAGCCGAGATCCGGACGCTCGTTGGCAGTTGCCTTTTGGCTTTGCCCGCCGTCATGGGGTGATATTACTCAATGACACTGAGCCTGCACGCCTACTGTGCTTGTCGTCTGTGACACCGAACACCCTTGCCGAGGTTCAACGGATGTTAGGAAAAAGTTGTGCCCCTGAAATTGTGTCAAACAGTGACTTTGACCAACATCTCACCCGTTTGTATCAACGCGATAGCGCAGATGCTCAACAGCTAATGGCCGATATTGGCGCGGATGCAGACAGTGATGATTTTTTCTCTCTCGCGGAGGAGTTGCCTCAAAGTGAAGATCTGCTGGAATCGGAAGATGACGCCCCGATCATCAAGCTCATAAACGCGATGATGGGGGAAGCGATCAAAGAAAGTGCGTCTGATATCCACATTGAAACCTTTGAGCATGCGTTATCGATTCGTTTCCGTGTTGATGGTGTGTTACGAGAAGTCCTCTCTCCGAGTCGTAAACTAGCGCCGCTGTTAGTCTCTCGAGTGAAAGTCATGGCCAAGCTGGATATTGCCGAAAAGCGCGTGCCGCAAGATGGTCGTATTTCAGTCCGTATAGGTGGCCGTGCGGTCGATGTGCGGGTGTCGACCATGCCTTCATCACACGGTGAGCGTGTGGTGATGCGTTTACTCGATAAGAATGCCGTACAACTTGATTTAGCCCAACTTGGCATGGCACCAGCGCTTCACCAAGGTTTCCGAGCCCTTATTCACAAGCCTCATGGTATCTTACTGGTCACCGGGCCGACCGGATCGGGGAAATCCACCACTTTATACGCAGGGTTACAAACCATTAACAGTGAGGATCGGAATATCCTCACCGTTGAAGATCCGATCGAGTTCGATCTGGCCGGTATTGGCCAGACCCAAGTCAACCCGAAAGTCGATATGACCTTCGCCCGCGGTTTGCGTGCGATGTTGCGTCAAGATCCTGACGTGGTGATGGTGGGGGAAATTCGCGACTTAGAAACCGCGCAAATTGCGGTTCAAGCCTCCCTGACCGGCCATTTGGTGATGTCCACATTACATACCAACACTGCCATTGGTGCGGTGACGCGCTTGCGCGATATGGGGATTGAGCCTTTCTTGCTTTCATCATCGCTACTTGGTGTATTGGCGCAGCGCTTGGTCCGTACCCTGTGCGAACACTGCCGAGTGCCCTATCAAGCCGACGCAACGCAGCAACAATTGTTTGCAGATGTGGGGCTTGCCAATCAAGGCGAAACCATCACCTTATATAAACCAAATGGTTGCGAGCATTGTCACCAAAAAGGCTACCGCGGCCGCACAGGGATCCATGAGTTGTTGACCGTGGATGAGAAGGTACAAGCACTGATTCACCATGATGCCGGTGAGCATGCCATCGAGGAGGCGGTGCGGGCGCAAAGCCCCAGTATCCGCTATGACGGCTTGGCCAAAGTGCTGAACGGGGAAACCACCCTGGAAGAAGTGATGCGAGTGACCAAGGAGAGTTAATGGCTGCCTTTGACTACCAAGCACTGGATGCGCGAGGGCGCAAACGCAAGGGCGTGATTGAAGCCGATACGGCACGCCAAGCGCGGCAACAATTGCGCGACAAGGGCTTTACTCCCCTCGATGTCCAGGCCACTACCCGTAAGCGTGCGACACAAAAAAGTACGGCTTCTCAGCCGCTTTTTCGTCAGCGCGGGCGCGGTATTAGCACCCAGGAGCTGTCACTGATCACCCGTCAGTTGGCGACCTTGATTGAGGCGGCGATGCCTCTCGAAGAGTGCTTAAAAGCGGTGGCAGAGCAGGCCGAGAAGCCGAGAATTGGCAGCATGATGACCAGTGTGCGCGCGCGAGTGATGGAAGGGTATACACTCGCCGATGCGTTGGCGGATTACCCCAATGTTTTTGACGAACTCTACCGGGCGATGATTTCAGCCGGTGAAAAAGCGGGCCACTTGGGCACCGTCCTCGAACGCCTTGCGGACTATGTGGAAAACCGTCAACGTATTCAAGCCACTTTGTTACAAGCCATGCTGTATCCGGCGATTTTGACATTTTTCTCGGTACTGATTGTCGCCTTCCTGTTGGCCACCGTGGTACCTGATATCGTCGGTCAATTTGTCCAAACGGGGCAATCACTGCCCGCATCAACCCAATTTCTCTTAAACGCCAGTGACTTTATCACTCAGTGGGGCGTGTGGGTGGTCGGTGGGCTGGTTCTTGTCAGTATGGGGATTCGTCTATTGCTGAAAGACACCCAGCGTCGTCTTGCCTGGGATAAGCAAAAGCTCGCGTTACCGATACTGGGTCGGGTAGCGCGCGGATTGAACACATCACGTTTTGCTCGGACATTGGCGATTTGTACCGCCAGTGCAATCCCATTGTTGGATGGGATCAAGGTCGCTGCACAAGTGATCACTAACCAATATGTGCGCAAGCGGGTATTAGAAGCGGCCGATAAAGTGCGCGAGGGGGCTAGCTTACGTGTTGCGCTCGACCAGTCAGGGCTGTTCCCTCCCATGATGCTACATATGATTGCTAGCGGCGAGCGCAGTGGCGAGCTGGAGCCGATGCTCTCACGCGCAGCCGATAACCAAGATAAAGATTTTGAGGCGCAAGTCAATGTTGCCCTGGGAGTATTTGGCCCGTTAATGATTGTAATGATGGCCGGGTTAGTGCTTTTTATCGTGGTGGCCACCTTGATGCCAATTATTGCCATGAATGACATGGTCGGTTTGTGATTTTATGAATTTTAACAAGGAGAAAGAAATGCGTCGTCAACAAGGTTTCACTTTGCTCGAAGTCATGGTGGTGGTGGTGATTATTGGCCTGCTAGCCAGCTTTGTTGCCCCAAACTTGCTGGGCAACAAAGACAAAGCCGCGGTGAAAAAAGCGGTGGCGGATGTCAGTGCGCTTGAAAATGCGCTGGATATGTACAAATTGGATAACAATCAGTACCCCACCACCGATCAAGGCTTAGACGCGCTAGTGACCCAGCCACAAAGTGATCCGGTCCCCCGTAACTACCCCGCGCAAGGTTACATCAAACGTCTGCCGCAAGACCCGTGGAACAATGACTATCGCTATGTCAGCCCTGGCGAGCACGGTGTTGTTGATATCTTTTCTTTAGGCGCTGATGGCCAAGAAGGTGGGGAAGGGGTCAACCAAGACATTGGTAACTGGAACCTCAACGAGCTGCAATAACATGCGTCAAGCGGCCGGCTTTACTTTATTAGAGATCCTGCTGGTGGTCGTCATCGTCGCGGTGAGCACCTCAGGCGTGATAATGGTGATGCCTGAGCCCGCGGACACTCGCACACAAGAAGCCGGGCAAGCACTGTATCAGCGGATGAAGCTGTGGGCAGAGCAAAGTTGGTTGGAAGGACGCACCTATGGCGTGCGTATCGAACAACAGCGCTATCAACTTTTAGTGTTGGGACAAGAGCAATGGCAACCTGTTAGCAGTGACCGCTGGGCGACCCAAGGCCGCCTGCCAGAGCAAAGCCGCTTTGTCTTAACCATGGATGGCTTTGGTTGGCAGCAACAAGATAGGTTGTTCGAGGATAAGCCGCTGTTTGAGGATTTGTTTGACGAAGACGATGAGCAGGCGGTGGCGCCACCGCAAATCTGGCTACTGCCCAATGGTGAGCTGACACCGTTTACCCTGATGATTGAAACAGATGGCCGTGCGGCCTGGCAGCTCAAAGCGAATGAACTGGCGCAGTTTACCTGGCAGCGTGCAGGAGAGGGTGATGATGTTAGTACGCGCTAACTCGCAGCAGGGAATGACCTTGCTTGAGGTCTTAGTCGCGGTGGCGATCTTTGCCGTGGCGGCGCTGAGTGTGATGAAAGCCACTGGACAGCACACCCGCTCACTGAGTCGCTTAGAACAAAAAACCTTAGCCGCTATGGTGGCGGATAATCAACTCGCCGAGGTGGTGCTCAGCGCTAAGGTGCCAGATAAAGCCACACAAGGCACCACCGAGATGGCGGGGCAACAATGGCAATGGCAGTTGGTGCCAGTCGCCACAGAAACGGGCCAGTTACGTGCGGTTGATATGTCAGTGGCTGCCGCCGCAGAGACCGATAACCCGTTAGTGACCGTGAGGACCTATGTCGCCACGCGTTGAACGAGGATTTACCTTATTGGAAGTGCTGTTGGCGTTGGTGGTATTCGCCAGCATTAGTCTGACCGCATACCAAGTACTGCAAACCGTGCAGCGCAGTGACGAGCAGTCTCAGCAGGTGGGTGAGACCTTACAGGAACTGCAGCGCGCGTTGGTGATCATGGACAGTGACTTTCGTCAAATGGCGGCAAGACGTCAGCGGGTCGAAGGACAAGCGCCAACAGAGCAGTTGCTGATCGCGGGTTCAGAGGTATTACAAAGTGATGGGATGGGCGTGCGCTTTACCCGCACGGGCTGGATTAACCCACAAATGCGCTTTCCACGCGGAGAAGTGGTAGCGGTCGGGTACCGTCAGAGAGATGGCAAGCTGGAACGCTTGCGCTGGCGTTACCCAGACCAAGCCGCGAGTGATGAACCCGCGGTGGCGACGCTGCTCAGTGATATTGATGATTTGACCTTTCGCTTCTACGTCAAACAGGATTGGCAAGACAGTTTTGATACCAAACATGCATTGCCGAAAGCCGTTCAAGTGCGCTTTACCCATCCTCGCTATGGCCAGTTAGTGCGCACTTATCTCGTGGCGGGGCAAACCTTGCCGGCACCACTGCAGCGGGAGGCACAATGAATCGTCAGCAGGGCGCCGCCCTTTTGGTGGTGATGATGATCATGGCGCTGATGACCGCGATTGCCGGAAGCATGGCGGCGCGGTTATACACCAACTACCACCGCGCTGAAAACCAGCTGCATTTTCAGCAAGCGTATTGGTTTGGCAATGCGGTTGAAGGCTTGGCGGCATCGGTATTGCGCGAGAGCTTAGCAGGCAGTGAAACGGTGAACTTAAGTCAAACCTGGGCAGAGCCCGATCGAACCTTCCCGCTGGATGGTGGAAAAGTAAGTGGACACTTACAAGATGCGAGCGCCTGTTTTAACCTCAATAGTTTACAGTTACGTGGCGCCAAAGTGGGTGGGGCGACCCCTTATGAGGTCACCGTATTACGGGCGCTAGTGGGGCAGTATGTGGAAGAGGATTATCAAGCGGATGTGATTGCTCAGGCAAGCCGTGATTTTATTGATGAAAACAATCAGCTGGATCAGTCTCTCGGGGCGGAAGATGCGCATTATGAAAGCGTGCAGCCTGCGTATGTGACGGCGGATGCTTTGCTGGCCGATGTGAGTGAGTGGCGTGCGGTGCGCGGGGTTAATGGTGATGTGTTTCGGCGCGCCTCGCCTCAGCTTTGCGCGTTGCCTAGCGCTGAGCTTAAGGTCAATGTGAATACCTTAACCGAGAAGCAAGCGCCTTTGCTTTCAGCCCTACTTACCTCCGCGTTACCGGTGGAACAAGCCCAGCAGGTGATTGCCCAGCGCCCGGAGGAAGGGTGGAAAAGTGTGGCCGCGTTTATCGACACCTTGAACCTCACCGAGTTTGATGACGCCGAGCGAGAGCGAGTCGTGTCCCATCTCAGCGTGACCAGCGAGTTCTTTTTATTACAAGCCGATGTGCAGGTGGCCTCTGCCCAACGTCACATCCAGGCACTATTGCACTATCAAGACGATGGCGAGGTTTCTGTTTTGCGCCGTCGGTTCGGAGGAATGCGTGAGCGAGCGACTGATAATAAGGATCAGTGATGCCAGCCAGCCCATTTATTGGGCGCAGGTTCGTGCCAGTGATAACCAAGTGGTTGAGAGCGGCAGTTGTCAGCAACTGTCAGCGTTAACCGAGCAAGCACAAACGCGGCGAGTAGTGGTGCTGGTGGACAGCACGTGGCTGACATTAACCTCGGTAACATTGCCCCCAGGCTCAAGGCGCCAACGCGACAAGGTGGTGCCTTACTTGCTCGAGGAAGCCTTGGCGGAAGAGGTGGAAGCAGTACACGTGAGTATTGTTGACACCCAGGCAGACACCGCACATGTCGCCGTGGTAGCGCACCAGCAAATGCAAGCTTGGCAACACGCGCTGGATGAGGCAGGCATTGATGCTCGCCAGTGGATCCCCGATGTGCTTTGTGTACCTTGGTCGTCTGATTCGCTCTCACTCTTGGCATTGGGTGAACAGTGGCTGTGCCGTTTTAGTGCAAATCAAGGCGTGGTAGGCTCGGCGGACTGGCTCGCCTTTTGGGGGCAGACTTGGTGGCAACACCGCCAAGACAGTGAGGAAACCCTGTCACCTGAGCAGGCCGACTCTCTCACTATCAAAGGCTATGGCGACGACAAGCCACAGGCTGACAATCCCTTGAGCGCGTTACCGCTCCCTGTCGAGTGGCAGTCAGATCACGCAATGCATCTATTAGCGGTGCAGAGTCATGGCGTGACGGCAAACCTACTGACCGGCGGATATCGCCCTCAAAGCCAAACCAAGCAGACACTTAGACCCTTTTTGCCCGCAGCCTGTCTGTTGATCGCCATGGCTGGATTGCTTGGTGTCGAGCAGTGGTTGTCGATTCGTGACACCCAGCAACAAGCCCGTGCATTACGGGGACAAAGTGAAGCCCTTTTTCGCCAAACCTTGCCCGAGTACGAGCGGATCCCGACTCGCTCATACATGGTGCGGCAAATGGATGCAGAGATAGCTCGGCTAGAAAACCAACAACATGATGCGGCGCTTTTACCCTGGCTGGTCGAACTGGCTCCTCTACTGGAAGATGTACCTGGTATCGAGCTCGAGGCGCTGCGCTACCAAGCCAATCGAGAAGCCTTGATACTGCGAGCAACCGGCAATGATTTCGCGCAGTTTGAGCGCTTACGTGCCACCTTGAGTAAGCATTATGCGACAGACTTGGGGCAGCTTAATCGCAGTGGTGAGACGGTCAGCGGTGAATTTACCCTAAGGAGCCAATCATGATCGCACGTATTCAGACTCAGTGGCAGTCGATCAGCTTGCGCGAGCAACGGCTCGTGTTGATTGCGGCGGGAGTGCTGCTGTTAAGTTTGCTGTATTGGGGCATCGTGGTGCCGATACAGGCACAGGCGGAGCAAGCGCGCGCCGCATTGGTCAGTGAGCGAAAGGTTTACAATGAGCTACAAAAAAAGCGCAATCACATCATGCAATTGCGCTCACAGTCTGGACGCAGTCGCCAAGTAGTGGCCAGTCGAAGCCAACCGCTCAACCAAGTGATCGCTGCCAGTGCGGGTGAGTTTAATCTTACCATTACACGGTTGCAGCCTGGGGAGGACAGCGTGCAATTGGGGCTCGAACCTCTACCGTTTAATCAATTACTACGGTGGATCGAGCAACTCTCTCAGCTGCATGGCATTCAAGTCGCTCGCCTGAGCACTGAAGCGACCGATACGGCCGGTGTGGTGCAAGTAACCCGACTGCAGCTGGAGCGGTAAACGATGTGGAAGAAAACGCTGATAGGGGTGGGGTGTGTATTGGTTTTCGTTGTGAGTGCGATAGTGCACGCCCCAGCAACACTACTGCGCTTAGCGCCTTTGCCGGCCGAGCTACAGCTGAGTGGGATCAACGGCACCGTGTGGCAGGGGCAAGTCAGGCAACTGCGTTGGCAAGATCAGGCTGTCGGCCCAATACAATGGGATCTCCATTGGCACCGGCTATTGACCAGCGCCACGCTGGAAGCCGCGATAAAGGTCCAAAGCCCTCAAGGTGTCAGTGGTAAAAGCGTGGTGGGCTTTAATGGCACCGAGCTAACGCTTTCTCAAACCTTGCTCTCTGCTCCCGCGCATCTGCTGACCCGTTCGGTGGCGTTACCGCCGAGCGTGGCGATTGATGGCCGGCTTGATGTGATTGTACGCGAGGCGGTGTTGGCCGAGTCAGGGTGTCAGCAGTTAGCGGGGCAGATTCAGTGGCAGCAGGCCGGACTCACCCTGCCCTCAGGGCGGCTCAATGATATTCCATTGCGTGCTTCTCTCGCCTGTGATGGCCAAGGTGTCGCTGCGCAGGGTCAAGGCGATTCCCCCTCGTTGAGTAATAAGTTTTCATTGTCAATTACACCGTCTGGGCGATACTCTGTGTCAGGATGGCTGAAGCCGGGGCCGGCCTATCCTGAGCCGATGAAAGCACCTCTCTCTTGGTTGGGTGCACCGGATAATCAAGGACGCTATCGCTTTTCTTTTCGCGGCTAACAAGGCCTGATAGGCTTATCAAAAAGGGTGGCAAATCACGATATGACGCAGCGTAAACTTCCTTACATTCAGTCTAAGCAGGTGGTCGCCACTTCTCGCTTGTTTAAAGTGGAGTCGCTGGAGCTGATTTTTAGTAATGGCGTCGAGCGTACCTATGAGCGGATGAAACCGTCGGGGCGTAATGCCGTGATGATGGTGCCGGTGACCGAATCGGGCGACCTCTTACTGGTACGCGAATATGCCGCAGGCACAGAACAGTATGAGCTAGGCTTTCCCAAAGGGCTGATTGACCCGGGTGAAGCGCCCGAGCAAGCGGCGGTGCGGGAGCTGAAAGAGGAAATTGGGCAAGGTGCCCGTGAGCTAGTGCCACTGAAAGAGGTTGTTCTGGCACCGTCGTACTTTTCTAGCCGCATGACGCTGATGTTGGCACGTGATTTGTATCCAGAAAGCTTGGAAGGGGATGAGCCTGAACCGCTTGAAATCATTCGTTGGCCACTTGCCCAAGCGGAAGAGTTACTCACCCACGGTGATTTTTGTGAAGCGCGCAGTATCACCGCATTAATGATGGCGCTGAAGTACTTACAATCTGAGAGGTGAGGCATGGCATTGCCTGAGTTGTTGCCCGAGGTGATTGATATTGCTCGCTCTGCGGGCCAGGTTATTTTAGATATTTACCAAGACGGTGATTTTGAAGCGATCACTAAAAGTGACCAAACCCCAGTAACCAGTGCTGATTTGGCGGCACATAAGCTGATCACGGAAAAGCTCACCGCGTTGACGCCAGACATCCCCGTGTTATCAGAAGAAGACTGTGGTGTGCCATTAAGCGACCGTCAGCAATGGCAGCGCTATTGGTTGATTGATCCCCTCGACGGTACTCAAGAGTTTATTGCAGGCAGTGGTGACTTTGCCACTATTATCGCGCTGGTGGAGGATAACCATCCCGTCATGGGCGTGGTCTATGCCCCCGTCTCCGGGGTGACCTACTATGCTTGCCAAGACAAAGGGGCCTGGAAAATCACCCCAGATGGCGAAATGCATCGCATCTCGACAATGAAGCGAGAAGAGACGATTACCTCACTCTCTATCGCCATCAGTCGCCGTCAAGATATTCATGCGGTCACCGAAAAGCTGGCACCTGAAATTAATTATGATTTGGTGCCATTAGGCTCCGCGGCACTCAAAGCCTGCTTGGTCGCAGAAGGCGCGGTCGACTGTTATTTACGCCTAGGGCCGACGGGGGAGTGGGACACTGCCGCTACCCAATGCATTGTTGAGCAAGCGGGTGGACGTATTCTGAGCACAGAGCTGGGGGCCTTGTCGTACAACGAACGGGACTCATTACAGAACCCTAACTTTATTGTGTTGGGGGATGAGTCGCTCGCGTGGTCGTCGATACTGCAGGCATCGTAATGATTGACGGCACCGCCAGGTGCCGTTTTCTTTTATGACCGGTTCAGAACAAACGATTTAAGCCATTGAGGGCTGCCACCCGGTAAGCTTCGGCCATGGTCGGGTAGTTGAAGGTGGTATTCACAAAATAATCGATGGTATTCCCTTCGCCTTTTTGCTCAAAAATCGCTTGGCCGATATGAATGATTTCCGAGGCGCGCTCGCCAAAGCAGTGAATGCCTAATATCTCGCGGGTATCGCGGTGGAAAAGGATTTTTAAACTGCCGACATCCATCCCCGCGATTTGCGCGCGTGCTAAGTGCTTGAATAGCGATCGGCCAACTTCATACGGGACTTTTTCTGCGGTGAGCTCTTGCTCGGTTTTACCCACTGAGCTGATTTCTGGAATGGTATAGATCCCCGTGGGGATGTGTTCAATCAAGCGCACGTTGGCGTTGCCTTGGCAAATGGCTTCGGCCACCACGCGCCCTTGATCATAAGCGGCACTGGCAAGGCTAGGATAACCAATCACATCACCGACGGCATAGATATGCCCCACTTCTGTTGCGTAGCTTTCGCTATCAACGTCGAGCTGCCCACGCGAGTTAGGTGTAAGGCCGACCGAGGACAAATTGAGTTTATCGGTATTTCCTGCACGGCCATTGGCATACAGCAGGCAATCTGCTTTCATTTTTTTGCCTGACTCCAGGTGCACAATCACGCCATCGTCGGTGCCCTCAATGTGCTCATAGGTCTCATCATTGCGGATCATGACACCACTGCTGCCAAAGTGATAAGACAAAGCATCAGAGATTTCGTTGTCCAAAAACGACAGCAAGCGATCACGGGTGTTGATTAAATCCACTTTGACCCCGAGCCCACGGAAAATAGACGCATATTCACTGCCAATCACGCCTGCGCCATAAATAATCACGTGGCGCGGGTCATGGGCTAACGACAAAATGGAGTCACTGTCGTAGATGCGTGGGTGGGAAAAATCCACGTCAGCGGGTTGATAAGGGCGAGAGCCGGTAGCAACCACAAAGTGATCGGCTGTATAGGTATCAGCGCTGCCATCACTATGATGCACGGTTAAGGTATGCGCATCGACAAATTCGGCGCTACCATGGAGCAGGGTACATTGGTTTCGGTCATAGAACCCTTGGCGCATACGGGTTTGTTTGCCTATGACTGATTCAGCATGGCTGAGAATGTGTGAGAAGGTACTGTGGATACTCTTGCTGTTTTGGGTGTAGATAGGGCTTTGATTGAATTCAATGATCCGGCTGACAGTGTGGCGTAGTGCTTTAGACGGGATGGTGCCCCAATGGGTACAGCCACCGCCAACGGTGCTTTCTCGCTCAATCACTGCCACCCGCTTACCCGCTTTGGATAAGCCCATGGCGGCACCTTCACCACCGGGGCCACTACCTATCACGATCGCATCAAAATGATCTTGCGGGCGAGGGCTCGACTTGCTCATAGGGTTCAGACCTTATTTTCATTATTGCAACATCTATTTATGACCAGTTTAACGCTTATTATCCGTAAGGTTAACTTTCGCGAGCAAATCTGTGTTCAAATCCGCGCCGCCGCGATGGGGAACACTGCCTGGATTGGCTGATTTAAACGCTAAAATTGCGTATAGTGGCAGCATGGTGACCATGGATAGAGTGCGATGGGTATTCGAGCACAACAAAAAGAAAAAACGCGCCGTTCTGTCATTGATGCGGCGTTCAGCCAGCTCAGTGCTGAGCGCAGTTTTTCCAGCCTCAGCTTGCGCGAAGTGGCGCGAGAGGCGGGAATCGCGCCCACCTCTTTTTACCGCCACTTTAAAGACATGGATGAGCTGGGGTTAACCATGGTTGATGAGGGCGGGTTATTGCTCCGTCAACTGATGCGTCAGGCGCGTCAGCGGATAGCGGCTGAAGGCAGTGTGGTGCGTACTTCGGTCGAAACCTTTATGGAGTTTATCGAGAGCAGCCCAAATGTGTTTCGGTTGCTTTTGCGCGAGCGTTCAGGCACCTCTTCGGCGTTTCGTGCCGCCGTGGCAAGGGAAATACAACATTTTGTTGCTGAGTTGACCGAGTATTTACAATCTCGTACGCAGCTCACCTATGAAGAAGCGTACAATCAGTCAGAAGCGTGTGTGATTTTGGTCTTCAATATGGGTGCGGAAGCGCTTGATCTTGACCCTCACGCCCGCGCAGAATTGGCAGAGCGAATGGTGTTACAATTGCGCATGATAGCCAAGGGAGCTTACTGGTATCGAAAAGACCGTGAGCGGCGAGCCTTACAGGAAAAACTGTCATAAAACAGGTGAAGACATGGAACACGAGCAAGTGAAATCAGAACGTAAATTTTTGCTGCTGGCACTGGTTACCGGCATTTGTGGAAGTGCAACACTCGCGACACTGTTCGTCAGTGGTGTGGCATTTTCTATTTTTCCCATTCTTGCGTTTGTACTGGCCGTGCACGCTTGCTACCAACTTCACGAACGCCAGCCACTGACGGAAGGCACGCCGCTGATTGCGTTTGCCTGCTTCTTGGTGGGGGCATTTGGCTATTCAGCGTTTATTCGTATGCAAATGCCAGAGCTGGGCGGCAACTTCTTCTCGATCTTGGTTGCGATGGCATTAGCGTTTTGGGTCGGTCATAAGCTGGGCTTTTTTAGCCGCAAAGCGAAAAATGATACCGCCTCTGACGTCTAATTGCCTCTAAAACAGCTGTGATTGAAACCCAAAAAAGGCGTCGAGAAGACGCCTTTTTACGTTTATCCGAGCTTGCTTGCCGTGACTATTTGCGCTCTAACCACACCCCGGCTTCGGTATGGTGGGTGAACGGGAATTGATCAAACAGCGCACAGCGACTAATGCGGTGTGTTTGGCTTAGGCGCTCTAAGTTCTCGACCAAGGTCTCAGGGTTACAGGAAATATATAAAATCCGATCGTAACCTTGCACCATTTTGCAGGTTTCATCATCCATGCCCGCACGAGGGGGATCGACAAAAATGGTATTGCACTGATAGTCACTCAGTGTCACCCCTTGATCTTTTAAGCGGCGAAACTCGCGCTCGCCATTGATCGCCTGAGTGAATTCTTCGGCAGACATGCGAATAATCTGCACATTGTCGATGTTGTTAGCGGAAATATTGTACTGCGCCGATTGCACTGAGGGTTTCGCCAGCTCGGTGGCGAGAACGCGGCGAAAGTTTTTCGCCAAGGCGAGGGAAAAGTTGCCGTTCCCGCAATACAGCTCCAGCAAATCACCTTGGCTATCGCGAGTGCAATCGATGGCCCATTCCAGCATTTTCTCCGCCACCGGCCCGTTAGGCTGGGTAAAGCTGTTTTCAATTTGCTGGTAGATCAGCGTTTGACCATCGGCATTGAGCTTTTCTAAAACGTAGTCGCGGTCTAGCACTTTCTTTTGCTTGCGCGCACGGCCAATCAAATTGAGATTAAAGCCCTCATCGTTCAAACGTTGTTTAAGCGCTTGCGCGGCGCTGTCCCACTCTTCGTCTAGCTGGCGATGATAGAGCAACGATACCAAGATCTCACCGCTTAAGGTGGAGAGGAAATCAACCTGGAACAGTTTACGTCGTAAGGGGTCGTTGGGCTTGATGGCCTCCATTAATAGCGGCATGAGGTCATTGATCAAGCGGCTCGCGGCAGGAAAGGTATCGACCCGGTACTTCTGCTTGGTCGCAGGATCAAACATGATGTAATACAAGTCGTCGCCTTCATGCCATACCCGAAACTCTGCGCGCATCCGATAGTGGGTTTCCGGTGAGCGAAAGATCTCTAGCTCAGGTGCGTGAAACGGCGCGAGTTGTGCATTGAGTCGTTGGACTTTCTCAGCAAGCTGTGTGTCGTAGTCAACGGCGGTGTGAGCCTTGGTCATGATGGCTGCCTCAGCGATTGGAAAATGAGCGCAGATTTTAGACAAATCCCCAGCCATGTCCACCCTTGCTCACGATTCTCCCTTATTCAATAAGGTTATCAATGGACAATATCCATCTAGACGGCTAATATCCGAGCGTGGGGAAGTGATCCTGTCTTGCAATATGTGACGGGTCACAGGAATGCGGTGAGAGCCCGCAACTGACGCGCAGCGGTATTAGAGAACGACCCTAACCGGCCTTAGGCCAGACACTGTCGCCAATACTGATTGATGGTATGCGATGGGAAGTCGTTAGCAGTAGGCGGCGAAAGCCATGCTCTTAAGTCCGAATACAGCCCACACTCGCAGCACAGTGCTGCCTATTCTCGCGATTAGGAAGGAAGATCCAATGAACAAACAGATTGTGGCGAGCCTGGTGGCGACGTCACTATTCCCTGCGGCCGCGTGGGCCGAGCAAAACACTGAAACGGTGGTGGTGACCGCCAGTCGGTTTGCGCAGTCCGATGCCTCGGTATTGCAATCAGCAACCATTTTGACGCGTCAAGACATTGCGCGCTTGCAGGCGCGAAGCCTTGTCGATGTATTGCGCACGGTGCCGAGCATCGAGATTGCTCAAAGCGGAGGTAGAGGACAAATTGCCTCTATTTTTATGCGCGGCACGGAATCAGACCACTCTTTAGTCTTGATTGATGGCATGCGTATGGCGTCATCCATTAAAGGCTCGGTAGATTTTAATCAGATCCCAGTGAACAGTATTGAACGCATTGAGATCATTCGCGGCGCACGTGCCACACTCTATGGGTCGAGCGCGATTGGTGGGGTGATCAATATCATTACCAAAACCAATAAAGAGCGAGCCAATGTTTCTGCGACCGTAGGCAGTTTGGATCATCATGCTGTTAGTGGCGCATGGGCAACAACGTTGGGCGATAACGGTCACTTTTCAGGCATCGCTGGGTATGAGTCGAATGATGGATACAATGTTCATCCGACAGCGAGCAACCGGGGTGATCAGCATGGTTTTACCGGCCGCAACGCGCAGCTTGGCTACAGTCATCGCTGGAATACATTTTGGTCGGCCGATGTGACGGGGCGCTGGTACCAGAATGAGTACGATTACGATAATTTTGGCAGCTTAAAACATGGCTGGCTAGAAAGCCAAGCACTGGCCAGCACGCTGAACTACCGCTCTGACGCTTGGAGAGCAACACTCAGCGCAGAAATCTCCCAACAAGAAAACTTCGACTATCGTCCTGGCAGTGACCGTAAAAACAATAAAACCTCAGATGTTGAGCAAGTCTCTACCTCGTTGGGACTCCAGTATCAAGCCACGGAGGATTGGCTGCTTGGTGGCGGTGTGGATTATCGACAAGACACCTTTAATGAAGGCAGCTTGATTACCAACCCCGATGATATTGCAATCAATCCGCGCGATAACCTGGGCACTTACCTTTTAACGCAATTTAGCCCAGTAGAAGCACTGTCTATTGAGGCAAGCGCACGTTCGGATGATAACGAACAATACGGACAGCATGCGACGTGGCAGACGAGTGCGGGTCTTGCGATAGCGGAAGGGTATCAATTGGTCGCTAGCTACGGCACTGCTTTTAAGGCACCAAGTCTGACTGAACTTTACGGATGGGGCGGTAATGCAACGCTCAAGCCGGAGGAGTCGTCAAATACGGAGCTTTCGCTGCGTGGAGCAACGGCTGACGTTGATTGGTCACTCACAGGCTATATTAACAATATCGATAATATGATCGATTGGGATGCAGAGGCCAAGAAAAATCGCAATATTGGTGAGGTAACGATTAAGGGTATTGAGCTCATTGCGAACTTTGATGTGGCATCACTCCATAACCAGCTTTCGTTGGCGTATAAAGATCCCAAAAAGGATAACACCGGTGAGCAGCTCGCACGCCGCGCCAAACGGGTGGCGAAATGGGATGCGTCGTACCAATGGGAGCGACTGCAGCTCGGTACTCAGTGGCAGTATCAAGGTGACCGTCTGGATTATTCCGGTGGAGAGATGTTGGGAAGCTATAGCCTATGGTCGGTCACTGCATCCTATCAAGCGACCGATAACCTGACCGTGAAAGGCAAAGTCGATAATGTGTTTGATAAAGAGTACGAGACAGCGGGTGGTTATCCTGCCGCTGAGCGCGCCTATTTTATGACGTTGGACTATCAGTACTAGTGATTGCTTCTCGGCGAAACTAGCTTTCTTCACGCCCTTGTCGTTATGATAAGGGCGTTATTGATTGCATGAGTGTCCCATGGCGCAGCCCAATATTTTGATTTTTGACTCTGGTGTGGGTGGCTTATCGATTTACCAGTCGGTACGAGAGCAGCTTCCTGACGCTAACTACACCTATTTGTTCGATAACGAAGCTTTTCCATACGGTGAGTTAGATGACACGCGCTTGGTCACACGGGTGGCGGCTCAAGTGCGCGCTGTGTGTGCGCATCATGATATTGATATCGTCGTCATTGCATGCAATACAGCATCGACGCTGGTATTACCGACGCTCCGTCAGCAGTTAGCGCTTCCGGTCGTGGGAGTTGTACCCGCGATCAAGCCTGCGGCCGCAATGAGTCAGCAAAAGACGATTGGTTTATTAGCAACACCCGCCACGGTGGCTCGTCCGTATACCGAACAATTGGTGGCTGACTTTGCCAAAGATTGCCAGGTAGTCTCAGTCGGTACCACGGCACTCGTGCATATGGCAGAGCGCAAACTACGGGGTGAGGCGGTGAACCAGCAAGATCTAGCGGCGATATTGCGTCCGTTTAAAGCGAGCGTCGATACCCTCGTTCTCGGCTGTACTCACTTCCCTTTACTGCGTGATGAAATTCAATCAGTGGTGGGGGATGAAGTCCACTTAATTGATTCGGGAGAGGCGATTGCGCGTCGCGTGGTCTCGCTGGTGAGTCTAGATAGCGACGCAAGGGCTACCGCAGCGACGTCGAAGCATTGCGCTTATGCGACGGCAACCCCTATTAAAGCCGATGCCTTGGCGGACTTTATCCGATCGATAGGTTTTACGGATGTCAGCTATTCGCCTGCTTTTTTGGCTCATTCGCTTCACGGACTTTAAGTGTCCGCTCACCATAAACATTATTATTGAGCGCATTGATAGCATCGTCGGCATGCCCGGCGGCCATCACCACAAAACCAAACCCTCGGCGTTTCCCCGTCCGCTTGTCTTTCATTAGACGAACGGCAAACACTTCTCCATGTTCGCTAAACAGCGTGCGTACATCATTTTCATTCGCACGATAAGGCAAGTTTCCAACGTATAGCGTTTTACTTTGCGGAGACTCTTCTTCTTTTTCGCTCGACGAGGTAGATGTAGATGGTGCTTGCTCTGGCTGAATAAAGTTGGGCAAAGGAAGATATAGGCAAGCCAGGCCACTAAGTATCGCACCCACAGCAAACGTGAGTGCGGGTGAGCTGACGTCCATCAGGCTGACAATAATTGCGCCAAGGACGGCGATGCAGATGACTAAAGCAAAATTAACTGGTGATTTCATAAGCGTAATTAAATAGAACGATTAAAGTGATGACATGACAACATTTCGGCAATGCATGTCGTGAAAAAGACCAAGAAAACAAGCCAGCGTTACCTTGCGGTAAAGGTCTCGTATCAATAATGTTTCAAATCGCTGGTTATTCATCATTTTAGGTGGATTATTGCTCAGTCGAAATAAAAAACGTAAAAATCCCTTGTCAGTGTGATCCGCGTCGCTATACTACGCCCCACATCGACACGGCAAGCGATTTACTGCCATGTCGAGGCAAAAAATCAAATAAAAATAAACGCTTGACGTGAGTTTTTAAAAGATTAAGATGGCCGACCTACTTAACGCCAAGCGTTAGGGGAGTCAAAAAGAGGTTTTATTTCACCCGGCGGGTTGAAAATAAAAGATAAAATTTCTTCTTGACTTTAAAGGTAAGGCGCGTAAGATACGCAGCCCTGACCAAGCGAAGCGCAGCTTCGCACCGTCAACGCTCTTTAACAATTTGACCTATGCAATCTGTGTGGGCACTCGTTGAGAATAGACAAAAAGATTTATTCGATGAACTGAGTGACCAAACGACAACTTTAATAGTTGTTCGGCACAGTCAATTCGTTTTTCTCTTCGGAGAGAAACAGTAATCAGTATTCATTGAGCTGAAACTTCGGTTTCGAAAAAACTTAAATTGAAGAGTTTGATCATGGCTCAGATTGAACGCTGGCGGCAGGCCTAACACATGCAAGTCGAGCGGAAACGGCAGTATTGAAGCTTCGGTGGATTTACTGGACGTCGAGCGGCGGACGGGTGAGTAACGGCTGGGAACCTGCCCTGACGAGGGGGATAACCGTTGGAAACGACGGCTAATACCGCATAATGTCTACGGACCAAAGGTGGCCTCTACATGTAAGCTATCGCGTTGGGATGGGCCCAGTTAGGATTAGCTAGTTGGTAAGGTAAAGGCTTACCAAGGCGACGATCCTTAGCTGGTTTGAGAGGATGATCAGCCACACTGGGACTGAGACACGGCCCAG
>NZ_LAQR01000003.1:0-215647 GCF_000968645.1 Salinivibrio sp. KP-1 | reverse complement strand
CCAGACGCATTGCCCGGTAGCTAAGTTCGGCACAGATAAGCGCTGAAAGCATCTAAGCGCGAAGCTGGCCCCGAGATGAGTCATCCCTAGAGCTTCGAGCTCTCTAAAGGGTTGTTCTAGACTAGAACGTTGATAGGCAGGGTGTGTAAGCGCTGTGAGGCGTTGAGCTAACCTGTACTAATTGCCCGTGAGGCTTAACCATACAACACCCAAGAGGTTTTGGGTTGGACTCGAATAAAGCCAGTTGATTGTGGCGAGAACGAACAGCTTTCTAGATTACGTGTTTTGACTGAAAAGTGAAGACACACCAAATTTTGCTTGGCGACCATAGCGCTTTGGACCCACCTGACTCCATGCCGAACTCAGTAGTGAAACGAAGCAGCGCCGATGGTAGTGTGGGGTCTCCCCATGTGAGAGTAGGACATCGCCAGGCTTGCTTTCTTGTTTTCAGATTTTTGGAAAAATCTGAAGGCAAAAACGGATTTAAGCATCAAAGCTGATATGCGTAAGACTTTGATGAGAAAACACCAAGCCCTGACCTCACGGTCGGGGCTTTTTTGTGTTTGTCATTTTTGTACTGAGCTTTATGCTTTCCCTTCCTGCTAGCTTTTCTACCGTGCGTTTCTCTGATCTTCTTTTCCCTTCTGTCCGTAGTCTCTACGTCAGGAGGTGTGATTATGGTGACTGTATTTTACGACAGTATGTGTCCTTTATGCGTGAAAGAGATGCGTAAGCTGTCTCGCTGGGACACTGAGGGTGTTTTGCAGCTGGTCGATATTCATCAAGCCGATTTTTGTGATCGGTTTCCTCATGTCGATCCCAGCTCTGCAAATCGCATTCTGCACGCACAAGATTGCAGCGGGAAGATGGTGTATGGTTTAGATGCGACCTACATAGCTTGGCAAGCGGTAGGCAAAGGGCGTTGGGTTAAGTGGTTACGTAGGCCTGGCATTGCCTGGTTTGCGGATAAAGCCTATTTGTTTTTCGCCCGCCATCGTTATCGAATATCTGCGTTGTTAACGGGCCAAGCCCGTTGCCAGCGGTGCCAACTTGAATAAGGATACTTATGTCCCTAAGCGTGTATGAAAGAGATGATATATTGGCCATGGAGAAGCGCTACCGTGCGGCGTTCGTCAATAGCTTGTCAGGTTTTAAATCGGCGAACCTACTGGGAACAAGTGATACGAGTCGGCAGACAAATCTATGCATTGTGAGTTCTGCGTTTCACTTAGGGGCAAACCCTGCGTTGATGGGGGTGATTATCCGCCCTGATACCGTCCCGCGAGATACGTTAGCAAATATCAGAGAAACAGGTGTTTATACTCTCAACCATGTTCAAAAAGAGATGGTTGTCGCGGCGCATCAAACATCAGCACGCTACCCACACGGCGTGTCTGAATTTGAGCAAGTGGGGTTGACTCCTTTATGGCGAGAGCGCATTAATGCGCCTTATGTTCAAGAGGCTGCTATACGTCTTGGTCTCATTCTTCGTGAAGAGCACACCATGGCGATCAATGGCACCCACCTGTTGGTGGGTGAGATCATTGAGGCGCATGTTCCAGATAGCTGTATCAGCCATGATGGTTTTGTCGATATTGAGCAAGCAGGCTCCGTCGCTTTGAGTGGCTTAGACAGCTACCATACCACTGATCGTGTTGGTCGTCTGAGCTACGCTAAGCCCGATAGCATGCCTGAATGGCTTGGTTAGCGATTACGTGCCATATAATGGGCATCGACAAACTCGCCATTGCGGAATGCAAACTGTTTGGCGGTGCCTTCAATTTCAAAGCCAAAGCGTTGATAGAGATGGATAGCCGCTGTGTTATCTGTGTATACGGTCAACTCGATCCGTGACATATTCAACCAGTTATCGGCTAAATCGATCGCTTTTTCCATTAGCGCGCTACCAATGCCGCGGCCTTGATAGGCATCGTGAACGCCCATACCAATGTCTGCGACGTGGCGACGGCGAGGGTTTGTGGCAATGACTAAGCCTAGGTTGCCGACCACTTTACCTTCTAGCTCGGCAACCAATGGGTATACGCCATCTGGCACGTTATTAAGCCGCTTTTCCCACATAGCGAGGCTTGGCATCGGCAACTGCAAGGTACCCGCTTGGGCGTTAGGTTGCGCGTAGATTTCACGTATCGCAGGAATATCGTCGACGTGGTATTGACGAATAATCAGAGACATAACACATCCTTGTGGTGAGCTTTCCTCTCTAATAAGCCATGGAAGCAAAAATAAATCAACAGCGTATATTAATTAAGTTACTGATTATTCACTCTAAATGTAGATCAAGCGGGGTTTTACTGGCCCGCCCGCCAATTTCTCGGGTCAGTCGGGGGACCAAATAGCCTGAAAGCTGGCCGATAATCTCCTGCATTAATGCGCGCGCTTCATCGTCCGAGACTAAAAAGTGGGCGGCGCCTTGAACTTTATCCAATACATGCAGGTAATAAGGCAAAACGCCAGCCTCAAACAGTCGTTGGCTCAGTGCCACCAACGCATCCGCACTATCATTCACGCCTTTGAGAAGCACGCTTTGGTTGAGCAGCGTGATCCCCGCTTGTCGCAATGCGTGGAGTTTGTCGCTTAATTCGTCATCGATCTCATTGGCATGGTTGATGTGGGTGACCATTACCACTTGTAAACGCGAGCGCGATAAGCGCTCGGTCAGTGCGGAAGTGAGGCGCGCAGGGATCACTACGGGCAAGCGAGAGTGAATACGCAGCCGTTTAACATGCGTTATTTGCTCGATAGCACTGATGAGCCAATCGAGCTCCTCGTCTTTTGCCATCAGCGGATCACCACCAGATAAAATCACTTCGTCTATCTCTGCATGAGCGGCGATATAATCCAGCGCCCCTTGCCACACGCGTTTGCTGCCTTTGTTATCTTGATAAGGGAAATGGCGGCGGAAGCAATAACGGCAATTTATGGCACAGCCTCCCTTAACGATCAGCAACACACGGTTGTGGTACTTGTGTAACAAACCAGGAATCGCATTATCTTGCTCTTCCAGTGGGTCAGCGCTGAACCCGTCAACCTCAGTAAACTCGTCTGCCACTGGTAGCACTTGCTTAAGCAGCGGGTCATTAGGGTTGCCCTTTTCCATTCGGGCAACAAAACTACGTGGGACGCGCTGTGTAAACAAACGGCGCGCGGCAAAGCCGGCCTCCCACCCCTTTGGTGAAATTTCAAGCGTTTGCAGCAGTTCACTGGGATCTGTGATCGCCTCTGCGAGTTCTTTGATCCAGTTTCGCTCAACAGCAGGCTGGATTCGGGTTATGATGTGCGACATTTGTGAAAACTCGAAGATGTTAAGAGGATCAAGATGGCGTCTTTCAGCACTAATGAATTCCGCGGCGGTTTGAAAATTATGCTCGATAACGAGCCGTGTGTCATTACCGAAAATGAATTCGTAAAGCCAGGTAAAGGTCAGGCCTTTAACCGTGTCAAAATCCGTAAGTTGATCTCCGGTAAAGTACTAGAGAAAACATTTAAATCGGGTGACAGCGTTGAAGCGGCTGACGTGATTGAAGTCGATATGGATTACCTGTACACAGACGGTGAATTCTATCACTTCATGAACAATGAAACCTTTGAGCAAATTGCGTCTAATGAGAGCGCAGTGGGTGATAACGTCAAGTGGTTAGTCGAGAACAACACTTGTACGCTTACGCTGTGGAACGGCGACCCTATCGTGGTAACACCACCTAACTTCGTTGAACTAGAAGTGACGGAAACTGATCCTGGTTTGAAAGGTGATACGCAAGGAACGGGCGGTAAGCCAGCGACACTGAGCACAGGCGCTGTGGTTCGCGTGCCTTTGTTTATTCAAATCGGCGAAGTAATTAAGGTCGATACCCGAACGGGTGAGTACGTTGGACGGGTTAAATAACGATACCGCGAAAAAGCCCTGAGCTGATATAGGCCAGGGCTTTTTTATTATGACGGGCCGTCGGTGTTCGTTAAATGACAAGCACCAACAGCACGGCGGCAATGCTGACGGCAAAAGCGATGGCATAGCATACCACTTTGCCTGCTAACCCCACATGCAGCTTCAAATCATGCAGCCCGTGATGAATGCGGTGCATGGCGTGCCACATTGGTAGCGCCAGCGTGGCGAGGATAAGCAATTTGCCCAGCCAGTGATCAGCAAACATCATCACGCGGTCATAGCTCAATGCGGATGGGTCAATAACGCCAAGTGGGATGAGCACCCCCAGAATCAAGACAGTCACCGGGGTAAACATCGCGAACCAGGTCCCCCCGGCGCCAAATAAACTCCACCAAATGGGCTCATCGGAACGTTTGGGTTTGGGATCGATCATAACACCTCCTAAATGAGCACAAGAGCAATCAGTGAGATCACCGCGACCGCGGCCCATTGCGCACCAACCACCCATTTACCGTCGAGCAGTTTTCCTTTAATGCGAATCGGCATTACTTGCGGCATCATGCTAAAAAATGTGGTGGCATGAAACAGGCTGGCGACCAAGGCAACCAGGTTCAAGATAATCACAACCGGGTGGGCCATATAATCCAGCCAGCTTTGCCACGCTTGCGGTCCCTGAACCAAGCAAATTAACCCAGCTGTAAGACTAAGCGTGAAAAAGACCAAAGGCAGTACTGTTGCTTCTCGCACCATATAAAAGCGGTAGAACGGATGTTCGAGCCACCAAGTACGAGGCATGGGGCGTGTATAGGGTTTGCGATTACTCATCCTCTTACCTCCTGCCCATCTTTATTGGGATTAAACATGGCAATCACCATATCTTGGGTGGAAGCCACCTTGCCTTGGTTGACCGCACCCGCAGGATCAACACCTTTCGGGCAAACTTTTGAGCAGTAGCCGACGAAAGTACATCCCCATGCACCGTTATCACTATTAATCAGTGGCATGCGTTGGGCTTTCCCCTTGTCTCGACTGTCAAGGTTATAGCGGTGTGCCAGCGCGATCGCAGCAGGACCAAGAAAGTCGGGATTGAGACCAAACTGAGGACAGGCGGCGTAGCATAAGCCGCAATTGATACAAGCGGCAAACTGTTTGTAGCGTGCCATTTGTTCAGGCGTTTGCGTGTTGGGCCCGTCTTCAGGGCGACGATCATTACCCAAGATATAGGGTTTTATCGCTTCAAGGCGCTCAATAAAGGGCGTCATATCGACAACGAGATCTTTTTCGATCGCAAAATTAGCCAAAGGCTCAATCACCACCCCTTTGGCGTAATCACGTAAAAACGCTTTGCAAGCGAGCTTGGGCACGCCATTGACCATCATCCCGCATGAGCCACAAATGGCCATGCGACACGACCAGCGATAAGAGAGCGACTTATCGAGGTTGTCTTTGATATACCCCAGCGCATCCAAGACCGACATGGTTTCATCGCCGGGTACAACGAAAGATTGCGAGTAAGGCGCATCATCCGTTGCCGGATCGTATCTGAGCACTGAGACCTGGTAGGTAGTTTGCGTCATGATGCGTGCTCCTCTTTTGAGTCAACATTGCCACCATTGGCGCGTTCTGCCGCATCACCATACAACCGCGCTTGTGGTTGTGACTTGGTGATTTTGACATCGCCATAATCAATGCGAGGACGGCCGTCAGGTTGGTAGAAGGCTAAGGTGTGCTTGAGATAGTTTTCATCGTCACGCTCGGTACAGCCCTCATCAAGGCGTTGGTGGGCCCCGCGAGACTCCTTACGCTGGATAGCAGAATGTGCCATGGCTTCGGCCACTTCCAAGCCATAGCCCACTTCAATGGCATAGAGTAGGTCAGTATTGAACACACTCCCTTGGTCTTGGATGGCAATATGCTGATAGCGTGCTTTGAGTTCCGCGATTTTATCAATGGTGGCTTGCATCAGATCTTCGCGACGATAAATACCGCAGCCCGCTTCCATTGTCTCGCCAAGCTCTTTGCGAATATCCGCCCAGTTTTCTTCGCCTTGATTGCTCAGCAACTGATCAATGCGCGCTTTGACGTTCTGAACTTGGGCATCAATCGCCGCTTGATTCCAATCTGTGAAGGCCGCTGCCCGTTTTGCTGCGCCTTCACCCGCCAAACGACCAAATACCGCCAATTCAGCGAGCGAGTTTGAGCCGAGTCGATTAGCGCCGTGCAAACCGACGGAGGAGCACTCACCAACCGCAAATAAGCCGTTAACGCGCGTTTCGGTTTGGGCATCCGTTTCAATGCCACCCATGGTGTAGTGCACCGTGGGACGAATTGGGATCGGCTCTTTGGCGGGGTCAACGTTGACATAGGCTTTGGCGAGCTCACAAATAAACGGCAGCCGTTCTTGAATATAGTCTTCGCCGAGGTGACGTAAATCGAGATGAACAACGTCACCGAGCGTGTGCTTGATGGTATTGCCTTTTTGCTGCTCATGCCAAAAGGCTTGTGAGACTTTATCGCGTGGGCCGAGCTCCATGTATTTGTTTTTCGGTTGACCGACGGGCGTTTCTGGCCCGAGTCCATAATCTTGCAGGTAGCGGTAGCCGTCTTTGTTGACAATAATGCCACCTTCGCCACGGCAGCCTTCGGTCATTAAGATCCCCGTACCAGGCAGTCCTGTGGGGTGATATTGGACAAATTCCATATCACGCAGCGGAATACCGTGGCGATAAGCCATGGCCATACCATCCCCGGTGACAATCCCACCATTGGTATTGCAGCTGTACACGCGTCCCGCACCGCCAGTGGCTAACACCACCGATTTGGCTTTAATACAAACCAGCTCGCCTTCCGCCATGTGCAAGGCAATCAAGCCTTGTACTTGCCCGTCATCGATAATCAAATCAATCACAAAGTATTCATCGAGACGCTGGATTTGTGGGTATTTGGTCGAGGTTTGAAATAGGGTATGGAGCATATGGAAGCCGGTTTTATCGGCAGCAAACCATGTACGCTCCACTTTCATACCGCCAAACCGACGAACATTGATACTGCCATCGTCTTTTCGACTCCAAGGGCAGCCCCATTGCTCGAGTTGTACCATTTCATGGGCACAATGTTTGACAAAGTAATCGACGACATCTTGTTCGCATAACCAGTCGCCACCGCTCACGGTATCGTTGAAGTGGTTGTCTAGGCTGTCTTCGTCCTTGATGACGGCAGCCGATCCACCTTCTGCGGCCACGGTGTGGGAGCGCATGGGGTAGACCTTAGACACCAGCGCAATATTAAGAGAAGGGTCAGCTTCAGCGGCCGCAATGGCCGTGCGCAGTCCAGCGCCACCAGCGCCGATAACTGCAATGTCTGTGGTGAGGGTCTGCACGTTCATCCTCCAGTGTAGGGAAAGCCAGTGCTTGGCTTGTTTATTGTTCTGCTGTCATGGTAGGCAATCTACGCATAGTAAAAATTGACTCAGTCGGGGAATTGCCGTGATTTTGCGGGCATGGGTGTTAAATTGCATAAAAGTGTGATGTTAGTCGTTAAGTGCCTGCCTCTCTTGTAAAAATGAGAAATACTCACCAAGAAAATGCGTCGTGTGACACATAGTTGCTGTGTGACAGCGGTGATGAGCACTTGTCATTCCAGGCGGCAGCGATAGACTGGCGCCATCAGAGAGCGCAAGGGTAAACGTATGAGTGAGAGGAATCGGTGGCAGCCAACGGCAAGCGTGTCACAACTAAAAAAGCGCGCTGCGATCATAGCCCGTATCCGTCAATTTTTTGCCGTCCGTGATGTATGGGAAGTGGATACCCCAGCACTGAGTCAAGCGGCGGTGACCGATGTGCACCTTCATAGCTTCACAACGTCTTTGGTTGGGCCGGGTTTTGCTGACGGCGTCGCCTTGCACCTCATGACCAGTCCAGAGTTCCATATGAAGCGGCTATTAGCCGCTGGAAGTGGGGCTATTTATCAAATCAGCAAAGCGTTTCGGAATGAAGAAGCGGGGCGCTACCATAACCCCGAGTTTACGATGTTGGAGTGGTATCAACCTGGCTATACCCACCATGACTTGATGGATGAAATGGATGCCTTGTTACAACAGGTGCTGAGGTGCCAAGCTGCGACACGGATGAGCTATCAAACGGTCTTTGAATCTCTCACCGGACTGTGCCCTCTCACTGCGGATATTGATCAGTTGCGTGCACTGGCTGCCACCCAAGGGCTCACCGATATCACTCAGGATGAAACCGACAAAGAGACCTTGCTGCAGCTGCTTTTCTCCGTGATGGTGGAGCCGCATATTGGCCAGCAGGTGCCCGCCTTTATTTATGACTTTCCGGCATCGCAAGCCGCGTTGGCTAAAATCAGCGAAGCAGACACGCGTGTTGCGCATCGGTTTGAGGTATATTACCGAGGGGTTGAGCTGGCCAATGGCTTTTATGAATTGCAAGACGCCAACGAGCAGCGACAGCGGTTTGAGGCGGATAATGCGGCACGTGTGGCTCGCGGTCTACCACCACAACCTATCGATGAGCACTTGTTGTCAGCGCTGGAAAGTGGCCTACCTGATTGCGCAGGGGTTGCGCTAGGGATCGATCGCCTTGTGATGCTCGCGCTCGGTTGTGATCACATTGATGCGGTGACTGCGTTTCCTGTCTCACGCGCGTAGCGCCATAAGAAAAACGCCGCCTTGCGGCGGCGTCTGAAAGGGCATTCACCTAGACTTTAAATTTTGACAGATCTTGATGCATATCCCGCGCGGCTTGCGCCATACTTTCTCCCTGATCGCCGGTAGCACTGGCTTGCTGGTGGATCTCATAAGACAGATCTTTCACCGCTTGGGTATTGCGATTGATGTCGTCAGTGACCGCGCGCTGCTCCTCGGCGGCGCTGGCAATTTGAATCGCCATTTCTGAGATAGTACCAATGGCGCTGGTGATTTGATTCAGGCGCTCACTGGCCGCTTCGGCGCGATCCACACTGGAGGTGGCCATCTCGTTACTCTGAGTCATATCATCGACCGCGCGCTGCGTGGTGTGCTGCAGCGTCTCAATCATGTTGCGAATTTCTTCGGTGGAGTCATGGGTACGCTGGCTGAGCACACGCACTTCATCGGCGACCACCGCAAAACCGCGCCCTTGATCGCCTGCCCGCGCTGCCTCAATCGCCGCGTTTAGGGCAAGCAAGTTGGTTTGTTCTGCCACCCCTTGAATCGTCGCGATGATTTGGTTAATGCTCTGTGCATTTTCATCCAGCTCGCGGATCACATTAGTGGCTCGCTCCACTTGCTCGGCCAACTGAGTGATGGCATTGCGGTTATCGCCGACCACGCTCAACCCTTCTTGGCATGACTGCTCCGCTTGTTGCGCCGATGAGGCCGTATCTTCGGCGTGACTGGCGACCTCGTTGGCTGTGGTCGACATTTCGTGGATCGCAGTCGCGATCTGATCAACATCATTTTGCTGCTTATCAACCAGCTGACTGGATTGCAGGGCGTGGGTTCGGCACTCCTCAGCACTTTCTGACAACGTCATGCTTTGGTTCACTGCTTTACCCACCATTTGCTGGAGCTGAGCGAGGAAGGCATTGACGTATTCAGCCAATTCGCCAATTTCATCTTGGCGGGCGATGTTGATCCTTTGCGTCAGATCGCCTTCACCTGCAGAGAGCGTGCGCACGGCCCCTGTCAGCTCGCCTAATGGCTTTAGCAGTTGTTTGATTAACGCGCCGGCGACAAAGGCAATCACGATAAACAAAATCACTGAGGCGATCAGCACAAAGGTAATTTGCTCTGATACTGAGGCATAGGCTTGCGTCTTGTCTTCAACGATACCCAAGGTCCAATCGGTATTAGGTACTTCGATAGCCGCGAGTAGCTTTTCTTTGCCATTGAGCTCAAAGGTGGTGAGTTGGCGTTGTGCGCTTGCATTGGCCATAAATGTCGGGGTGAGCTCTTCATCCAGCTCAGTGAGGGGTTGGCGACTGAGATCTGTGTCGCGATACGCCACTAAGCGGTTGTCACCATCGACGAGAAAGGCAAAGCCATTACTGAGTTTTAAATTTAACACTTGCTCGACAATATCGGTGACGGTGACATCGGCAGCCAGCACGCCTTGATATTGGCCATTGAAGGCCTTGGCGAGACTGACCACCAAACTGCCGTCAAAATCTTGATAGGGCTCGGTAATGATTAAGCCATTGGCGTCACTGGCGCTTTGATACCAAGGGCGAGTGCGCGGATCATAGTCGGCGGGCCAATCTTCGCTTTTATCACCGTAGGCGATACGGCCATCTTCAAAGCCGGCATATACGGAGAGAAAGTGCCCCGCTCGCTTGGTGACAAGAAGCTCGCGATCCACATTAGCCTTATTGGCGATCAGTGATTCGTTTGCCAATAGCATATCGGCGCGCGTACTCAGCCAGCTATCGATAAACTGGACGGTGGCATCCCCGACATCATGCATTTGCTTGGTGATACTGCTGGTCGTCTCGCTTTGGAGTTGACGCACAGAAATGCTGGCAAGTACCGCACTGACCAAGGCCACGATAAAGGCAATCGCCACAATGATTTTTAGCTTAATGGTTGGCTTGGGCATAGACACATTTCCATCTGCTTGAAAAGTGTCACAAGTGTATACGCAACGTTTGCACTAAAGTTGGATCGATAAGACAAAATGCGGTCACAACAGCGGCAAAGCGCGAGAAGATGGATGAATCTGTGATCTTTCTGCCAGTGACAGTCTGCCTACCCAGGCAGGCAGACTGCAGTGGCTCAGGTTATACTTTGAATTTGGAGAGGTCGTTGTGCATTTCTTGCGCATCTTGCGCCATTTGCTCACCTTGCTCGCCCGTTTCATTGGATTTTTGGTGGATCTCTAACGATAGGTCACGCACCGCTTGGGTATTGCGGTTGATATCCTCGGTCACCGCACGTTGCTCTTCAGCCGCGCTGGCAATTTGTGCCGCCATCTCAGAAATGTCGCCAATTGCACGGGTGATTTCGTTGAGTTTCTCGCTCGCTGAGGCCGCGCGCTCGACACTTGAGGTCGCCATATCATTACTTTGGGTCATGCCATCCACCGCGCGTTGAGTGGTGTTTTGTAGCGTTTCAATCATGTTACGGATCTCTTCCGTGGAGTCATGAGTACGCTGACTTAATACACGCACTTCATCGGCGACGACAGCAAAGCCACGACCTTGTTCGCCGGCTCGGGCGGCCTCAATGGCGGCGTTAAGCGCGAGTAGGTTGGTTTGTTCAGCAATATCCTGAATGGTGGAGAT
Source organism: Salinivibrio sp. KP-1 (assembly GCF_000968645.1). NCBI lineage: Bacteria > Pseudomonadati > Pseudomonadota > Gammaproteobacteria > Vibrionales > Vibrionaceae > Salinivibrio > Salinivibrio sp. KP-1. The sequence goes on along the minus strand of NZ_LAQR01000003.1, from coordinate 204,465 downwards.
GATTTGGTTGATGCTTTGTGAATTGGTATCCAACTCTCGAATCACATCCGTCGCTTGCTCCACTTGTTCCGCCAGTTGGGTAATGGCATCACGGTTGCTCTCCACCACCTCTAATCCATCACGGCAAGAGCTCTCCGCTTCTTGGGCAGAGCGAGCGGTTTGTTCAGCGTTACTCGCAACTTCGTTGGCGGTGGTCGACATCTCATGGATGGCGGTAGCAATTTGATCGACATCGCCCTGTTGCTGCCCCACCAAGCTACTGGACTGGTGAGCAAGATTGCGACATTGGTCTGCGCGATCCGATAAGGTGACACTCTGGGTGACGCTGCGGCCTATCATCGCTTGTAACTGCTCAAGGAACGCATTGACGTGCCCGGCTAGCTCACCGATTTCATCTTTACGGACAATATCAAGGCGCTGAGTCAGATCCCCACTGCCTTTTGACAGCGAGCTCACTGCCTGTGTCAGTTGGGTCAGGGGGGCTAACATCCGGTGGATAAGGGCGCCGGCAATCAATGCAATGATCACAAAGAGAATCACTGACGTGACCAAGGTGGACACAATCTGCTCTGAGACAGACGCAAACGCCAACTTTTTATCTTGTACCACGCCAAGGCTCCAGTCAGCGCCTTCAACGGGCGTCACGGCGAGCAGTTTTTCTCTTCCGTCACCGTCAAAGGTAATGCTCGCGAGTGCGTCACTGTTACGGGCCTTTTGGATAAAAGCGGGGGTGAGCTCATCGTCAACCTCGGTGAGCGCTTTGGTACTGAGCGCGGTATCCCGATAAGCGACGACATTGTTATTCCCGTCCACCAAAAAGGCGAAACCTTGGTTGGGTAACCGCACGTTGAGCACTTCTTGCACAATGGCGTCAACGGAGAGATCCGCCGCGATAACGCCCTCAAAGCGTTGATCGAACGATTTGGCAAAACTGATCACCATCCCGGCACCATTGGCATCGACATAAGGCGGTGTGATAATGAGCTCATTGGCGGCGTTGGCTTGTTTGTACCAAGGTCGAGTCCGCGGGTCATAATTGGCCGGCCAGCTTTCTGTTTTGTCACCATAAGCAATCGAGCCGTCTGCAAAGCCGGCGTAAACGGTGAGAAAGTTACCCTGGCGCTTGGTCAGCAATAATTCACGATCGACATTCTTCTGGGTCGCAATCAGTGGCACATTGGCGACTAGCATGTCACTGCGGATATCTAGCCACTCTTCGATAAAGTTGCTGGTGGAAAGACCGACATCGCGCATTTGCTCAGTGACGTTTTGCTGCGTCTCTTGTTCCAATTGGTTAACGGAAAACCATGCCTGTACTGCACTGACTAAGGCAACGACCAAAGCAACAGCAAGCAATATTTTGGTCTTGATGGTGAATTTCATTAAAGATCCCTCGTACTACCACGTTTTGATGATACTTTCTTATTGAGTATCTGATTAATTGTAGAAAGCTTGAGTCAATGAGGGATAAAGAATTTTGCAAAAAGTGGGTTTATCCTCAAAGCTCAGCTGGCTGTCTTACTCACATCATCAGTGTTATCCCATTTTTAGCGGATGAAAAATATCAATTTTCTCGTTCTGGGGCGAATCTATCGTTTTGTGTCTCAATCGTTAAACGATTGTCATGTGAGTAAGAGGACAGCGGTATAAACTAGGCCTAAGCCACTTATGCCTAAGATGATACCGACTTTGACCAAATCTTGACTGCTGATAAATCCGGTTGAATATGCTAGGGAATTGGGTGGCGTCGAGACCGGCAGTATCATCCCCAAGGAAGCGGAAAAAGCGACCACAATCAATAGCCCCTGCATACCGCCAATGCTTGCCAGTGCGGGCATGGAGGTCGCGATGGCCGCGGCTATCGGCATTAAGAGGTTAGCGGTGGCTGTGTTGGACATAAAGTTCGCCATCAGCCAGCAGATAATCGACAAGGTAACCAGCACCGTCATGGCGGTAAGCAGGCTGTAATCGACCGCATGAGCGAGCGCCGCGGCTAGGCCGGTTTGGTCGAGCGCGATCCCCATGGCAATCCCGCCAGCGACCAGCCACAACACATCCCAGTTAATTTGTTTGAGCTCTGGCTTACCAATAATGCCAGTGAGGGTAAAAATCGCCAGTGGGATCACCGCCACCACATAAGTATTCATGCCATGCAAACTGGTGGTGAGCCACAGTACGATCGTGAGGGCGAAGGTGATATAGACAGTGTAAGCCTGCCAGCTTTGTAAAAAACGGCCTTCTAAAGCGAGGTTCACGCGGGTTTGTTGACTCTGAAAGAGCCGTTGTAATAGCCACCAGGCGAAGGTGAGCTGAACGATCACGAAAGGCAGGCCCATCTGCATCCAACCCAGAAAAGAGACTTTATACTCCCCCGTTAAATACTGTAAGGCAATAGCGTTAGGTGGTGTGCCGATAGGTGTGGCAATGCCACCGGTATTCGCTGCCACGGGAATACAAAGCACGAGTGCCTTGACCAAAGGATCACCTTTGGGTAACACCGCGATAATTGGCGTTAATAGGGCCAGCATCATCACCGTGGTGGCAGTGTTTGACATAAACATCGAAAATACCGCGGTAATCAGCATCAGGCCAAGCATGATAAATTTAGGGTGGTGACCAAACGGCCTCAACAGCACACGTGCCAAATTGATGTCGAGTTCATATTTTGATGCGGCAATAGCCAGTGAAAACCCTCCCATAAACAGAATAATGATAGGGGATGAAAAGGCGCTGAGAATGTCGGTATAAGGAATTAAGTCTCCGCGAGGATGATGCAGTGTGATACCGCGAAACCAGTGTAAGCCTTTATCGGATATCATCACCAACTGCAGGGTAATGATCAGCAAAGAGGTTGAAAACACCGGCACAGGCTCAAGGACCCACAGCAAGGCCGCCATCAGAAATATCGCTAACAAACGGTGCTGAATAATAGTGAGGTTAGCAATGGGTAACCAATCGGTAGGGACTAACAGTAGTAACAGCGGTAAGCCGAGGGCGACCAGCAATTTGATAAAACGAGCATTAACCACAAATACGCTCCTTCGTCATGGATGGGCGAGCGCGTTCCGCCTTAGACGCGAAGAGTCGCGTGCGCCTTATTATCAGTAATGGAATATCCGTATCATACGGCGCTTTATCTTGGATTAACGGGAAAAATATCCGAATTTCGACACAAAAAAGGGGCATAAATGCCCCATATTTCACATTTTTCCCAGGTTTTTAGCGGGACGTTAGTGCTGGCGGTGTGCGTAAGCTTGCCCCAATTGTGTCGGCTCACCAGGTAAGACGGCGTCATCAAAGCGTACCGCCCCTTTAGGGAAGAGGTTAATCACGGTAGAGCCCAGTTTGAATCGGCCCATTTCCTCTCCTTGAGCAAAGTGCATCGCCTGCTCACCGTCGGTTGGATATTGCCAACGACGAATACTGCCACCGGTTGGCGGGGTCACCGTCCCGGCCCACGTGGTTTCGATACTGCCAACAATGGTGGCGCCGACCAATATTTGTGCCATGGGGCCAAACGCGGTATCAAAGACGCACACCACGCGCTCATTCCGCGCAAAGAGGTTTGGCACGTTTTCTGCCGTCAGTGGGTTCACTGAAAACAAATCGCCAGGAATATAAATCATCTCTCGCAACACACCGTCACACGGCATGTGAACGCGGTGATAGTCGCGAGGAGAAAGGTACAAGGTGGCGAATTCGCCTTGGTCAAATTGCGCCGCAAGCGTGTCATCTCCACCCACTAACTCGGTCAGAGAGAAGCTATGGCCTTTGGCTTGAATCAAGCGGCCCTGTTCAATCGCGCCTGCTTGACTGACACAGGCGTCAGCCGGAAAGACCAGCGTTGCCTCGTCGCCATCGATGGGGCGCAGCGCCGGCTTCAACTCGCGAACGAAAAAATCATTAAAGGTGCGATAGTGGCTGGGATCGCTCACTTTTGCTTCGCTCATATCCACGTGATATTGCTTGATAAACCATTTGATCACAGCGGTGGTGAACCAACCCGCTTTCAAGTTAGCAAGTTTCCCCATCAATCGGGTCAACGCGTGTTTCGGCGTAAGGTATTGTAGGCCGACTTTCAAATCGTCTCGCACAGTGTAGTCCTAACCAATTATCGGGTTGTTGATGTCAGTGACGTGCCTTTTATTGGCGCGCAGTGTAGCGAATCTGTCAGTAAAGTGACAATCGCTCAGTGTTGCTTATTCCGCGAGAACTGACGGTTGTCTTTGGCTTCTTTCATGCTCTCAATGATGCGATGGTAGCTATCAAAACGTTCGACACTAATGTGTCCGTCTTCGACCGCTTGTCGCAGTAGGCAACCAGGATCATCGCCATGTTTGCAATCGCGGAACTTACAGCCACCTAAATAATCACGAAATTCGACAAAGCCATGAGCAATTTGTTCCGGTTCTAAATGCCATAAGCCAAACTCACGGACGCCGGGGGAGTCAATCAGATCGCCGCCTTGATCAAAATGATACAAGCGTGCGGCGGTGGTGGTATGTTGACCAAGCCCTGAATTTTCCGATACCTGATGCGTATGCGCGTGCACATCGGGGAGTAGGGTATTGACCAAACTGGACTTCCCGACGCCGGACTGCCCAACAAAGACGCTCACATGCTGGTCTAGGTGTGTCATCAACGCTGACATGCCTTCGCCCGAGTCCGCACTGACCATCACGAGGGGATAACCAATATCTCGATAGATATCGAGCAGATCATCGACCATCTCATGGCCCTCTTCATCCAACAAATCGACTTTGTTGATCACAATCAGGGGCGCGATATCCAGTGCTTCACAGGCAATAAGGTAGCGGTCGATAATGTTGAGCGACAGCTCGGGCAAAATAGCGGCCACGATCACCACCTGATCAATGTTCGCCGCGACGGGCTTGACCCCATCGTAATAATCGGGGCGAGTGAGCACGGAGTCACGTTCATGCACCGCCTCCACAACGCCAGCAAAGCCATCGAGCGCTTCTTTACCGGGTCGCCATACTACACGGTCGCCAGTGACCAGACTATGGACAGTGCGACGAATATTGCATCTGTGTATCTTACCTGTGTCGGGATCTTCGATATCAGCATGTTGTCCAAACCGCGTGATAACCCGCCCTTCCCGCGCGGATTCCAGTGCGGCATCTTCCCATTGCAGATCGGTATCTTTCTCTTTGATCCGGCGTTGTTGGTTGGATCTTACCCGTCGCAGTTGACCCTTCGTCAGTTTTTTCTTTTTTGCCACGTTGACTCTTATCGGTTAAGTTGGCTTTCATATCAAGCACAGTATGATACATGGTTTATCGATAAAAAAGGCAAGTTCAATGGCGTTCAGTGAAAACAATTTAATCTGGATTGATCTGGAAATGACGGGGCTGGATCCGGATACACATAAGATCATTGAGATCGCGACAATTGTCACCGATGCACAGTTGAATATTCTGGCTGAGGGGCCCGTCCTGGCGGTACATCAACCGCAAAGCGAGCTCGACAAAATGGATGATTGGTGCACGCGTACCCATAGCCAGTCTGGCTTAGTGGCGCGCGTACAACAGAGTGATATTGACGAGCAAACCGCCATTGAGCAGACCATCGCTTTCTTATCGCAATGGGTGCCGTCTGGCGCGTCACCGATTTGCGGTAATAGTGTGGGGCAAGATCGACGCTTCCTCTATCGCCACATGCCAGCGCTCGAGCGCTATTTTCATTACCGTACGGTGGATGTAAGTACGTTAAAAGAGCTGGTACGTCGATGGCAACCTGAGGTGTTGAATGATTTCTCTAAACAGGGAACCCATTTAGCGCTTGACGACATCCGAGAATCAATTGCAGAATTACGCTTCTATCGAGAGAGGATCTTAACGATCTGATGAGGCAGTCATCGATCTGATGCTCTTTTGAGCGATTAAAAGAAAAAACCAAAAAATTGCTCACCAGCACTTGCAACCCGGTTTTTTCTTCGTATAATTCGCAGCCCTAACGACGTGAATCGTCTGTTGAAAGCGACATTAGCTCAGCTGGTAGAGCGCAACCTTGCCAAGGTTGAGGTCACGAGTTCGAACCTCGTATGTCGCTCCAAATTAATATCGATCTGATGTTGATCAGGTCGATCTAAGCGACACTAGCTCAGCTGGTAGAGCGCAACCTTGCCAAGGTTGAGGTCACGAGTTCGAACCTCGTGTGTCGCTCCAAATTAAAATGCGATGTAATGCATCAGCAATGCGACATTAGCTCAGCTGGTAGAGCGCAACCTTGCCAAGGTTGAGGTCACGAGTTCGAACCTCGTATGTCGCTCCAAACAACAATTCGGAATAAGCGACACTAGCTCAGCTGGTAGAGCGCAACCTTGCCAAGGTTGAGGTCACGGGTTCGAACCCCGTGTGTCGCTCCAATCACTTGGTTAACCACCAGTGTGGCGTTTAAGATAGCGCCATCTTTAATGCTGTGAAGCATCATTTCTTACACAAATCCCATCTGTCCATGCTTTCTCTGAAAGCGCACGGTGGCGCGGTTTTTACCAATACTGCACAGACTTATCCACAGAGAAAGCGTTGTGGATAAACCAGTTAATGGATTTGTTGCTGTGTACGGTGCTGGTTATCTTATCATCAGGCACGGTATCTATGTTGCACATGTGAAATAAACGCAAACATACCTTAACTGCTTGTAAAATAAGAAAAATACATGGTTTTCTTTCAGGTTAGCTAACGCTTTTCCACAGTGTTATTCACTTACGTGATCTTGCTCGCTTAATGCACCATCAATGTGTTTAACTATCAAAAAGCGCACCATAAATGCGCATTGCGTGACGGTTTTCCACATTATGTGAATAGCGTCATCTTTCCGCTTGTAAGCCCCCGATTAAGCGTCACGAGGCAATCCTTTTTCTATGATGCGCACGAGACGACGCGTCCCTGTGGGTAATGGTTTGACATCAATACGCTGTCGTTTTTTCTCTTGTTCGCTGAGCGCCCAGTGAATATGTTCGTCAACCAGCTCGTCCTCACCGAGCCGCGCCTTGAGACTGTCGATGATCGCTTGATTGAAGGGGGCATTGCCCATGGCAATCGCTAGGTTGCGCCGCCATTTTTGGATCCCGATGCGACGTATCGCCGACCCCTGTGTGAGCGATAAGAAGGTCTCCTCATCCCAGTTGAACAGCGTGGTGAGTGGCTGTTGTTCGAGGCTGGGGCGACAATGAAAATCGGCCTCTAAGGTGATCTCGGCCTCACGGTTAAACGGACAAACCAGCTGGCAGTCATCGCAACCATAGATACGGTTACCGATGGCATGGCGAAATTCTAAGGGGATCACGCCATCATATTCGATAGTCAGGTAGGAAATGCAGCGGCGCGCGTCGACCACGCCTTCTGCGACGATTGCTTGAGTGGGACAACTGGTCATGCAGGCAACACATTTACCGCACTGATTCTCGACAGGGGTGTCGACGGGTAAAGGAAGATCCACCAATAACTCACCGAGAAAGAACCAGGATCCGGTTTCATCATTGAGGATCAGGGAATGTTTGCCTGTCCAACCTAAGCCGGCTTTCTCCGCGAGCGGGCGCTCTAAAACAGGTGCAGAGTCGACAAAAGGACGATATCCGTATGGGCCCACTTCAGCCTCAATCTGTTGGCCCAGCTTTTTGAGTCGATTCCGAATCAGTTTATGGTAGTCACGTCCCAGCGAGTAACGACTCACATATCCTAAATCAGGATTGGCCAGTGTTTGGGCAAAGCCCGCGTTAGGCGGCAAGTAGTTCATCCGCACACAGATCACGCGCACTGTGCCTGGCACCAGTTCGTCCGGTCGCGCACGCATCATGCCATGTCTGGCCATCCACGCCATCTCACCGTGATACCCGTTGTCGAGCCAGCGCTGTAATTGCGCCTCATGTTGCTTGAGATCAACATCCGTGATCCCCACTTGCTGGAAGCCTAGCGCTTGCCCCCATTGCTTGATACGTTGGGCAAGTTGGTCGAAATCAATGGATGCATCGGGCTTGGGTTGCGACATAGCGGTAGATCCTGAGGCCTTGGGTGGTGCAGTACAATCAATGGAGGCACTTAATGGCGACAAGTTTACCACAGAGTTTCTATCGCGCAGAGCAAGTTCGTGAAGGCGAGCAAGCGGTCGCGCGTGCACTGTCGATTCCCATGTATCAGCTAATGCTACGTGCTGGGCAGTCAGTGTTTGACTGTATCAATCAACATTATCCCAATGCGGCTCGACTATTAATCGTATGTGGTGCCGGTAACAATGCGGGTGATGGTTATGTGATTGCGCGGCTTGCCAAATCCGCGGGGTTAAGCGTTACCGTGTGGTCGCTAGTGACACCAAGCAAACTGGAGGGTGATGCGGCGACCGCTTGGCAAGAGTGGCAAGATTGTGGTGGTAGCTATGTTGAACACCCACCAACGATCAGCCAGTTCGATGTGGTGGTCGATGCTATCTTGGGTACCGGATTATCGCGTGCCGTGGAGGGGGAGTTTGCTCAGGCGATCAGCGCCATCAACCTCGCGGCGGTACCTGTGGTTGCGGTAGATATTCCCTCTGGGCTTTGTGCCAATAGTGGCTGTGTGAAAGGCGTGGCTATTGACGCCGATGTGACCGTCACCTTGATTGCGTTAAAGCAAGGATTGCTCACCGGCCAAGCGGTTGCCCATCGCGGTGAGTTAATGTTTGCAGGCCTGAATGTCGCGACAGCATTCTCGCGTCAGTCCACCCCTGCGGGTTACCTTGTTCGTGATGACTGGGTCGAGCCGCATTTACCTAAACGCTCGCGTAGCGCACACAAGGGACAATTCGGTCGCGTCCTGTGTTTAGGGGGCGACCAGGGCATGGGGGGCGCAGTGGCCTTGTCAGCGCAAGCGGCGTTAAGAGCCGGTGCCGGGCTTGTCAAAGTGGTGACGCAAAAAGCGCATACCCTGATGCTGGTAACACGTCAGCCAGAACTGATGACGCAAGGGTGGGAGCCCGGCCAATCACTCAGTGAGACGTTGGCATGGGCAACACATTTGGTCGTTGGCCCGGGACTCGGCCAGAGTGCGTGGTCGGATGCGTTGTGGACGATCGCCATGAGTGCTCGGATGCCCAAGGTGATTGATGCGGATGGCCTCAATAAGTTAGCGCGGCAGCCACAACATCGCGATGACTGGATCCTCACCCCACATCCCGGTGAGGCGGCGCGCTTATTAGGTTGTGAAACCAAAGAAGTGGAACTTGACCGCTTTGCTGCCGTCAAAGCGATACACACGCGTTATGGTGGCGTTGCCGTACTTAAAGGAGCGGGAACAATCGTATATGATGGCACAAATTATGCTGTTGCTAATGTCGGTAACCCTGGCATGGCGTCTGGGGGAATGGGCGATGTGTTGTCGGGTGTCATAGGCAGTCTTCTGGCGCAAGGCGTAGACTTATTTCCTGCCGCTGCTCTGGGGTGCTATCTTCATGGCAAAGCGGGTGATAAGGCGGCCGAGGCAGGTGAACGGGGGTTATTGGCCAGCGATCTATTCCCCTATTTGCAACAATTAGTAGATTAGCGCACGGGTGGCGGTAGCCATGCAAGGTGCGATGAATACCCATATAAAGATGAGATCCCTTTGTAGTATGACCCAGACTTTTACCACCTCATTGACTGATGCCGATCGCACTGTGGCGTTTGGTGCCGCGTTGGCGCGTGCATGTACGCAAAATACCACTTGTTACTTGCACGGTGATCTTGGCGCCGGCAAAACCACATTCTGCCGCGGTTTTGTGCAAGCAATGGGACATACCGGGAATGTGAAAAGCCCCACCTATACGCTCGTGGAACCTTACCTATTGCCACCCTGGCACATATACCATTTTGACCTTTATCGGTTGGGCGATCCGGAAGAGCTGGAGTTTATGGGGATCCGTGATTATTTTAATGATCAGGCGCTTTGCTTGATTGAATGGCCGGAAAAAGGCCAAGGCTGGTTACCGCGCGCCGATCTAGACATTACTCTGCGCTATGACGGTGAGCAGCGTGAACTGGTTATTGACGCGAATACCCGCGTTGGGATCGCAATTATCGACCGTCTAGAATGGGAAGACTAGCATGATGTGGCAGCGGCTTTGCATCTTGATGATCGCCAGTTTGTTGAGTGCAACAAGTTGGGCCAATAAGATTGAAAATATTCGGGTATGGCCCGCCCCCAATGAGACACGGGTGGTGGTAGATCTTGAAGATAAACCGGATTTTAGCTATTTCTCACTGTCACGTCCCGATCGGCTGGTGGTTGATTTAAAGCAGAGCCAGCTGGCTACGCGCTTACCTAAGCCGGTCAAAGGCAGTGATATCTTGCGTAAAATCCGTAAGAGCAGTCCGCCCGAGGCATCGACGTATCGGTTAGTTTTTGAGTTAAAAGACGGTGCCAAGCCGCATATCTTCTCGCTCGCCCCCGGGGGAGAATATGGCCATCGGCTGGTGGTTGATTTACCCCATCCTAAGAAAGTAGATAAAAATAAACCCGCGTTGTCTGTTGCTGAAAAGAAGCGACGTGAGACGGTGGCTGCATTGCCTTTTGGCACCGAGGATATCGTAGTGGCAATCGATGCCGGGCATGGCGGTAATGATCCCGGTGCGGTGGGGCCTAGCCGTAAATTTGAAAAATATGTCACGCTCTCTATCGCTAAGCAAACGGCGGCACGCATTAACGCTGTTCCTGGCATGCGTGCGGTTTTAACGCGTACGGGGGACTACTTTGTCGATTTGAACCGTCGGTCTGAAATTGCGCGTCAACACAAAGCCCACTTATTGGTCTCGGTGCACGCAGATGGTTTCCATAAACCACAACCTCGTGGCGCATCGGTATGGGTCCTTTCTCGTCGCCGTGCGAACAGTGAAATTGGTCGTTGGATAGAAAAACATGAAGAGCAATCTAACTTGTTGGGTGGGGGCTCTTTGCTGGCACAGAATAATGAGGACGAATACTTAAGTCGTGCGGTATTGGACTTGCAGTTTAGTAACTCGCAAAAGGAAGGCTTTAATGTCGCGAAACGCGTCCTAAAGGAGCTCGGCAAAGTCACCAAATTACATAAATCGAGTCCAGAGCACGCCAGCCTCGCCGTATTAAAGTCACCAGACATACCGTCTTTGCTCGTCGAAGTTGGCTTTATCTCTAATCCACAAGAAGAACGCCTGCTATTTCAGCGGGATCATCAGCGCCGGCTCGCGGATGCGGTCTATCATGGTATTCGCAATTATTTTGAGCGCTTCCCGCCGGATGGCACCTTGTTTGCTGCGCGCAAAAACGGGGTAAAACACAAAGTCAGTGCCGGCCAGTCACTGTCGGTCATTGCCAAAAAATATAAGAGTTCCGTCGCCGCGATAAAATCGGCGAATGGATTAACCTCCAATACCTTGCGGGTTGGCCAAGTGTTATCGATCCCCAATGTTGATGTCGCTAAATTAGCAGGCAAGACCAGCAAAACGACGTCAACGCGTACGCTGACGCACACCGTGAGTCGCGGAGAGTTTCTTGGCAAAATTGCCGAGCATTATCAGGTCTCGGTGGCGACGCTGCGCCGCGCGAATAACTTGAAGTCTGACACGCTCTGGGTGGGGCAAAAGCTAAGCGTGCCGGGTGCGACATCGCCAGCGGTCAAACACAAAGTCAAACGCGGTGAATACCTTGGCAAAATTGCCAGCAATTACGGAGTGACCATTGAGAGCCTCCGCCGCGCCAATGAATTACGCTCTGATACGCTGGCGGTCGGGCAAACCTTGATCATCCCAGGAAGCTGATATGGCGATTGAGATTTTACCCGCGCGCCTTGCTAACCAGATTGCTGCTGGGGAGGTGGTCGAACGTCCCGCCTCGGTGGTGAAAGAGCTGGTAGAAAACAGCATTGATGCGGGGGCAACCCGTATTGATGTGGATATTGAAAAAGGGGGAAGCAAGCTGATCCGCGTGCGTGATAATGGGTGTGGGATCAGCAAAGCGGATCTGCAACTTGCCCTCAGTCGACACGCCACGTCTAAGATCCACAGCTTGGATGATCTTGAGGCGATCATGAGCCTCGGATTTCGCGGTGAGGCGCTAGCGAGTGTAAGCTCGGTATCACGTCTTACTATCACCTCGCGTCCTGCTGACCAGCAAGAAGCATGGTCGGCGTTTGCTGAGGGGCGAGAGATGGCGGTGAATGTAAAGCCCGCCGCCCACCCGGTTGGCTGTACCGTTGAAGTGGTGGACTTATTCTTTAACACCCCAGCGCGGCGCAAATTTTTACGCACTGAGAAAACCGAGTTTGGCCACATTGATGAGTTACTGCGGCGCATTGCATTGAGCCGGTTTGATATCACCATCAACCTGCGCCATAACGGTACCCAAGTGCGCCAGTATCGACGTGTGCCAGAAAACGGCGATCCATTACGCCGCGTGAAGGCGATTTGTGGGCAAAAGTTTGTTGAGCATGCGTTGCGGATTGACCTGCATCATCACGACATGGCACTGACAGGCTGGATTTGCACACCAGAAGGTGCTCGTCAGCAAAATGATATGCAGCATTGCTTTGTTAATCAGCGCATGATGAAAGATAAGCTGATTAATCACGCGATTCGCCAAGGTTATGAACAAAGCCTTGCAAGGGATCAGTACGCCGCTTTCGTACTGTATATTGATGTCGATCCGCATCAAGTGGATGTCAATGTGCACCCAGCGAAACATGAAGTCCGTTTTCATCAGGCGCGCTTGGTGCATGATTTTATCTATCAAGCCATTTATGACGGCTTACAACAAGCGTCGTTACCTGAAGACCACAGTGTGAACCCTGAGACGGGCGAAGTGAGAGAAGCGGTCACTTATCAGCCGCGTGCCTCTGCGACCGCCAACCCCAACCCTTACCAACAAGCGGTTGACGCGTTCCCTGATTACCCCGGTAAACGGCAGGCAGGCGCAGCATCACCGGCTTCCTGGTCGAGTGATACAGCGTATAAGCACCACGCCAATGACGGCCCAACGCGTGGCCGACCTTCTCACGGTTCAGACTGGCCGGGGAGAGCGGATACTCCTTCTCGCTCACCCTCAAAGCAAGCGACGCAAGCGTATCAAGCATTGATGACCCCCCAACCGGATGCCGGGGCTGACCTAGGTGGTGCCACGCCAACGCGTGCGATGAGTTTGTCGCCATTCGACAGCGTCCCGGCAGCTCTTGATACCGTCTCAACAACCACGAGCACGGGCCAGCCTGGATTAGGGAAGGTGCTTTCAGTGGTTGAGCAGCACTATGTGCTGATGGTATGGGGTGAGAGATTATGGCTGGCCGATCATCACCGGTTAGAATGCTGGCGCCATCAAGGCGCGCTACAACCCGCTCTGGGTGAGGGGCTAGTCACGCAACCTCTATTGATCCCACAACGGTTATCTGCCTCTACAGAAGAGTGTCAGCGCGTGATCCAGTATCAGGCGTTACTTGGGCAGTTTGGTATTCATATTCGCCCTAAAGGGCAGCAATTAATGGTGATGTCAGTCTGTCAGCCACTAAGACAGCATAACTTACAGGCTTTTATCCCTGCGTTATTGGCGTTTTTAGCGCAATTAGATCCTGAGCAATCCCACATGGATCACAGCGCGAGTATGTGCTGTTGGCTGGCAAAGCAGTTGACAGTAGCATCGGATCCAGTCAGCCTTGCGCAAGCGGTACAAACCGTATCGGACGTTGAACAATATTGGCAGGGGGACGCGTTAGAAAAGGGCCGCCAGCGCTACTTTAAACGCATCGACCTGACCTCAGTGATAGAAGCACTACAGCATGACTAATCCGCTGCCTAAAGCGATTTTTTTGATGGGACCGACCGCGTCCGGGAAAACGGATCTGGCCATTGCGCTGCGCCAGACCTTGCCGGTAGAAATCATTAGTGTCGACTCGGCACTGATTTATCGCGGGATGGATATTGGCACCGCCAAGCCGACAGCGGAGGAATTAGCGCAAGCGCCGCATCGTCTAATCGACATTCGTGATCCGTCTCAAGCCTACTCGGCGGCAGATTTTCGTGAAGATGCGCTCACAGAAATGGCGACGATTGTCGCCGATGGTAAGATCCCACTGTTGGTGGGAGGCACCATGCTGTATTTTAAAGCATTGTTAGAAGGGCTATCGCCGTTGCCGAGTGCGGATCCTGATATCCGTGAGGGGTTAGAAAACGAGGCGCAACAGCATGGTTGGGAAGCATTACATGCTCAGTTATGCGAGGTTGATCCCGTGTCGGGCGCTCGGATCCACCCTAACGATCCGCAAAGAATCATGCGGGCGTTAGAAGTCTATCGGATCAGTGGGCAGACCCTAACAGCATTAACAGAAAAAAAAGGTGAACCTTTGCCGTATCAGGTACACCAATTTGCAATAGCGCCTCAGGATCGAGGCGAATTGCATCGCCGCATCGAGCTTCGTTTCGATAAAATGATCGACGCGGGGTTTGAAAAAGAGGTACGCACATTATACGAACGCGATGATCTGCATGTCGATCTGCCATCGATTCGTTGTGTCGGGTACCGTCAGATGTGGGACTATTTGGCCGGACGTTGCACCCATGATGAAGCCGTTTACCGTGGGATTTGCGCGACGCGCCAGTTAGCCAAGCGTCAAATAACCTGGCTAAGAGGCTGGGATAATGTGACTTGGCTTGATAGCGACACGCCGTCGCTGTCTTTACAAACGGTGACAAAAGCGTTGACGGCAGGGACGGAAACTTGATGTATACTGTCACTGACAAGGACGCTGCTTAACCGCGACAATTGACTACAATTACAAACAAATAAGGAAAAGAAATAATGGCTAAGGGGCAATCATTACAAGACCCATTCCTGAACGCGTTACGTCGTGAGCGCATTCCTGTTTCCATTTACCTAGTAAATGGTATTAAGTTGCAAGGCCAAATCGAATCGTTTGATCAGTTCGTGATCCTGCTAAAAAATACGGTTAATCAAATGGTGTACAAGCACGCGATTTCAACCGTTGTGCCGGCACGTGCTGTGAGCCACCACAACAATAATCAAGGGGCTGGTGAGCGTCCACAGGGCGAACGTCAGCAAGAAAAACCTGAGGAATAAAGCATTCTATTGCTAAGGAGTCTCTCGCTTGTTTGACCGTTACGAGGCCGGTGAACAGGCTGTACTCGTTCATATAAACTTTACCCATGATGGCGAGTGGGATGATCTCAGCGAATTTCAAATGCTGGTGTCATCCTCGGGTGTCGATGCCTTGCAAGTTGTTGTCGGCAGCCGTCAGTCCCCTCATCCCAAATATTTTGTTGGCGAGGGAAAAGCCCAAGAAATAGCAGATACTGTGCAACAAGTCGGCGCGGACATTGTGATTTTTAATCACACTTTATCCGCGGCCCAAGAGCGCAACCTAGAGCAGCGATTTAAATGCCGAGTGTTAGACCGAACCGGATTGATCCTCGATATTTTTGCCCAGCGTGCGCGTACCCATGAGGGTAAGTTGCAAGTTGAGCTGGCTCAGTTACGCCACTTATCTACCCGGCTTGTGCGAGGCTGGACTCACCTTGAGCGTCAAAAAGGCGGGATTGGCTTGCGTGGCCCGGGTGAAACACAGTTAGAAACAGACCGTCGCTTAGTGCGTGATCGGGTGAAAGCGATTTTAAAGCGACTGGATAAGGTTGCGAAGCAGCGTGAGCAAGGGCGACGTGCGCGCGCGCGGGCGGAAGTGCCGACTGTGTCATTGGTCGGGTATACCAATGCGGGCAAATCGACCTTGTTTAATCGGATCACCGAAGCGGGGGTATATTCGGCCGATCAGCTGTTTGCCACCTTGGATCCGACATTGCGCCGTATTGAAGTGGACGACGTGGGTACCGCGATATTGGCGGATACCGTCGGCTTTATTCGTCACTTACCGCATGACTTAGTCGCGGCATTTAAAGCAACGCTTCAAGAAACGCAAGAAGCGAGCTTGCTACTACACGTGGTCGATGCCAGTGATGAACGCTTTGGTGACAACATTGAAGCGGTCAACAGTGTGTTGGATGAAATCGATGCGGCGGATGTGCCTCATCTTATCATTATGAACAAAATAGATAGTCTGGATCAGGCTGAGCCTCGTATTGAACGGGACGAAGAGGGCGTTCCGAAAGCAGTATGGGTGTCAGCGTTGTCTGGTCAAGGTATCGCGCTCATATTTGAAGCCCTTACCGAGCGTTTATCTGGCACCATGGTGCGGCATCAATTACGGCTGCCACCAAGTATGGCTGGGCGAATGCAAAGTAAATTTCACCAGATGCGATGCGTTATCAGTGAAGAGTACCAAGATGATGGGCATCTACTCGTCGATGTCAGGCTGCCGCAAACGGACTGGTATCGGTTAGAAAAAAGAGAAGGCAACCAGCTCGGCGACTTTATCGTCAGTGATTAGGCTGCTAGAGTAAAAAATTATCGTCAGATCAATTTGATGGAGTGCGCGAATGGCGTGGAATGAGCCAGGAAACAATGGCGGTCCCGACAAAGACCCCTGGGGGAATCGTGGAGGCCGTAATCAAGGGCCACCGGATCTTGATGAATTGTTTAACAAACTAAGCCGCAAATTGGGCGGCTTAGGTGGCCGCAAAGGTAAAGGACCATCGTTCGGCGGTGGTATGGCAGGGCTAGGCGTTCTCGCGCTGGTAGGTATCATTGTCTGGGGTATTTCCGGGTTCTATACCATCGGGGAAGCTCAGCGTGGTGTGGTTCTGCGGTTTGGTCAGTATGATCGTATCGTTCAACCGGGCCTGAACTGGAAGCCAACCTTTGTGGATACGGTCAGTACGGTAGATGTAGAGTCGATTCGTTCGCTCAATAGCTCTGGCCTGATGCTGACCAAAGATGAAAACGTGGTCAACGTGGAGATGGA
The DNA here is from genome assembly GCF_000968645.1 of Salinivibrio sp. KP-1. NCBI lineage: Bacteria > Pseudomonadati > Pseudomonadota > Gammaproteobacteria > Vibrionales > Vibrionaceae > Salinivibrio > Salinivibrio sp. KP-1. Next base: position 187,599 of record NZ_LAQR01000003.1, on the reverse strand, counting down.
CGTCCAGTACCGCGTGATGGATCCACAGCAATATCTTTATAGCGTGACCAATGCAGATGACAGCTTGCGTCAAGCAACCGATTCAGCATTGCGTGCGGTCGTCGGTGACTCTTTGATGGATGACATCATCACTCGTGGCCGTCAAGAAGTGCGTGAGCGCACTCAGGTTGAGCTGAACGAAATCATCGACAAGTACGACATGGGCTTGTTGGTGGTGGATGTCAACTTCCAGTATGCGCGCCCACCGGAGCAGGTCAAAGACGCCTTTGATGATGCGATTGCAGCGCGAGAGGATGAGGCCCGCTTTATCCGTGAAGCTGAAGCGTATCGTAATGATGTGTTGCCGAAAGCAACGGGTCGTGCAGAAACGCTGAAAAAAGCGGCATTGGGTTATAAAGAGCGTACCGTTAACGAGGCAGAGGGTGAAGTCTCTCAATTTGAGAAACTCTTGCCTGAGTATCGTGATGCACCTCGTGTGACGCGTAACCGACTATACATCCAGACCATGGAAGAAGTGTACAGCAATACGAGTAAGGTGATGGTGGATTCGCAAAGCGGAAACAGCAACCTCATGTATCTCCCACTGGATAAGCTAATGGGAGGCGCAGCCGTTGGCGCTAACCAGCGTAAAGAAACGTCGAGCAGCCAATATGGTATTGAGCTTGAGCAAAGCTCTCAGCCTCAACAGCAAGAGTCGGCGCCGCGTTCTGGTTCATCACGAGAAGGGAGATACTAAGCATGCGTAAGATGATGATCCCAGTTGTCGTCCTAGCGGCAGTGGTCTTTTTGATGTCGATCTTCGTGGTGAGTGAAGGTGAGCGTAGCATTGTGATCCGTTTTGGACGTGTACTTAAAGCGGATAACGACGTGGCGAAAATCTACCAGCCCGGTCTGCACTTCAAACTGCCGTTGTTTGATCGCGTTAAGACCTTGGATGCGCGTATTCAAACCATGGATGATCGCGCTGACCGCTTTGTTACCGCGGAGAAAAAAGACGTTATTATCGACTCTTACGTCAAATGGCGTATTAAAGACTTTGGCCAGTACTATCTGTCCACAGGGGGCGGTAATAAATTGACGGCTGAATCTCTGTTGCAACGTCGTGTTGCCGATGGCCTGCGTGCCGAAATTGGTAACAAGACCATCAAAGAGATTGTGTCTGAAAAACGTGATCAAGTGATGAAAAGTGTCCTTGAGCGGGCGGCCAGCGAGGGCTCGCGTGATTTAGGGATTGAGTTGATTGACTTGCGTATCAAGCGTATCAACCTACCGAGTGAAATCAGTGAGTCGATTTATGCGCGTATGCGTGCTGAGCGTGAGGCCGTAGCCCGTCGCCATCGCGCACAGGGTCGCGAGCAAGCGGAAATCATTCGTGCGCAAGCGGAGCTCGAAGTGGCGACGATTTTGTCCAAAGCAGAACGTCAAGCGCGGATCACTCGTGGTGAAGCTGACGCAGAAGTGGCGAAGCTATTTGCCAGCGCTTTCAAAAAAGAGCCTGAGTTTTATAGCTTTGTTCGCTCGCTACAAGCGTATCGTAAGAGCTTTAACAGCAAGAGCGATATGCTCGTCGTGGATCCGAAGAGTGATTTCTTCAAATACATGAAGCAACCTGAAGCGATAGAAAAGTAAATCGTTAGATGGGTAGCGACGCATAAAAGACAAGGCTCTGGCCTTGTCTTTTTTTATGTCGTCATCCCTTATTTTCGACGTAGGAGGTAAGAATGACTAGCTTGTGGGGCGCGCTAGCGCTGGTATTAGTGGTTGAGGGGTTAGGGCCGATGTTACTGCCGAAACAGTGGCGACAAATGGTCATGGCTTTAGGTGAACAATCTGACACCCAGTTGCGGCGTATTGGTGGCTGCTTAGTGGTGATTGGGAGTGTGCTGGCTTACCAGCTTTTAACCTAGCATTCAGCCACCTGGCACCGAGCAGACAAGTGAAAATGTCAATACGGTTAAAAAATGACTGCAACCGAGTTTTTAAGGTGCTAGAATCCATTTTTAACTAGCTGCATATCGAAGAAGATGGGTAATAACGTAGTCGTTCTCGGCACCCAATGGGGTGACGAAGGTAAGGGAAAGATCGTTGATCTTTTGACTGAAGATGCAAAATACGTGGTTCGCTACCAAGGCGGTCACAACGCAGGTCATACTCTTGTCATTGACGGTGAAAAGACCGTCCTACACTTGATTCCTTCTGGTATCCTCCGCAACAACGTTAAATGCATTATCGGCAATGGTGTGGTGCTGTCCCCGGACGCCTTGCTGAAAGAAATGGGTGAGCTGGAAGCACGTGGCGTGCCTGTGCGTGAGCGCCTATTCCTGTCAGAAGCGTGTCCACTGATCCTGCCTTATCACATTGCGCTTGACGCAGCACGTGAGCAAGCACGCGGTAAGAAAGCTATCGGTACCACAGGCCGTGGTATTGGTCCTGCGTACGAAGACAAGGTCGCCCGTCGTGGCCTACGCGTTGGCGATTTGTTCGACAAAGAAGCCTTTGCTGAAAAGCTTAAAGAAGTGATGGAGTTCCATAACTTCCAGCTTGAGCATTTCTACAAAACCGAGCCAGTAAGCTACGAAGAGACCTTGGCGAAAGTCATGGAGCAAGCGGACATCCTCACCGGCATGGTGATGGACGTGACTCAAGAGCTGGATGATGCCCGCAAGCGTGGTGACAAAATCATGTTTGAAGGCGCGCAAGGCACTTTGCTTGATATCGACCACGGCACCTATCCGTATGTGACCTCATCGAACACTACCGCTGGTGGTGTGGCGGCAGGCTCTGGCTTTGGTCCTCGTCATCTTGGCTATGTATTGGGTATTGCGAAAGCTTACTGCACCCGTGTAGGGGCAGGCCCATTCCCGACTGAGCTGGATGATGAGATTGGCATGCACCTTGGTACCAAGGGCGCTGAATTCGGTGCCACCACTGGCCGTAAGCGTCGTTGTGGTTGGTTTGATGCGGTGGCCATGCGTCGTGCCGTACAGATTAACTCGGTATCAGGCTTCTGCTTAACCAAGCTTGACGTGATGGACGGCTTGGAAGAAATCAAAATTTGTACCGGTTACAAGATGGCAGACGGTTCAACCGTTGAGGTGTCTCCACTAGCAGCTGACGCGTATGAGAACATCGAGCCTATCTATGAAAGCATGCCGGGGTGGAGTGAAAACACCTTTGGGGTGAAGTCTCTGGATGAGCTCCCACAAGCTGCACTGAACTACATCAAGCGTATCGAAGAGCTGACTGGTGTGCCTATCGATGTGGTCTCGACCGGTCCAGACCGTAACGAAACCATTATCAAAGTGCATCCTTTTAATAGTTAAGCACGTAAGACGGTTCGATACCAAAAGCCAGCGTTGATCGCTGGCTTTTTTCATATTTTAGTGTGGCGTAGGAAGCCAAATCGCGTGAAAGCGGAAAAAACTTGCCGCCTTTGCTAAAGTCAGTATGCAAGGTGCCGATACAAAAAAGCACACGGCGAGCGTGCGCGTTGCTGTTGGGTTTCTTGGTTGAATAGCGAGTAGGCATGAAGTTTCGAACGCTGATTTTTTCACTTTCTTTGACGACAGCGACGCTGACGACAGCAACGGCCCATGCGGACGTCGGGGCGGCTGTGCCTTTATACGAAGAAAGTGAGCTTATCACGCTGTTTGAAACCAACTCTCACCTTGAGCGCGTCAAACAAGACGAATGCCAGCTCGTACAAGATATTGAAGCCCGTGCCACCCGTGTGGGCTCCCCTGCCTATGAATTTTTATATGGCGATATGCTGGCGTGGGGTGTGTGTGTTGAGCAAGACGCGGATCTCGGTGTTTACTACATGAAGCAAGCGGCTCAGCAAGGGCTACCCGCCGCATTGGAGCAAATTGGCCGTTACTACGCCAATGGCACACTGGTGCAGCAAGATCAGCACCGTGCGATCCCTTATTTACGTGAAGCTGCCTCGTTGGGGGATACGCGTGCCCGGATCCAGCTGGCAGAGTTGCTGGTGGACGATGTCGGTTCGCCGCTTGATTATGAAGACGCTTACCGCTGGTTATATCAAACCATCACCGCGGATTCTCGCACCCGTAATCGTATCGCACAGTTACGTTCAGCACTTGAGGCGCGGATGCCGCAAAACATTATCGCCCGTGCTAAACGGCGCACCAGCTACTGGTAGCCGTCGGTCTTGTCAGTAGGCGACTTTGCGCGCAAAATCCGTTACACTCTCTATACACATCTGTTCCCAATCTGATTTGATATGGCCAATGCGCCATGCTCCTCTCGTTGCCTGCAAGCAAGGCGCTGAAACAAAACGTCAAACTGCGATCATCGCGGCGCAATAGCGACAGTTTACAGATATAATGAAATCAACATACGCCAATAGGAAAAGGTCTATGTCGCAAGACACAGGTTCGACAAATAATACCCCGAGCAGCCTCGCAGCCGATCCTCACCAGGCACGCGAAGCGGAGAAATACGAGAATCCGGTGCCCAGCCGCGAGCATTTGCTGGAAGTTATCCGCAGCTTCAAGGCACCAGTGAGTCGCGATAATCTGTTTTCACATCTGGGCCTAGCTGGTGATGAGCAGTATGAAGGGCTACGTCGACGCCTGCGCGCCATGGAGCGTGATGGACAATTGGTGTTTACCCGTCGTCAGTGCTACGCCTTACCCGAGCGGTTGGACTTGGTCAAAGGGACCGTGATTGGTCATCGTGACGGTTTTGGCTTTCTGCGTCCAGAAGGTAAAGGCAACCACGATGATTGGATGCTGCCGCATCATCAAATGCGGAGCGTGATGCATGGTGATGTGATTTTAGCACAAGGTGTCGGCACCGATAAGCGTGGGCGCAAAGAAGCCCGTGTGGTTCGCGTGCTCGAAGCGCGCCAAGGCCAGATTGTAGGCCGTTACTTTGTGGAAGACGGTATGGGCTTTGTGGTGCCCGATGATAGCCGTCTTGGTCAAGATATTGTGATCGACAAAGAACAAACCCAAGGTGCGCGTATGGGCAATGTGGTGGTGGTCGAGATCATGCAGCGGCCAACCCGCCAAACCAATCCTGTCGGTAAGATTGTCGAAGTGCTGGGCGAGAACATGGCGCCGGGCATGGAAATCGAGATTGCACTGCGCACCCATGATATTCCCCATCAATGGCCGGATGCTGTGCTCAAGCAAGTCAACAACTTGAGTGAAGAGGTGCCAGAAAAAGCCAAAGAGGGGCGTGTCGATCTGCGTGATTTACCACTGGTGACCATCGATGGTGAAGATGCCCGCGACTTTGATGATGCGGTGTATTGTGAGCGTAAACGCTCTGGCGGCTGGCGCTTGTGGGTGGCGATTGCCGATGTCAGTTACTATGTGCGTCCTGACTCGGCGCTGGATAAAGAAGCGCAAAACCGCGGCAACTCGGTGTATTTCCCTAACCAAGTCGTGCCGATGTTGCCGGAAGTGCTTTCTAATGGCTTATGCTCGCTGAATCCGCAAGTCGACCGCCTGTGTATGGTGTGTGAGATGACGATTTCAGAATCAGGGGCGTTATCTGGTTACAAACATTACGAAGCGGTGATGAACTCCCACGCGCGTCTGACCTATACCAAGGTGTCCCATATCTTGGAAGGCGACGAGGAGCTGCGAGAGCGCTACCGTTCTCTGGTCCCGCACTTAGAAACCTTACACGATATGTATAAGGTGCTGAGCGATGCACGTCAGCAACGCGGGGCGATTGAATTCGAGACGGTGGAAACCCAGTTTATTTTCAACGCACAGCGTAAAATCGACCGCATTGTGCCGGTGGAGCGTAATGATGCACACAAGATCATCGAAGAGTGTATGATCTTGGCCAACGTCGCGTCTGCCCGTTTTGTGGAAAAACACAAAGAGCCGGCGCTTTATCGTGTCCACGAAGCGCCGGGCGAAGAGCGCCTCAGCGGCTTTAAAGATTTCTTAGGCGAGTTAGGCTTGAGTCTCAGCGGTGGCCTCGAGCCGACGCCGAAAGATTACGCGGCGCTGATGCATGTGGTGCATGGTCGTGCTGACAGTGAACTGATTCAAACCATGCTGCTCCGCTCGATGAAGCAAGCGGTGTATCAAGCGGATAACCAAGGCCACTTTGGTTTGGCGCTCAAGCAATACGCGCACTTTACCTCGCCTATTCGTCGCTATCCGGATTTGCTGTTGCACCGAGCGCTTAAATACCTGATTGCCAAGCAAGCGGGTAAAAACCAAGACCGTTGGACCCCGACCGGTGGCTATCACTACTCGTTTGATGATATGGATGTGCTGGGTGAGCAATGCTCGAAAACAGAGCGACGTGCCGATGATGCCACCCGAGATGTATCGGACTGGCTCAAATGTGAGTACATGCAAGATCACGTTGGTGATGAGCTGGAAGGCGTGATTGCTAATGTCACTGGTTTTGGTTTCTTTGTTCGCCTTAATGAGCTACATATCGATGGTTTAGTCCATATTTCCAACCTCGATAATGATTACTATCGCTTTGATATGGTAGGGCAACGCTTGGTGGGCGAAGGGTCTGGCCGTGTGTTCCGACTCGGCGATCAGGTGACAGTGAAAGTCTTGGCGGTGAACTTGGATGAGCGACAAATCGACTTTGAGCTGGTAGGCTCTGAACGCAAAGCTCGTCGCCCGGGTAAAACGGCTCGTGACAAACGTAAAAAAGGCCGAGCGGAGTCGAATAAAGACCCGCAAGCCCGTCGTGAGCGAACCTCGGTTCGCCAACAGCTTAAACGTGGTGCGGTGCCAAGTGTTGAAGAAGACAAGGCGCCTGCAGATAAAAACGGCAAAAAGCGTAAAGTGAAATCGCCTGCGGAAAAAGCGCGTAAGAAAAAGGCGAAGAAACAAAAAGCCAAAGCGGGTCAGAAAAAGAAGTAAATCATGAGTAATGAAGTAATTTACGGTATTCATGCCGTTAAAGCGATTTTAGCGACCGACCCTTCCCGCTTTATCGAAGTGATGGTGTTAAAAGGGCGCCAGGATGAACGTCTGGTACCTGTGCTAAATGAGATTGCGATGTTGGGGGTCAGCATCCAACAAGTGGGTCGCAAGGCCTTAGACGACAAAACCCAAGGTGCGTCGCACCAAGGGATAGTGGCACGTGTCAAAGCGGGCCGTCAGTACAACGAAAATGACTTGGAGGCGATTCTCACCAATACCGAGAACCCCTTGTTGCTGGTACTTGATGGTGTCACCGACCCCCACAACTTGGGGGCGTGCTTACGTACCGCGGATGCGGCGGGAGTCAGTGCGGTGATTGTCCCGAAAGACAAGTCCGCTCAGCTCAATGCCACGGCGCGAAAAGTGGCCTGTGGCGCCGCTGAAGTGGTGCCTTTGGTGCGCGTCACCAACTTAGCGCGAACCATGCGCGCGCTCAAAGAGCAGGGCGTGTGGTTTGTGGGCACCGCGGGTGAAGCCGATCATGATGTTTACGACACCAAATTAGTGGGGCCGCTCGCCTTAGTGATGGGTGCAGAAGGAGATGGCATGCGCCGTTTGACCCGTGAAACCTGTGATGAGCTGATCCGGATCCCAATGGCGGGTAGCGTGTCGAGCTTGAACGTGTCCGTGGCGACCGGCGTCTGTTTGTATGAAGCGGTGCGTCAGCGTCGTTAAGCACAGCGCCTCTTGCTCAACGTTGAAGAAAAACGCCCCAGCTTGGGGCGTTTTTTATTTGGGAGGAAAAGCAGTTCGTTACAGCAATTGCCAGACTGCGGCGCTGCCCGGCTTGTCGCCTTGCGTCCACCACTTGGCTTGGTAGCGTTGGTTGTTATATTCAACTTCAGTGCCACCGGAATAAGCGACGGTCGCTTGCCATTCACTGCTTTGGTTGGCTTGGCTATCCCCGACGCGCTCCCATGGGCCGCCTTGGTCTGGGCGCTGGTCTTTGGTCCACCACTTGGCGCGATACTCAACCCCTTGATACAGGACACGATCGCCGCCCACATACACAGTGTTTTCATCCCACGTTGGTAAGCCACTGGCCGGCGTCACGGTTACCGTGAATTGCGCTTGCGTGGTGTTGTCGCCATCGCTGACCTCGACCGTGACCACATAGTCGCGATTCTCCGTCACGGTGGGCGCGGTCAGGGTCACCTGATCACCGGAGCCAGAAACGGCCAGATCGCCGGATGCACGGTAGGTGTAGCTAAGTGGATCGCCATCTGGGTCGTTTGCCTCAATCGTCACACTGGTTTGCTCACCGCTTTTCAGGCTAACAGGGGCGATAGGCGCCACGGTGGGGGCTTGGTTTTCACCCGGTACCACCACCTTAATGATGGCGCTGGCCTCGTCATCGGCTTGGCCGTCCGATACCGTCACCGACAGGGAATAGTCGGTGCTGGTGCTCACATCGGGGGCGGTCACAGTGACCGAATCCGTGTCGCTATTAGTCAGGGTCAACGCTGTATCGCCTTGCCAGCGATAGGTCAGGGCATCGCCATCCCGATCACGCCCATTGGCGGCAATGGTTAACGACGCTCCGGGCGCCAGCGTATAGCTTTGCTGCGCAAGGGTGACGGTTGGAGCACTATTGACTGGCGGCTGACCATCCTGTGCTAGGCCTTCGTGCATCGCATTAAGGATATCGCCATTGTCGGCATCGATTTCCCAAGCAAACAAACCGGCAAAGTTATGATTACGCACATACTGGCCTTTGGCTTTGACCGAGCGCTGGTTGTCATAAGTGACGAGCTTACCGTTGTCTGGGTTCCAAACATAAGCCGCTTCGGCTTGCTCATCATAGCCGGGTTGAAAACCATTGATGCCGTTCCCCGCGCTGCCGAGCATGGATTTGACGATGCCTTTGTAGTCAATCACACCGGCTTCCCAAATACCGTCTGCGGTGCTGCCTTTGATCGGGCCATTTCCGGGTGCGGTCATCGGGTTGCTAGGATCGGTCGCATTGGCAGGGAAAACGCCTTCCCAGCCACGGCCGTACATCGCGGTACCAATCACCATTTTTTCCGGTGGTACGCCGCTTTCTAGCAGTAATTGCACGCCATTATCGAGCGTGTAGGCAGGGCCTTTGCGGGGCTCGCCGTTATCATCGACGCCAGTACCATCACATTCATCGGTGCTCATATGGCTGCCGCAGTAAATGGCGGTTTGGTGGCCGGTGACATTATTCCACGCCCCGAAAAAGTCGTAGGTCATGGCAAAAATGTAATCCATGTACGGTGCGCTGGCGCTGTAATCGACGTTGGCGATTTTGTCATAACCGGCACCGACGGCCGAGGTGAGTTGGTACTCACGGCCGGTATCGGCTTCGAGCTCATCCAACATCGCGCGCAGCTCACGCATTAAGGCCGCGTAGGCTTGGCTGTCTTTATCTGGATTGCCCAGATCTGGGTTGGCACCGCCACCGCCCGGGTATTCCCAGTCAATGTCGACCCCATCATAGAACTTCCAGGTTTGTAGGAACTCTTTCATCGAGGCAACAAAGACGTCACGGTTGGCTTTGTCGGTGAAATCATAGAAGGGGTCTGATAGGGTCCAGCCGCCCACAGATGGGAGAATTTTCAGATCCGGGTAGCGCTGCTTGAGCGCCATCATTTGCGCATAAGTGCCACCAATCGGATCTTTAGCTGGTGTGCCGGGCAGTTTTTTCTGAACCGCCGCCCAAGGGTCATGGATCACCACTTCATAGTCTTTTGAGCCTTGGCAGGCGAGCTCTAGTGCGCGCAAGCTGTTGCCATTTTCGATGTCGCCCAATGACTCATTGGGGCCACAAATGGGGATAAAGCCATATAAGATGTGGGTGAGATTCCCCGCGGGCACCTGACTGACATCGAAGTTACGGCCATAAATGCCCCATTCGACAAAGTATGCTCCCACCACGGTATCAGGCTGTTTGGGGTAGTCATTGTTATTGGGGTCGACATTCATCGGCAGTGGGTCAAGGTGCACGCCGTCGGTGTCTGCGATCACGATGGGTTTGGCGGCACTGGTCGCGCACTGGCCATCCACGCCTCCCTCACATAAGGCGAGTTTAAGCTGGTGGCGGCCGCCTTTGTCATAGGGGAAAGTGACAACGCCAGATTTGGTTCCTGCGGGTAAGGTGCCTTGATTAACGACCTGATCGTCAAAGTACACCTTGTAGCTATCACCACCATCACCGGACCAGGCATTCCATTTAATTTCAATTTGGACTTCGTCCACGCGTTGCACCAGATCTTTGTAAGATCCGCGGCCATATTCGTCGACTTCAACAAAAGAATAGTTTTGTGGCTTCCAGTCCAAACTTGGGGTTGAGGGGGCCGCCACGGCGTGGCTGGCACCCAGTGCCCCAGCAATCGCCAGAGAGAGTAGGGTCATTGGCTTCATGTTTGCTCCTTATTGTGTCACGCGTTGCCAAACAAGGGCAGCGCCGGGTTGCTCGTTTCGTGTCCACCATTTTGCTTGGTAGATGTTGTCGCCGAAGCGCACGCGATCCTTGGCCACATAGACCTCAGAAGCGCTCCACGCGGGCAGGTTGCTGGTGGGTTCGTCGGTAGCCGGGATCACCGACAGGTTGAAGCTATAGCTATCGTGATGGCTAAAGACTTGGTTTTGCACCACGTCATCGGCATTAAACTGGATCTCACCGTTGCGCATCACCCCGATACGTAAGGGCTCGTTAGCCTGTTGTTCGATAAGGCTGGCCAGCGCGTGTGGCCAATTCGCCACATTTTGGTCCGTCAATGTGAGTGTGACATCTACCACTTCTTGGCCTTGGCGGTTGTGCAAGCGGGCACGTACGCGATCGCCCAAAGCTGCCATTTGTGGATGTGGGACAAAGTAGCCCAGCTCGTGCCATTGGGCTGGCGCTGTCTGACTGGGGGTGATAGTGATGTCGGCACAGTTGTAGAAGCCTTCACCGGCCGGATCAATGCGTTGCCAACGGCTATAGAGAATGGCGTCACCTTGACGATCGGCGGGCAGGGTCACGGTCATCTCGTAATAACGGTTTCCGTCATCGCCGATCACAATGGGCAGATCGCCAAAGGTGTCGATCTTCTCGAGATCATCCCACGTCAGCGCATCGGTCGCGCCGTTGTAGTCTGGCTTGGTGAGATAAATTTCCCAATAGCTTGGGTTGTGAGGTGTGGTGGCGCGAAAACGTACGTCAATTTGGCCATTGCCATCTGGGGTGACTTCGGTCCGTTGCCAATCCGGTGAGGGCAAACTGATCCCGGCTTTATTGGGATCGCCGGCACCACATAAGTTGCCATCGGTAACGGCCGCTTTCACCGCATCCATATTGCGGTAATCCGCCACCAATTGCGCTGATTCGTGGTGTTGCACAAACGGGTAGTGCCCCGACTCTAAGAACGCAGCGCGACAGGCAGCATTGGGAATACGTGACCCATCTGAAGGCCACCAGTAGCCCCCTTGCTCATGGCAAATCGCTTGGCGCGCTTTGGGGCTGTCTAAATAGCCATGTGCCATCACCTGTGAACTGCTTGCGACCAACGCAAGGGCCACGGCGGTACGGCAGGAAAACTGTGTGAACGAAGACTTGAACATAACGACTCCTTAACGGGGGCACGCAGCCCCCGCATTCAAGACCAGAAATGGATTAGAGGCTGCAGACTTGGCGCCAAGCTTGACCACCGGGTGCCGCTTGGGTCCACCACTTGGCTTCCCATACCGCCTCTTGGTAGATAAGTTGGTCGCCACCGCTGGCATGGTTGCCCCCGTTAGGCCAGTTGGGATAGGTACTCAGGCTGGCAACATCGACGCCGGGACACTGAGACTCTCCGCCACTTTGGCTGGTGCTACCGGGTAGCGCAGGCGGAAGGTTTGGATACTCCTGCTTCACCGCATAGCGCTGGCCATCTTTTTCGATGGTGATATTGGTCGGGTTGGTGATCGGCATGTAGTACATCACCTGAGCATCCAAGGTTTCACCGGGCTTAAAGCTTTGCTCAATGCCGCCCCATTCGTTAATCAGGGTGATGGCAAAGCGATGATGCGTAGCATCAAACCCGCCGATGTTGTTGCCACTGGCGTTGCTGCTATCACGGACCACTTCCATGCGTAGCTTTTTCTGAGCGTTCCAGTCAGATTTAAAAATGGCCGAGGTGGAAACTGGCACATCAAAGCTGATGGTGGCGCCCGATAAGTCCAGATCGGAGTGGTTGGTAAAGCGGAACGTGGGGCGAATAGGATAGTTGTCATCGCCCACTGGGAAGTTCAGCGCGTCAAAGGTGACATCCACTTGCTCGCTTGGCACTTGGAAGTTGGCATCGCCACGTTGCAGTGAGTAGTCGCTGCCAGTTTGCTTAAAGGTTTGGTACGCCAGCGAAGTCAGGGTATCGCCCATAAAGTAGGCTTGACGCTGATCATCATAGCGATAATCCCCCGCAAGCTCCCAGAACATCACCCCGCCTAGACCTTTATTGATCACGTAGTCGACTTTTTCGGCCATCGAGGTTTCGTCTTCCATCGACAGGAATACGCCTTTTTCCTCGTTCCAAACCCATGGCGCTTTGGCGATGTCATCGTAATAAGCTTGATAGCTACCGGTGAGGCGATCGCTAGGATCTTGTTCAGGGTCGAGCCCGTACTTCGCGGCATAGGCCGGTAGTTTGCCGTCGAGCAGGTTTTTCACATGCCACAAAGGATTAGAGCCAGCAGGCACTTCGTTGCCGAGCTCGTCCACATCATGCCAAAGGTTATCTATCCCGACTGCACCGTTGCCGCATTTGTTTTTCTCACCGACACCGGTGCCGGCTGGGCACTCGCTTTGGTTTGGCAGTGGTGCGCGTCCCCAAAGGCCTTTATCGCCGCCTTGTACGTCTTTAAAGCCGCGGGTGTAATACGGGATACCGATATTGATACGGCCGGGTGACATACCGCCCATAAAATAGGTTGCTGCCCAGTCGGTATTTAAATAACCAATCCCCTCAAATTCAGGCGTTTGGTAGACATTCCACTGTTTAAGCTCTGAGTCTTCGCCGGTGTCATACAGTGGCGCTTGATGGCCAACATGATCATTCCATGCCCCATGTAGGTCATAGCTCATGATGTTGACGTAATCTAAGTATTGGGTGGTTTGGAAAGTTTCCATCCCGCGCAATAAGTAACCCGATGACGGTGCGGCGATGGTCAGCATATAGTGCTTGCCATCTTGTGCACTGGCTTTATCGAGCGCTTCACGTAGCGATTTCATCAGCACTTGGTAGGATTTATTCAAGTGCGCCCGACGTGGGTTAGAGTATTCGAAATCGTCCGGATGCCCCGAGTCTTTCATTGACGATGGGTATTCATAATCAATGTCTAGACCATCAAAGCCATACTGGCGCAAGAAGGCGACGGCACTGTCGGTGAAAGCCTTAATGCCTGCTTGGTTGACGCTGCCATCGGCATTGGTGGTCATGGTGTAGAAACCGCCACTGTCGATACGCTCGCCGTTTTCACCGAAGTAGCCCCCAGTTTCGGCCCAGCCACCCACGGAGATCAGCGTTTTCACGTCGGGGTGCTGCTTTTTATACTTGTTGAGCAAGTTAAAGTGGCCTTTGTACGGCAGGGTTGGATCCATCTCTGCGCCGGCCACGCCCGGCCAGGTCATTTGGGTTGCTGGATTATCGGGGGCATTGGGATCGCCGATAGACAATTGGTTGTCCGCATTGACGTGAGCAAAGGCGTAGTTAATGTGGGTGATCTTGTCCCAAGGAATATCGCTGACTAAATAAGCGGGCTGGCCGTTGGCACCGTTTCGCCAGCTGGTGAAATAGCCGATAACACGGCGAGGGTGATCAGCGCCCATGTATTCAAGGCCGTTCTCGTCATACACCGAGCAATACGGCACGTCGACATCGGGGGTGGTGTATAAACCAGCCGGACGACAGGCATACTCATCGCCGCCGGTTTGGTCATCACCCACCACCTGTTGCAATGTTAGGGTATCGGTGGCGCCTTTGTCGTCGGTCACGGTGAGAGTAAAGGTAAAACGACCCGTTTGTTCGGCTTGCCAGTCAATGGTGGTCGCTTCTGCACCTTCATATAAGACAGTGTCGCCTTGTGAGAGCACGAATGAGGTCACTGTGCCATCCGTATCGGCCCCGGCAAGGGTGAAGGTGAGTGTGTCGCCAACCTCAACGGGTCCAGACGGTGACACGGTTAAGGTTGCGGTAGGGGCTTGGTTAACGCTGCCCGCGCACTGGCCGAGGATTTTCCATGCTTTCCACTCGCCAGACTGAGTGGCAGGATCGGCTTGCGTCCACCACCTTGCCTCATAGGCGGTATTGTCCGCCTTAACTTGATCCCCTTTGGTGTAGGTATTGCCATTCTGCCAACCGGGCAGGGGCTGGCAATCAACCGCAGCATGCACGCTGGGGCTAGTTAACGCGAGTCCCGCCAAACCTAGCGCGACGGCACGTGATGGCGTCATCAGTTTCATATTTTGCTCCCAAAATTTTTGAAGCGAATTTCATCAATGCAGTCAGTGATTGATGCGTCCTTCCCTACGCTTTTTGCACTAAAAAACCGACTTCCAAGTCAAGTCTAGGCAACAAAGTGGTTATATTGGGCAATGAATGCCAAGAAATGGAGGCGAAGGTGTAATAATTTGAGCGCGGGTTCAGAAATTAATTATCGATAAAAAAGAAGTGCATCAATAGCGTGATGTCGGTTGAAAATTAAACAAACTTGACAGTTTGCAGGCTTGATTTCTTGATTTTTTTGCGATTTGTCATGCTTTTTCGGTCTATGTCACGGAGAATGTTATCAGTAGGTTGTTGTTTTGAGCGAATTAAGTGGTGCGCACATTCTATGTTGTAAAGGGGGAGGATAAGGCGCGTGTTCCGATAAGTAACGCAGCGAGGGCCTTTTGACGTTGTGGTGACACGGTGACAGAAAGATAAGCGGATAAAGAGAAAATCTGTTTGCTTATGGCGCTGCAATTCTGTACTATCTCGCGCCTGATTCTCGGTCTTTTACTTTTCGTTCCTTGCTTCCGCTGGACGACCGAGCCAATTGTGGAAGCTGATTAATCCGTAAGGAGCAACTCAATGCGTCATTACGAAATCGTATTCATGGTGCACCCTGATCAAAGCGAGCAAGTTGCTGGCATGATCGAGCGTTACACTGCGTCTATCAAAGATGCAGGCGGTCAAATCCAC
This sequence comes from Salinivibrio sp. KP-1, assembly GCF_000968645.1. NCBI lineage: Bacteria > Pseudomonadati > Pseudomonadota > Gammaproteobacteria > Vibrionales > Vibrionaceae > Salinivibrio > Salinivibrio sp. KP-1. Next base: position 172,496 of record NZ_LAQR01000003.1, on the reverse strand, counting down.
CGTCTAGAAGACTGGGGCCGTCGTCAACTGGCTTACCCAATCAACAAGCTGCACAAAGCACACTATGTTCTGATGAACGTAGAAGCTGAGCAGGCTGTGATTGACGAGCTGGAAAGCATGTTCCGCTTCAACGACGCGGTGATCCGTAACATGATCATGCGTACCAAAGACGCTATCACTGAGCCATCTGTCATGATGAAGGCTAAAGAAGAGCGTACCGCTAAGCGTGAAGAGCGCCCAGAAGCGAAACCAGAAGCAAAAGCTGAAGCGCAAGCTGAAGGCGAAAACGCAGCTGAGTAATTGCTGTGATGACCAATCGGTTGGAGCTTGCTGGTGTTATCAGTAAAGGTCCGGTCCGTCGCCAAAGTCCTGCAGGAATTCCGCACTGTCACTTTGTGTTAGAGCACCGTTCCACGCAGGTTGAAGCTGACCTACCTCGACAAGTGTTTTGTCGCTTATCTGTGGTAGCCAGTGGGCAAGTGTCAACACAACAAACGCAAAATTTAGTTTTAGGCAGCCATATCAAGGTAAGCGGGTTTCTCGCCTACCAAACCAGCCGACAAGGCGAGGGTAAATGGGTATTGCATGCCGACAACATCATAGACATTTAGATCAGGAGATAAGCCCATGGCACGTTTCTTCCGTCGTCGTAAATTCTGCCGTTTCACTGCAGAAGGCGTTACAGAGATCGACTACAAAGATGTAGCGACTCTAAAAAATTACATTACCGAATCAGGTAAAATCGTACCTAGCCGTATCACTGGTACTCGTGCTAAGTATCAGCGTCAACTGGCTCGTGCTATCAAGCGCGCTCGTTACCTGGCCCTGCTGCCGTACACTGACAAGCATCAGTAATCGGAACTGTCCAAGTTAGAGAGGATTGAAGAATGCAAGTTATTCTACTTGATAAAATCGGTAACCTGGGTGGCCTAGGTGATCAGGTAACTGTTAAATCTGGTTATGCGCGTAACTTCCTTATCCCTCAGGGTAAAGCAGTTATGGCAACCAAAGCCAACATCGAACACTTTGAAGCACGTCGTGCTGAGCTAGAAGCGAAAGTTGCTGAGCAACTGGCAGCCGCTCAAGCGCGTGCAGAAAAAGTTGAAGCACTAGAAGCGGTTGAAATCGCTTCTAAAGCGGGTGATGAAGGTAAACTATTTGGTTCTATCGGTACCCGTGACATCGCTGATGCTGTGACTGCAGCAGGCGTTGAAATTGCGAAAAACGAAGTGCGTCTACCAGAGGGCGCATTGCGTCACACTGGTGAGTACGAAATCAGCGTACAGCTGCACTATGACGTGTTCGCAACCGTAAAAGTAAACGTTGTTGCTGCTTAATCGCGCATCAAAACGTTGATAAAAAGCCAGCCCTCGGGCTGGTTTTTTTTCGTCTTTTATAGCCACTGATAACGAAGACCGACGGTTAGCACGCTGTCGTGGTGCTTCAATCCTGGTGGCACATCCGTCATATAATTTTGTTTGCTGGTTATTTTTATCGAAAGCTTCTCAGTAATGGTGGAAGCCAGAGTGACGGCGCCTTCCACGCTGGTATTACTGGCACCTGATATCACTATGCTTCTCCCCTCTAAGCTGACACTGTCGACCAGTTGCCACTCTCCTTTAGCCTGTGCACGAATCACCGGCTCGCGAACCGAGTAAGGCATGATGAGATCGTCATCGTCGATTTCATCAAGATTAGGACGCTGGTAGCGATACCCTGGCCCCACTTCCGTGCTCAGTGAGAGTGTGTCACTTTGCCACCATTGATGACCAAGCCCTGTGGCTAGCATAAAGTCATCGTAATAGGGACCGTAGCGGTCAGCGACATAGGTAGCGTTCAGTAAGACATAGCTGCGCGCGCTAATACCACGGTTTACCTGGGCTTCTAATTCTGTTTTGCGTTTATCTTCCTCGCCATCTTTTTCCACTTGTAGCACGCTCGCGCTGGCTTGATAACGTGTTTGTTCGCCATCATATTGGCCATTCACTTCCCCGTTGACTGTTTGTGAATCGGCATTGCCGCTTAATTGTTGCAGTCCTAACGACAAATCACTTTGCCAAGGGGATGACGTGGTCTCCGTGGCGTGGCTAAAAGGGATATATAATGTGGACATCACAAGGAAGAGGGATGGCACTTTCATCGTGAATCACCTGTTGACAATATCGCGCCTTATCCTAGGTGTCCTGGCCTCCTAGGCGGTCAAATTTAAGTTAAAATCTCGGGGACTTATTCAGCGTTTGGAAAAAAATGCTGCATGGGGCAGCGTCCTGCGAGGACAGCGGGTATAATGACCCCCAGTAGCAATAGGTGAGTTTTTATGGCAGACAATCGTAAACCCGCAAAAGATCAGCAAGTCGCTAACCTCAAAGTGCCCCCACACTCTATCGAAGCCGAGCAGTCTGTGTTGGGTGGCTTGATGTTGGATAACGAGCGCTGGGATGCGGTTGCGGAAAAAGTGGTTGGCCATGACTTTTACAGCCGCCCGCATCGATTGATTTATGAGTCTACCAAGTCGTTGCTCGATGAAGGCAAGCCGCTGGATTTAATCACCCTGTCTGAGCATTTAGAAAAAGGCGGACATTTGGATGATGTGGGTGGGTTTGCCTATCTCGCAGAGTTGGCGAAAAACACCCCAAGTGCGGCGAATATCGTCGCTTATGCGGATATTGTCCGTGAACGGGCTATGGTGCGTAATTTGATTGGAGTGGCGAATGAAATTGCGGACGCCGGTTATGATACCCAAGGTCGCACATCAGAAGATCTGCTCGATATGGCAGAGAGTAAGGTGTTTGCCATTGCTGAGTCGCGCACCAGCGAGACAGAAGGGCCGCAACATATCGACTCGGTGCTCAGTAAAACCCTTGAACGCATCGAAGAGCTTTTCAAAACCCCACAAGATGGCGTCACGGGCGTATCGACCGGCTTTACTGATCTGAACAAGAAAACGGCAGGTTTGCAGCCTTCTGATCTGGTGATCGTGGCGGCTCGTCCTTCAATGGGTAAAACCACCTTTGCGATGAACCTGTGTGAAAACGCGGCGATGGATCAAGAAAAGCCGGTACTCATTTTCTCGCTCGAGATGCCAGCGGAACAGCTGATGATGCGTATGTTGGCTTCGCTATCACGGGTTGACCAAACCAAGATCCGTACCGGCCAGCTTGATGATGAAGACTGGGCGCGTATCTCGTCATCGATGGGGATCTTAATGCAGAAAAAGAACATGTACATCGATGACAGCTCCGGCCTGACGCCGACGGATGTGCGTTCACGCGCGCGCCGTGTTGCCCGTGAGCATGGTGGGGTGAGCATGATCATGGTCGACTATCTGCAGCTAATGCGTGTTCCTGGCTTGCAAGAGAATCGAACCCTTGAGATTGCCGAGATCTCCCGCTCCCTCAAAGCGCTCGCGAAAGAGCTGAATGTGCCTGTGGTGGCGCTATCACAGCTTAACCGTTCGTTGGAGCAACGGGCCGACAAACGCCCGGTTAACTCGGATTTGCGTGAATCGGGTGCCATTGAGCAGGATGCTGACTTGATCATGTTTATTTACCGCGACGAAGTCTATAACCCGGAAAGTGCGATGAAAGGGATTGCAGAAATCCTGATTGGTAAACAGCGTAACGGCCCGATTGGCTCAGTACGACTGACTTTCCAAGGGCAGTATTCGCGATTTGATAATTATGCAGGGCCGGCGTTTGATGACGAGTAATCCTTTTATCATGACGAATGCGGCCAAAGCCGTTATCGATCCGGAGGCGATGATACACAACATCCAGGTGATGCGTCGCCAAGCGCCCAATAGCAAAGTGATGACAGTGGTTAAATCGGATGGTTACGGCCATGGTTTGGTCTCAGTGGCCTCCACACTTGCGCCTTATAGCGATGCTTTTGGGGTGGCACGGATTGAAGAAGCACTGACGTTACGACAGGCCGGTATACGCTTGCCTATTGTTTTGTTGGAAGGTTTTTATGAAGCCGACGAGCTGCCGCTATTGGTTGAACACCAACTGACCGCCACGGTGCACTGTGATGAGCAAGTCACCATGCTGACTAACGCGGCACTGAGTGAGCCTTTACCCGTGTGGTTAAAGGTCGACTCAGGGATGCATCGCTTAGGCTTCGAGCCGGACCAAGTACCAGACGCGCTCTCTGCCTTGACAGCGTGTGACAATGTGGCGCCTGACATCGGCTTTCTCAGTCATTTTGGTTGTGCCGATGAAATGGATAACCCCATTACGCAAGCGCAAGTAGACACCTTCACACAGGTGACAGAAGGACTGCCGGGTGAACGCTCACTGGCGGCGTCGTCGGGAACCTTGTTTTGGCCGCAAAGTCACTTTGATTGGGTACGACCCGGCATTTGCCTATATGGCATTTCGTCGCGGATTGAACTGACGGGTGAACAGCTGGGCTTGAAACCAGCTATGCGCTTAACCTCAAGGGTGATGGCCGTTCGCAAGCTAAAAGCCGGTGAGCCGGTAGGGTATGGCGCGCGCTGGCGTAGCGAGCGCGATACGCTGATTGGTGTGATAGCCATCGGTTATGGTGATGGCTACCCACGACTGGCGCCCGATGGCACCCCTGTTTGGTTGAATGGCCGCGAAGTGCCACTTGCTGGGCGGGTATCGATGGATATGATCACGGTCGATTTAGGGCCAGATGCCACTGACAAAGTGGGGGATGAGGCGGTGTTATGGGGGCCCGAGCTTCCCGTCGAGCGCATTGCCCGCTTGGTCGATACCATCGGCTATGAGCTCGTGTGCCAAGTGACCGGCCGAGTGCCGCGCCAATACCTGACCACCACCTCTGAGCGGCGGGCGGCGGGTTAGGCCCCGCCCCCTTATCGAAACGCATGCTGGCCAGCGAGACTAGACGTTGGCTTGTGGTGCGCCTTGCAGGGTCACTACCAAGGTACGCATGCCGCCCTCATCGCGATGCTCGCCCAGATAAATCCCTTGCCACGTGCCTAAATTCAGCCGACCTTGGCTGATGGGCACCGTGACGCTTGCGCCTAACAATGACGCTTTGATATGCGCTGGCATGTCATCGTCCCCTTCGTAGGTGTGGCGATAATAAGGCGCTCGCTCAGGCACTGAGTGATTAAAGTGCGCCTCCATATCTTGGCGCACGGTCGGGTCGGCGTTTTCATTGAGGGTTAAGCTCGCCGAGGTGTGCTTGATAAACACTTGCACCATACCCACATCCATGTCGCCCAACATGGGGAGCGCGTGCACGATCTCGTCGGTGATCAGGTGAAACCCGCGCGGCCGAGCACGCAGACGAATCTCAGTTTGATACCACATAAGCAATCCTTGTTGTGATCTTTATCGTATGCTGTTGGCTCACAGGCGATCCAACTATTCTATGATTGATCGCAACCTACTCACAGCGATTAGATGTGAGAATCGAGCCATGATTATGTAATATTACACCAATGACCGCTGCGTACAGCGTGGTGGTGCTGACGTTATACAGGATCCTTGCCTGCTGTGATACCCACAGCAGCACTCACAACGCGATTTGGATGACATGATGCTAAAGACAACGAATCCCACTCAGACCGTGGCGTGGCAATCACTGACCGCCCATTTTGAAGAAGCGCAGGACTACACACTGGCTGATCTGTTTGCTGATAACCCAGAGCGATTTGCCCACTTCTCAACGCAATTCGAAGACAGCATTCTGTTGGATTATTCCAAAAACTTGATCAGCGAAGAAACGCTGACCAAGTTATTGGCACTCGCCGACGAAACCGGGGTCGCTGAAGCGATTGAGTCAATGTTTAGCGGTGAGAAAATCAACCGTACAGAAGATCGCGCGGTTCTCCACACAGCACTACGTAATCGTAGCAACACGCCTGTGATGGTTGACGGCGAAGATGTGATGCCTAAGGTTAATGCGGTACTGACGCAGATGCAGTCTTTTTCCGAGCGCGTGATCAGTGGCGAATGGAAAGGTTATACCGGTAAAGCGATCACCGATGTGGTGAATATTGGTATCGGCGGATCAGACTTGGGTCCTTACATGGTCACTGAAGCGTTGGCGCCGTATAAGAATCACCTTAACCTGCACTTTGTCTCTAATGTCGACGGCACCCATATGGCTGAGACGTTAAAAGATCTTAACCCGGAAACCACCTTGTTCTTGGTGGCGTCAAAAACCTTTACCACCCAAGAAACCATGACCAACGCACACACGGCGCGAGACTGGTTTATGAATGCAGCAGGGGATGAGACCCAGGTGGCGAAGCATTTTGCCGCGCTATCAACCAATGCCGATGCCGTGGCGAATTTTGGTATTGATACCGCCAACATGTTCGAGTTCTGGGATTGGGTTGGCGGCCGCTACTCACTATGGTCGGCGATTGGTCTGTCTATCTGCTTGGGTGTAGGTTACGACAACTTTGTCGCGCTGCTTGATGGTGCGCACCAAATGGACAATCACTTCAAAACCGCGCCGATGGCACAGAACATGCCGGTTTTATTGGCACTGATTGGTCTTTGGTACAACAACTTTCACGGGGCGGAATCAGAAGCTATTTTACCGTATGACCAATACATGCACCGTTTTGCGGCTTACTTCCAGCAAGGCAATATGGAATCAAACGGTAAGTATGTCGACCGCAATGGTCGCCCGGTTGACTACCAAACAGGACCTATCATCTGGGGCGAGCCAGGCACGAATGGTCAGCACGCTTTCTACCAGCTGATTCACCAAGGCACCAAGTTGATCCCATGTGACTTCATTGCTCCTGTGCACAGTCATAATGCGATTGGCGACCATCACGCCAAATTGATGGCGAACTTCTTCGCCCAGACGGAAGCGCTAGCCTTTGGTAAGAGCCGTGAGCAAGTCGAAGCTGAGTTGACGCAAGCGGGCAAATCAGCCGAAGACGTGGCTGCGATTGCGCCATTTAAAGTGTTTGAAGGCAACCGTCCAACCAACTCGATTTTGGTGGAGAAAATTACCCCTTATACACTTGGCGCGCTGATTGCCATGTATGAGCACAAGATTTTCACCCAAGGGGTGATTTGGAATATCTTCAGCTTTGATCAGTGGGGCGTTGAGCTCGGTAAACAGCTGGCGAGTAACATTCTGCCTGAGCTCGGTGATGCGCAGCAGGTCGAAAGCCACGATAGCTCAACTAATGGCCTGATCAACGCGTTTAAACAGTGGCGCCAAGCCTAAGCTGAGCGGAACCGTGATTGAGAAAGTCAAACGCCGCGATGGTTATCGCGGCGTTTTTATATTTTTGGGGGCCAATCATTGGAGGCCACCTAGTGAGCTATCGCCTTTGGCACAACGCGTGACCGTCTGCGACGTATGTCCGTTTAGTGATCGAAGCAGATCTCAATAAAGGCAGTGCCGTGCGGGGATTTAAATGGCATGATGATCACAGGCCCATCGCTTTTGTGGTTGATGGTATGGCCTTTGCCGGATACGACCACAGGGGTCGCCATCTCAAATTCGAAGCCCTTTTCTGACAAAATACGCTTCGCACCACCTGTCACCATATTAGTGATCTCACCGACCATATCCGTCACTTCTTCATCAATCGACTCGGACCGCTCTCCAAGCATACGCTGCATGATTTCAAGCGCCATATCTTCATCAAAGGTGACGGAAAAGGAGCCCTTAGTCTGTGGGCCGACCATGCCAATTAACCCAGAAACGTCCCCTTTGGCGATCTCTGACTTTTTCAAGTGAGGCTTCTCTGGCTGGATTTCCAGCTGTGCCATCGTCTGTAGCACATTGATCAGTGAAGTAAGAAACGGGTTGACGAATTGTGCTTCCATAAAGAATGTCCGTCCTAATCAATTCAGTATTAGTGAGCTAGGCATTGTGCGCAGGTACCATGGGTTTCAATCACGTGATGTTGGACCTCAAACCCCATTGTTTGCGCCTTTTCACGCAACGCCTCAGAAAGCTCCTCAGTGTGACACTCTTCCACGGTGCCGCATTGATCACAGATGAGCAGTTGGGAGCAGTGCCCCTGGTGGCCAAGATGACAACAAGCGATATAGCTATTGGTTGACTCCACCTTATGCACAAACCCCTGCGCTAACAGAAAGTCTAGCGCACGATAAACCGTTGGTGGTTTGGCTTGTGGCTCTGTTTCACGCAGCTCGTCTAGCAGCTCATAGGCGGTGATCGCACGTGAATAGTTGGCGATAATCTCGTAAACGCGCGTCCGCTGCGGCGTTAATCGCACGCCGCGTTGCTCGCAAAGCTGCTGTGCGCGGTGCAGTAACCCAGTGGTGTTGGTCATAGCGCCTCAAAGTGCTAACAGTCAGTCAGTTATCTTACCATAGCTGTATAACATCGCACCCCACCTATCGTCATCCTATGCGCTTTGCCACAAGTGTAAATAGGTAGTCCAATATCACTTGATCGCGATCAGTTACCCTACAGTAATGATAGAAGTAAAAATAAAAACCAATCAGTCGATTTTTGAATCGGCTAACTGTTTTGCGCTGTCATGTCAGTATGATGACAGCGTGCCACAGGCATTAAAAACATACCTTTACATCCATAATAGGAGTATGTACCGATGAAAAAACTGTTAGCCCTCGCCGCCCTGGCGTTCGCGTCTGTTTCAACGCAAGCGGCTGCCAATGAGTGTGAGTTAACTGTCACCACCGGCGATAAAATGGCCTACGACCAGTCATCGTTGTCCGTACCAGCAAGCTGCAGCGAAGTCACGTTAACGCTGGAGCATCAAGGCTCAATGCCTGTGACCTCTATGGGCCACAACTGGGTGCTGTCGGAAACGTCTAACCTGCAAGATATCGCCATGAAAGGCGCCGGTGCCGGCGCAGATAACGACTATCTGCCACAAGGCGACGATCGCATCTTGGCACACACTAAGCTGATTGGCGGCGGTGAAAGCACCACCATCACCTTCTCAACCGAAGGTTTGCAAGGCAAAGACTTAACCTATTTCTGCTCATTCCCAGGCCACTGGACTGTGATGAAAGGCAAATTCACCATCGAATAAGTCTTGTCGCGAGAGAGCACATCGTTCGGCTCTCTCGCCCATTTCATACCCTCGTCATCTTGCTCAACTAGGCTTTCCTGCATATGGATTGACGGAGCAAGGCCGTGAATAAACTCCGCTACTATAGTTATAACTTGGCACTCAATGCGATCCCTAATGATTGGTATCGCACTTGGATGCGCAGGCAACTTTTCCCCACTTATCAGCAACATCAATCCGATATCGACCAGCGCGTCAGCTACTATAACCGTTTGAATGCGCCATTTTGTTTGTCTGAGCAATATTGCGATCATCAGACGGGCCGTGTGAGACAAGATCAAGGCTCGGTATATTTTCTCGATATATTGCGGGTAATGCGCTGGTTCCCAAATGGTTTGTTTCTGCATTACTTAGGCGGCGATGTGACACAACCGCCGCCCACGCCAGCATTCGTGAAAAGCCGACCGATTCATGGCGACAATCAAAACGCCGTCCTGCTCAAGCTCAACGCGGTGCGTCACTTCCAATTTATTAATGATCCTGTGCCGTTTGGGCAAAAACGCGATAGCGCGGTATGGCGTGGGCGCTGCTTCAATCACAAGCGCCGCCAGCTTCTTCAGCGCTTTTACACGCATCCAACCATTGATGTCGGGGATACACGCCCCGTGAATGATACTGACCAAGCCTATCGAAAAGCCCCGCTGACACCGCAAGCGCAGCTACAGCATAAGTTTATTCTCAGTGTGGAAGGGAAAGACGTTGCCACCAACTTAAAATGGATAATGTCCTCCAACTCGCTTTGCTTGTCACCCCCAATGGAATATGAAACTTGGTTTATGGAGGGCCAATTAATCCCTGGAGTCCACTATGCCGAGGTCAACGCCGATTTTTCCAACCTAGAGGCAGTCATCGACTACTACCTCACTCATCCACATGAAGCACAAGCGATCATCAACAATGCTCATCAATGGGTAAACCAATTCCGCGACCGACAAAAAGAGGCGGTGATCAGCTACTTAGTGGCAGAGAAATACTTTCGGATTTCGCAGCAGCGCTAGGAGAAAAGGGTCGCCATCTACTTTAGGTCATTACAGCCGCGTTTCTATTTCAAACCCTTCACGTTCACCTGTTCTGCTTAAATCTTACCGGTGCAATGTGTATAATCCGCGTCCGCCTGTCGAAAATGACCGTCGTTCAACGTAATTGCAGAGATTCGAGACCATGACTAACCCCAGCAAAACCGCCGCCAGCCCTGATGTGACGCCTAAAACGGTGATGCAGCGTTTCTCTGTTGCACCCATGTTGGATTGGTTTTACTGATTAATAAAAACAGTGCTTTATGGCAAAAGGGGTACTCATAGGGAGACTGTAAACCTGCTCTTTTTATCTGGTCTCCCTCGGTATCCCTAATAGTCCCCCTTAACACGTTTTTTGTTTGGACAAACAGCAACTCGCTCAGCGTTGCGATTAATTGAAATTTTGTTTTACCTCCAAACCGCTCTCGATAACGCGCCAGCTCTGGCCTTACCGCCTCTTCTCAAGATCGTTTATTCGCTGCGTTAGATCGTTGCAATTGTGACGAAAAACACGAGCACCCTATACCAATCAATAGTTTACAAACACTATCGCGATCTTTTGGGATCTTTTTTTTGCAATTAACTGAAAATTTTTTCAATTTTTGAAATTTTGGATTAGACGCCAAACCCCAGTATTTGCGGGGTCTGGCGCTATATTTTTGCACTCGGGATTATTGCGAAATTTTTTACATCGAAAACGTCGCGGGCGGGGAGGAGGAGTGCGGATTCCGTCACGTGGACGCTCTGTTACGTGGGTTTCGTGCGCGCTTTCTGGCGTGTGATGGCGTGTTTATGGCTTTGGTGCGTGGATAGGTCGGTGAGCGGTTAGCGCTGCTGTGTGGCGTTGTTAGGCGCGTAAAAAAGCGCACCGTTTGGTGCGCTCGTGATCCTTTGCGGGTTACTTGGTGATGGGGTCTAGGCGGTCTTTCAGTTTTGTTGAGTCTTTGCCGTGGCCGGTGAATGTGGCGGCTTGATGTGGCGCGCTAGTTGGTGCACCAGTCTCGGGGCTTCTGTGCGTGTGGCTTGCGCATGTGTTTGATAGTTCGGTGACGACTTGCATTAGCTCGCTGAGTAAACGCAGCACGTTCTCTTGCTCGGAACCAAACCAGCTTTTGGGGCTGCGGTGGTCTTGTTCTGTTTGCGCGCGTACTTCGCGTAAGTCGCAGTGCAGTTGCGCTAGCTTGTCTGTGATGCTGCGAAAGTTTCCCTGTTGGTCAACAAGGTGGTAAACGCCTTGGCGCTGTTGGTATCGGCTTTCTCCCTCTTTGATGGCTGGCAACTTCCAGCCCAGCGGGAGCACGGTACGAATAAAGGGTTTGTCTGGCTGGCCAAAAATAAAGCCTAGCTCGACGATGGCACCGATGTTTGGCGGTTCTAGTCGGCCTGCATGATCCCCGATGCCGGGCACGGGGAGTGGCACTGCTTGCAGCACTGGCTTATCCAGCTCGCGGCCTTTTTCGTCGAGTAGTGCAATATCGGCGGCATAGTGCGGATAGAACCGATCGGACAAATCGCCCTCGCTCGGTAGCTCAGGTAGTGCGACGACTTTACCCCAGCGCGGCACGTGCCATTTGCCTGTCAATTCAGGGAACAGGCGGTAGATGATGCGCTTTATTGCTTTTACATCCATTCGAGCACCGTTTCTGTTTTGATGTGTTCAACTTTTTGCAAACGGCGGCCGTTGACGATTGCCCCCGGCTTTACGTGGGGAACGCACGAAAGTTTTGCGGATTTTTTTCCGTTGTGCGGCTGCATGATGCTTGCCGGAATACTGACTGGTTTGGATGCCCAGTAGCTATCTTGATAGCTGCCTACGTAGATTTGGCCATTGCCTTGTTGCTGCCAGAATAAATCCGGCACGCTGAACGCCTGCTCTATTTCATCCATGATGCGATAGCCGTTGCCAACCGAATAAAAGCAGGGGATGGCGCTTTGGCTGTATGCGCGTTCCGGTACGACGAACTGCAAGCCGGTTTGTTCGGTGACATTGCTGAGTGTTTGCATCAGTGTCGGGTGGCGTATGATCACATCTAGTGGGTGATAGAGCATCGCCGCTAGTTCGCGACAAAAGATGCGTGTGTAGCCCTCAGCTTCTCGTGTTGTGCGTTCGATAAAACCGATAAACGTGCGCTTAACGCTTTCACCCCAGCCCATGTCGATTGCCACAATCGCGTTTTTTTCTGGCTCGGCTTTTACGGTGAGCATTGCGGTGCCGGGGCTGTTGTAGTTAAACGTTAGCCGGTGGCTGCTAACGTTTACTTTCTGTTTGCCCACGTAGGCTTGGATGACAAAGCGTTGGTTGTTCATGCTAGCGCCTCATCGAGTTTTTTTAGCAAGCCCATGAACCCGGTCAGCTCCACGTCGGTACCTGGTGGCACATCGGCTTGTGCGGTGGCTTCACCGCTCTCCACCGGTGTTGTCGCGCCATCCACTTTTTGTTGCTGTGCTTTTTTATCGTCCTCGCGCTGCTCTTGTCGTTCGGGCACGCTGTGATGCTCCACCAACTCAAAGCTGATCATCCACTGGCGTTTTTGGGCATCTTCTTGCGCCGTGATTGTGCCTTGAAACTTCACTTCTCGAATTTTGACTGTTTTCGCGGTGCGGTTTTGGATGCGATAAATCTTGCGGGCACCTTTATCTTTTGCGCTGGCCAACGCGAACAGCTGGCTTAGTGCATTGTGCTCTGCATAGTTCAGCGTGCCAGTGACGGCTAGCACCTTAGCTTTATCGCCTGTTTCGGCTTGGTCTGTTGATGCTGATTGGCCTGACATGTCGTCACCCGCCAGGCGATGCCTAGCGGTGACTTTTAGGTTTTTCAGCTGAATAGGAGTGCCAGATAGTGAGAGCATGGATTACTCCTGTGCTGGCGCATCCAACGGTGAAATAGGGCGCGTCTCACCATCTCGGATGTACGGGTTGCCGTTGTCGTCAGTTGATGTGTAGTTGCGTAGCTGTTGTGCGTACTGCGACCATTGGTCAACAGTTGCTTTTGCGCGCGGGTCGCTTGTCCAGTGATACATCAGCTGTACTTCTACTTTGTCGAGCTCGGATTTAACCCATGCGTGCTCTTCGCGCGCTCGTTGCAGTGCGCGTTCTTCTTGGGTTGAACCGGGGTCATCTAACAGCCCGTTCGCGGGTACATCCTCACCCAGCTTGTCGATTACATGCTTTGACCGATCGGCTAGCCAGTATTCGGTACCGCGTTTATCGAGCATCGATTCCCATTTGCCATGCTTGCCGCCGATACGAACGGCAACATGATCAGATTCAAGCTCGGGTAATGGTTCTACTGTGGCATTACCGGGCACAAGCCAGTTTTTGTCATCTAGCGGGTCGGGTTCCGCTGTGCCTGTGCCGATATACTCGCCCGTTTTATAGTGGAAGTAGTAGATTGCAATAGGCTCGCGCGGTGGCACTTGAATTTGTTGTTCTTCAACTTGAGTATTTATGTTCCCCATTGTGCCTCCTAGTACCTAAGCCATGCGACAAGTGCAACGTTTCGAGGTCGAGTTTCAGAGCCTCCGAAATTATCAACTCTATACTCCCCTCGATCGGTTCCATTTGTGTCACCACCGACTATTTTTCTCCCTCCTGTAGGATCAAAGTCACTCAATCCGTACATTCGATAGTCATGGTTATGTTCTTTTAATTCATCACTTTGAAAAGTTCCCGATTCACGACCAGCATCAACTCCCCGGCCATCATCTGCTACACGGAAAAAGTCACCGCGGTAATCTGGTGTTGTGAACGTCGAGGAGCCATCTCCGGTGCCGTAGCATGGGGCGTATGTTTCTGGGTCTTGATCTTTCAGTGATTCATCAACCAGCGTTCCGCTGTCTTGCGCGAATTGCCAAAGCTCTGCATAGGCTGTACGTGATAGCTCGACGCGGGCGGGCTTGATCCATCGGCCTTTTGGTTTCTGTTTGCCGGAGCTCCAAAGCACAAAGCCGACCATGTCTAGCGCGTCGTTCACACCCTTAGATGTCACATATCTTTTGTCGTTAGTGCCTTGCAGAAGTTCTGCGGTATTGGCTTTGTCGTTTTCGGACGTAATTTTTATCCAGAATCCGGGGGTTGACTCCCTACCAAAGAAAGCGTTTCCGTTTTCATCAATGGTGACTGCTGACTGAGTACCTGCGCTTCTGTTAATCCAAATAACCTCACCGTTAGTTGATGAGGGCTTATTAGTGCAGTTATCTGCGTATCTATAAAATCCTGTTGGCTTTGGATTGGTCAAGGATTTGTAGGACAAAATGTTTTCATTGAATTCGGATGACCCTAAACCATACTGATTAAACGCGGCATGCACCCCCTCAGCATCCGTCATTTTGCCTTTTTTGCCTTGCTTGGCTTCTTCGATGGTCGCGATGGCGGATTTGGGGATGTACTGGCTGTGAGGATCTTCAGCATCTAAGTGCGCTTGCAGGCCGCCGCGTTGGCGCAGGTCTTCGATACTGCCGTCGCTGTTGATGCGGGCCAGCTTGGTTACGTAGTGGGGGCGGCCGTTTTGGGCGGTGTAGTCGGTGAGTTCGTCATTGCTGGCGACGATATCGAACAAGTTTTCCCAATCAGATAGGGCGGTACCGTCGCGGTAAGCGTCGATATATAGCGTTTTGGGTTTATCGGCAACGGTTTGCACTAACGTATCGTTGAGCGCAACACGCAACCCGCCGATATACACCACACCAGGTGCTATTAGGTATTTGTTTGCGTCAACGTCATGGCGGGTCACGGCAAAGCCGTCAACAAATGCGGTGTGCCCGTAGTTGTCGAGATTTACCAAGCGTAAGTCTTCATCCATTCCGCGTAATCGGGCGCTGTAGTCAATCTGCCACGTCTCCGCATCAATGGTCACATTGCCTGCGGCGGCGGCGCCGTCGAACTGCATCATTAGCGATTTGGTCAGCGCCATGCCGACTTCTTTGGTTTCCGTCGCTTTGTGAACAATTACCCCACAACTTTCCGGCACGTTCTTATCACGCAAGAACATAGCGTTGAATTGAAAGGGGGCGACGGTGCCGGGGATCACCACGGAATAGACCACCGCGTTATCGCCAGATTTACCGATTTGGTCAACGTCTTGCTGATAGACCCATTGCCCCACAGGCGGCAGTGAGCTGTTTCGGTCGATGGGTGCGCTTGGGTCTAAATCGGGAATCATCGCAAAGACGACTTCGTTTAAATCCGTCGGCTTGTTGAGTGATGTTTTATTCTGGAGGTACTTTTCAAACTCCAGCGGGATTGCCGTTTGGCTCATTGTTTACTCTCCAGTGTTGCGATAAAGAGTTGCTGGTTATGTTCAAAGGCACGTTCGCGGCCGTTGAGCGTTACTTGGTTTAATGCGCTGGCTGTACAGAGCTGAAACGCATGTGAGAATTGATAAGTGCGTAGCGATAGCGCCACTGGATAGGTGACGTTGAATCGATAGCGGCGACAAGTACGCCCGTATTGCCGGATCATTGCGTTCATCAACCAGCTTTTTTGTGCGAGGTCGCCGTCTGCGGTTTCGATGGTTACCACGTCCCATTGAACAGGGTCTTGCCGTTCGTGAATGGCTATCCAATCAATCCCGAGCTTTTCAAACATGTTGTGGAACCCGTCCACCTCGCCACCATGACGCGCGAATTCATAGGCATACGCGACACGAATACGGAATATTTCTTCCGGCTCGCGCTCGAGCGGGGAGATGTCACGCTGCCAAGCTAGCAAGCGCACCAATGGCATTGGCGCGGTCAGTGGGTCGTGCTGCTGCAATGGCATTTTGAGTGCTGCCTCAACATGACCCCAATACGCGCGCAACCCTTTGGCGAACTTAGTAAGCTCGCCGCGGCCCATCCAGAACTTGAATTTGATATCAGGTAGACGCAATGGTGACCTCCAGCGTGCGAATGCGTGGCACGTTCATCGCGGTGATAATGTCGCTGTTTTCAAAATCCAGTGATTGAATGCCCGTGAAATTGGCGTGCAGCTCTTTACCCAGCATCGAGAATGAAAAGCGGCTCAATGGCTCGGTGCGTGTTACGTCAAAATCGGTATTTTCTCGGAACGCACAATGGATCAGCTGCTCGATATTGGCTTTTAGCTTGATGCGTTCATCATCGGTAAGTTCTGGCTCTGGCCACACAGTGACGCGCACATCCGTATCGGTTTTGGGTAGCGCTTTTATCAGCAAATCATCACCGTGCCCGCGCTGGCCGTTATCTTGAATGTGCTTGTTTAGCATGGTCAGCATGTCGGGCGATGGGTCGCCCGTATCTAGCAAAATATAGGCGTTTGCTGTGCCGGGGCCACGCGGCGCATTGTGCTCGAAATAGATGTTGTCATCTTGAATGCCGGCTTTTTCCATTAGCAGCGAACGATAGGCCGCATCGATATGCCACTTGGCCACTGCCGACCACTGATTACGTACCCGCAATCGCAGTTCGTCGTCGCTTTCTTCATCGGCGCCTGCATCATCTAGCCAGTCATCAGTATTCGTGACCGCGCCAATGCCGTTAACGGACTCAGGCAAAATGTGGTAATACCCGCCACCAAGGTTATAAGCTGCGCCCGCGTGTTCGGCTTCCACTGGGGCGGATATGGTCTGCTGGTCTTCGGGTAGGGTCACGTCTTCCGTCACGCGCACACGATAAATGGTGCCGTTGATGGGCTCGGTTTGTACCCATGTATCTTTGGGGATGATCAGCGCGGGCCCTTTCGCTGCTGCACGCTGAAACACGACTTTGCCGCGCGCTTTAAAGGCAGGCTTAGGCTTAATGCGTACCGCCCATGCCATCATCTTTAGCCATTCACCGGTGGAGGTGGCCAAGAACATATTTGGCAGGATGTAGCCAACCAGCAAAGTGTTAATCAACCAGGTTGTGCATACAATCACGGCTTGTTCAATCATGCGCCAGAACGGTGAAAAGCGGCTGTCGTTGTTGATTGTCGAGCCGGCTTTTTCCATCTCATCTTGCAGCACTTTGCGCCATGCTTTTGCATCGGTGGGTATACCTGCCTCTTTGACGATTTTCTTATAATCCGGTTTTGGGATATCAGCCATTCAGCACCTCTAATTCCATCTCGCCAAAGTCTTGAGTGATTGCGAATATCCAGAGTTTGCCGAGCTCTGGCTCTTCAATGCGCACGGTACCCGGCACAATGCGCTTGTCTTCTTCAACCAGCAGTTCGATTTGCGTTTTAATGTCTTCACGACGGGCGCGGGACTTCTCGCCGACTAAATCCACGGCATAACCCGATTCGATGATCGCGTGCTTAATGTCTTGCGCGATAACTGCACGGTCTTGAATCATCACGGGGTTGCGGCCGTCATCGAGTACCACATCACCGTTTTCAATTAGAATGTCTTGATAGAGATAACTCATGGCGTGTTCATCTCCAGTTCGGTGGCGAGGTCTTGCGGATTGTTCATTTGCTGGGCGTAAATGCTGACACCGCCATAGTGGGTGGCGTTGGTTTGATAACTCGCCATGGCACGAGCCGCACCACCGCGTTGCACTTGGTTGCGTGGGGTGGCACTTGCAACGGCTTGCACTTTTTTACCCGGCTGCTCGTCGTCATCGCCTAAGCCGGGTATCCAGCTAACGAGGTCTTTGGCTTCTTCGATGACGCCATCAAACATGCTGGTTAACCAAGCAAACATGTCATCAAAAGCAGCTTTAATGTCGTCAGTTATCTGGAATAGGAAATCGAACCCTGACACGTCTTGAAAACCTGACAGCACCCATTGCCAGCCAGCGGATACAAATTTGAAGAGGTAGCTGAAAGCGCGCAGCGCTACACCGATGCTGAACACAAACCCTGAGAACAGATACACCACGCCAGTTCGAATCACATCGAGCAGATAAATAAAGGGTTGAAATGCCTGAATGATTGCTTTGAAGACGAACGAAGCGACCTGCCACAGCAATTTAATGACAAAGACAATGCCTTTACCTATTCCCATGATGATGTATCCAATCAAGGTCAGGATAGGCTTCATGGCATCGAACAATGCGCGGCATGCGGCTACCGCCTCTTGGCCAAAGAAATCGAAAGCTTGGAAAATAACGGTATCACCGAATGCGGCGCGTAAATCATCCCAGTAATAGATTAGCGCTCCAACCGCGGCGATAGCGGCTGCGATGCCAGCAACAATCCACATGATAGGGTTAGCCATCATCGTTAAATTGACTACTGATATAGCCTTAGTTAGCAACGGTAAAATACCAAGCAGCGCACTGGTAACTCCGCCAGCTATCTTGGTTGCCATACTCCAAGTGAGCATTACTTGTGTTCCAATGCCCATCATCAACGTGGCAGCACCGCCGGCGGCGGCGAGGCCAAAGAACGCCAGCGTGGCATAGCCAATGTATTTAGTGAGGTTGGGGAATAGCTCTGTCCATTTGATGATCTCGCCAGCTCCATCGGCCAGTGATGACAGCACGGGTACCAGTGAGGGCAGCAAAGCCGCGCCAAAGGCGGTACGAATGGCAAAGATACCTTGCTCCATCCGTTCCCATTGGTCGGTCATGTCTTTGGCCATGTTGATGGCGGTATCCAGCGTGGATGCCTCGTTTAAGTCACTAACGCTGGACTGCAAATCTTTGGTTTTGTTAATGAGGTCGGTCACCACTAGAACGGCTTCATCCGAACCAAACGCCTTTTTGATTTGTGCTATTTCCATGGCATCGAGATCACCAAACTGGTTGCGCAGTTTGTTCATGATCTCGTACATGGGGAGCATCTTGCCGTTGGAGTCGGTAAACGCCATGCCTAACTGGTCTTGTGCTTTCACTACGCCATTCAAGAATGCCTTGTAACGCGTACCTGCTTCGCTGCCTGACATACTGCCTTGCAGCAACCCAAGCACAGACATCTGCTCTTGAATCGCAATGCCTTGGCTTTTACCTAACGCGCCAACCGATTTAAAGGCATCCGACATTCCTTGCCCGGTGGTTTTAAACATCTCCACCGATTTAGCGGTCATGCCTGCGAGCTGTTGCGCCCAGTTGTCTTTGCCAATCGCTTCGGCTTGGTCTTTGAACACCGAGTACATGGTGCCCATGTAGCTGGTAATTGTCGCCGCATCTGCCTTGGTCGCTGCCGCTAATATCGCACTGCTGCGCGTAACACCTGCGAGTTCGTCACCGCTTAGCGCGCCCATGGCTGACTTAATGTCATAACTCGCGCCCACGAACTCGGTTGCAGACTTGCCGTATTCGACACTGAATTTGAGTGCGGTTTGTGTCAGTTGTTTGAGTTTGTCATCCGCTACGCCAAGTGATTTCACCTCACCCAGCGCGCGGTCCATCTCGATGGCTGGCATCATGGCACGTTGTAACGCATAACCAGACGCCACCATGCCGGCCGCACCTGATGCCATAGTGTAACTAGCATCGCGGTAGCCCTCGGTGAATTGGTTCATCTGGCGCCGGATATTACCGAGCGGCTTGCTGATTTGGTCAACAAGCCCAACGGTAAATCGCAGCGGTTCGGGTAAACTCATGCGTTAGCCTGTAAATCCTTTGGCAATGCCGTTTGCGGTGGCTGTTGCCATGTTCTGCCAGTATTCTTTCTCTAACCACATTGCGCGGGCGATATCTCGCTCGTTATCCTCGCCATGTGGTAGCCATTTACGTCGGTATGCGAGCAGCTTTGCTAGGTCGCTATGCTCAATTGCCGCGACCTGCTGCTCTATTTTTTTACCGCGATATCAACCTTTGGCGCGTACTCTTGCATTAACACCCCAGCAAGCTGAATCGCTGCCCCTGCGTTCTCTTCAGTGAGTTCGCGTAGTGCTGGCTTGCTGTCTTCGGTCGCGCTTTGCATTACAAAGTTATGCGCCGCATCCGAAATGTTGCCCTGGGCTACTTGTCCCATGTAATCCGCGTACAGCTCTGGAGTGGGTTCAAAATGGGTATCTGTGCCCGCGACGGTGAGTACGATTTTTTTCATTGGTCTTTCTCCGTTTGGTTGTTTCTGGCCTGCTGTTCACGCCAGTTCAAATAATCTTCAACTTGTCCAGCGCACTCACTGAGTGCGGCTTTCAGGTTGGGAATGTCTTCTGCAATCACCGCTGGCCATGTGCCGTTAACCGCTGGTTTATCGCAAGGAACGACCAGCCCCGCCGGTGGTAACTTGTTGACTACCCGCACCTCAGTTTCAGTAGTCTTGGCGCAGCCGCTCAGTAACATCAGAGGGAATAGCGCAGTGAATACCAGCGATGTTTTGTTTAATGGCTGCTTTGTTTTCACGTGTCTTTTCCTCTTTGGCTATGCTCTTTCGCTTGCGCTCGACAAGTAGTTGATTAGTTGCTGTTGCTTCTTCGCCTATCGTTTGCAGCTGTTCGGCGTGTGCGTCACGCTGCTGCTTTACACGTTCAAGCTCTTGCGCGAGTGATTGCTCTTGTTCGTGGCTGGCATCCAGCATCACCCATAGCACGATCACGGCTGCAATCAGCGCGACAATGCCTAGCCACTTAATTGCTCGCAAAGCACCGGGCATGTTCTTTTCCTCTGCGTATCACTAATCCGTTTAATCGCTGGCCACCGCCATACACCCACCGAGGCAACTCATTACAGGCTGCATCAAACTCACCGCGGATAATCTTGGTGTAAATCTGCGTTCTGCTGCCGTCACGGTTACGCATGAATCGCGTGCATCCCGTGTTGAAGCTGAATGAGACAAACGCATCGAATTGGCCTTGAGTCAGTGTTTGGCCACTTTTTTCCTCGGCGTTTTCGATGCAGCGTTCCGCGTCTTTGATGTTTGCTGCCCAGTCTTTGGCGACTTGCTCCAGCGATATCGCTTCACGCTTAACATCGTGCGTGTTGCCAATTCCATTGGTTGGCAATCCAGCAGGGCAGGTGTAGGGCTCCAGCCGGCACCCCTCCGCGTTACCGATGATTCTCAGCCCGGCAGGGCTGACGCGAAGCGATGCCACGTGTTGGTTTTCAATGACAACATCACCCACGGGCTCTGTTGCGGTTGTGGCGTCATAAACGGTTGAACCGGTCATGATCCCGATAACCGCGATGACAGAACAAATCGCTTTGTTAAGTTTCTTCATTGATAAAGATCCCCTTCTCGCGTGCGATTTTTTGCATTTTCCGCTTGTGCCAGATGTTCGCCGCTAGGGCGATAATGCCGACAATGATTGAAATCCACTGCTCAACACTCATCAGCCCGAGAAAGACACCGGTACCCGACATCAGGTATGTCAAATACGCGGTCAATTTCTCAAACCATTCGTGAAAGAGTTGGTTCATAGTGACTCCTACTCTCGGGCCGCTTGGCACTCGGGGCAGAACTTGCAACCCTTTATGCGCTCTCGCCGTGCGGCGGGGATTTCCTCGCCGCACTCAAGGCAATGCGTTTCGCTGTGCGCGTGTTGGTTTTGCGCACGGGCCGTGGTTGCCAGTTGCCGTTCCAGCGCCATTTTTTGGAATTGGGCTTCAACGCCGCTTGCATGATCAAATATGTCCGGCATTAGTTAACCAAGTCCTCTATCTCGTCTTCACGCAGATAGGGCACGCCGTTGATGTGAACAAAATCTGGGCTGGTCACTTCATAGGGGATCTTGTGCATCAGTGCGCTACCACCGTTGGCATCGACGTCGAGCAGGTCTGAGATTTTCAAGCGGATGCCAAACATCTCGACTTTCAACTCGTCTTTGTTTGTCTTGCCGTATCCCATGGCATCGAACTCTGGCAATGCGCGGAATGCGCCTGCGTTCTCTGCCGCTTTCATTAGCAAGTTAAAGTTGGTGGTGGTGAGCTCGATTTCGCCGGATGCTTCCACATCACCTTCCACCCAGCCATCGGGTACGCCGTTGGATTTATTGGTGGCGCTGTTATCAGTGATTGAACACGTCCATTTGCTGGCCACGATTTTCAGATCACCGATGTTAAAGCGCAGGTTCTTACCAGAAATAACAGTGCTCATTAGGCCTCCGCGTCTGCTGGGTTAGTCAGGTCAAGCGCAATGTTCACCACAATGTGCTTGGGACAGTTGTGCGGACGTACCAGCAAACCAATGTTCACCTTGGATTTGGTCATCCACTGAATGGACACATCACCATCGCGTGGTGGCATGATTTCGCCGGGGAACGTAATGCCGCCAATCTCGGTGGTTTTACTCATTTGGCGCATGTCTTTTGAGAAATACTGCTTGTTCATCTCAATCGAACGCGGAGTGGAGTTGAGGATCTTGTCACCGATGCGGCGAATGGCTTTAACACGCACACGACGGTTCAACTTATGAACAGGGCGAACGTACTCAATAAATTGGTAGTCACCGCCTTTGGCTTCGAGTGTTGTGCCATCACTCCAGTAGACACCCTCATAGTCGGGGTACCACTGCGGCACCGAGTAACGGACTTTGGCGAGAGCACCCAGTGTTGCCATTTCCAGTGGCTTCGCTTCGCTATCAACGGGTGCGGCGCCCAATGAGGTGACGGGCCCAGTTGCGACACGCATGGGCGTATCGGCCACTGTTACTGCGCGATTACATAAGCGGCCAGCGAGCACGCCCGCATTGTTACCATGCAGCTGCGGCACCGGTACCACCATGTTCGCGGCAACGTCTTTTACCAGCTCCACCATTGCGTTTGTGTATTCCGACCATGTTTGTGCGGCTTTATCGATGCCGGGCACAGCAGCAATAAAGAACTGCCAGCGTCCTAGTTTGGCGATCAGCGTTTTGTGCAGAGACTGCATCGCGTTAAAGTCGCTTTTATCGGTTGTAGGGTCGAGCAATACCACGCCCTCGAACGAGTCGTGATCGTTCGCTTGCTCAACGGCATCAACCCAGCTACCCGCTTCGGGCAAGCCGTAAATAGCGGCTGTCCAGTTTTGCCCGCCCTCGGTTTGCGCGGCTTTAATGTTTTCGCCCAGCACATCATCGGCAACCACTTCGTTGAGGTCGGTCATCGCGTTAACGCGCGTGAGCGTGTTTTGTAGCTCGGTTTTAGTGGTGGTGCCCACGAACAGCAAGTGCCGCTCGATTTCAGGGATGCCACCTTGGCCGAGGTTTAAGTTGTTTATCTGTACCTTGCCCAGTGCCATTGCTATTTCCTTTGTTTTGCCTGCTCGAAAATCTTCACGAGCTGGCGGTTAACGTCGGTTTGGTTGCTGCCGAGGATTTGCCGCTCCGGCAACGGAATATCCCAAGCGCGTTGCTGGGGTTTGTTGCTTAGCTGTCGAATTAACAGCCCGCATTGGCCGTGGCTTAGGTTTGCTTGAATCCACTTGAGCGTGGGCTTTTTGCGTCCTCGGCCTGATTTTGTGCTTACCGTGTAACCCACCTCGCGCAGCTTGCGTGCCATGCCTCGCGATGCGGGGGCGTTGTAATCCGGCTTGCCAAACCGCTTTTGCATCTGTCGCGCGGTCACTCGTTGCGCTTGGCCCAAGTAATGACGCGCTGCGATTTGGGCGGTGAGCTTGTTCTTCCAAGTCAGGTCTAATTCGGTTGCGTTGTGCCTAACGTATGGCTCTAAACCCTTTGCCATGCGACGCATCACTTTCTTGCGTCCGTTTTTGCGCTGCTCTAGCGCTTGGCCATCAATGCCTTTTTGCTGCCGAATGCGCTGGCGTGTGTTTTGTCTCTCCCAGCGCCCTAGCGATTTCAATATCCATGTGCGCTTGCGTCGCGGTAGCGCCAGCATTGCCAGTTTTTCGTTGAAATTGAGCGCATCGCGCTGATTAACTTCAATCGTTGGACGCATTGGTAATTTCCGCCTCGGTTGCAGTCCAGATATCCACTGGCTGCACGTGGTACTGCTTTCCGCGATAGCTAATCAGTCCGTTTTCGTCCGGTACCATTTCCACTTGCTCGAGCATTTCCAGCTCGATGGCTAAATCTGCGGTTTGCCAATCAATCACATCGATAGCCATTTCCGGATCGGCTAAATCGTGGTCTTTTCGGTCGCTGTCGTAATCCGATAGCCAGCACGCGACAAGCGCCAGAATGTTGCGCGCGTCCATTTGTCCATGTGGAAACGCTTCAATACTGATCACTGCGCGATAGCGCCAATCGGCAATGATGTAGCCACCGTTCCCCCGGTCTTCGCCGTTCACTTCAATGCTGGCGTTCTCCTGCCATGCATCAATTTTGTTATCGAGCACTGCACCTTTGATGTGCTCAATCATGTACTGGGTGAGGTGTTCCAACTTAGTGATTGCCATTAGATCAGCTCCACCCCGTTCGCACTGCGCCCCAATATCAGCGCAATATCTCGATTGCTTTGGGCACGAAACCGTGCGTCTTGCTCTGGTGCATCTTCTGCGGCGTTCTCTGCTTCATCACGACGGCTTTGGGTTGCAAACTCGGGCAACAAATCCGCGTGAGCGCGGCTATAAACGGCGCGCTTGTATGCCAGCAGCAAACCACCTTTTAGCGTTGAGCGGTCAATGCCAGCGAGCTGGTTTTGCACTGCTTGCGCGGCAATGCTTACCGCCATCGCAATACTGTTTTCATCGAACGTGAACGCGATGCGGCGCAGCGAACGAAACTCAGCCGTTGACAGCGCAGGCCAGCCATCGGCTGGAATGTCGGTGTTTTGTGCTTCTGGTCGTTTGCCGCCTAAGCCCATATCGTTCTCCGTGTTTAATAAGTGCGCCCTAGCCACTGGGTCGTTTGCAGTGTTTGGCTGTGCCAACATGCATCGCCAGCCGGGCGCGCGGCGGTAGGGAGACGGTTACAAATTCTTCCCTGTGTCGAGCGCGCTGATGCGCATCTCGATCTTGTTCATCATTGTTTTCACGCCCACTTTCGCGTGGTAGTTGTGCGCTTGCTCGAGTAGTGCGTGCGCGGTTTCTAATGTTTTCTTGTCGCCCACGGCACTCGGACGTGGGCGGCCGTTTTCGTCGCGTAGCAGCATCAAGCCCGCGAATTTGAACCACTTGGCATTCACTTTTTCGTGTAAGCGCCAGTCGTCGCAAATCTTCGTGAACACCTGGCTGAAATAGGGCTCGATGCTTTCGCCGTTTTCGGCTTGTCGTTCGCACCAATCAAACACTTGATCGGCGCAGAACGTCGGCCAGTTACGCTTCATAAAATCCGGGGTTGGGATGTCGCGTTCTATCGCTATCAAACACCACTCGATGGCTTTCTCTAGGTCTTCGACGTCGAACAGCCACACAAGCACGTGGGCAAAAAGTGGGTTTTGATAGCGGTCGCCTGAGTCGATAAACGCTTGTGCAAGTGGCTGGTACTTGGGCAGCAGCACATCGCGCTTGTGTTGAATGCGATCAGCAATTGCGGCAAAGCGGTGGCGCATGGCTTGAACGTCTTCATCGAGCTCAATCAACTTAATGTGGAGTGAGTCGGTATCGACGTCTTTGCCAAGCGGGGCAGATTGCCCCGCTTGGGCTCTCGCTTTGGCGCGTTGAACAGGCGACAGCTTCATCGTTATGCGCCGGTTCCGTCGGTGGTGGTGCCGTCGGCAGTGGAGCTGGTACCCACGGACGCTTTATCAAACGCGGCATAGGCTTCGAGCACGCCGACGGCGTAGCCTTCCATGCGCCAGTAGCTATTCTCAAACTGCTTGCGGTCTTCTTCGTGACGCGCTTTGCGGCGGCTGCTTCCGCGCTGCGTGAGAATTTGCAGGTTTTTCGGCATCGTCACGACCATCCCAAACTCAGGGAAGAATGGCGGCGTGTATGCCTTGCGGCCTGCAATGTCTTTCGACAATTGCTGCGCGGCGATGTGCTCGCTTGGCTTATCGGCGTTGTCGTACATGTGGTACTGCGCGGCTGAGACCAAGCCCGAGCCAACGAACACGGTTAAGCGTGGGTCGTTGCGGAATACCGGATTGATGTTGTTGTTGATCAGGTCTGAGGCCATGGCATCCAGCGTTTTGTAATCACCGCCGCCGTCGGCATCAAACACCACTGGATCCGTGATGATTTGGCTGGCTTTGCGTTGGCGCACAAACTCGTTCCAGCCGACGTTAACGTCTTCGCCAAGTGGGTTGGCGTCTGGGTCTGTGGTTTCAGCGGCTTCAATGCCGTTCCAACCGACGCGGATTTTATCTAGCGCAAACATCTGGTTGGTGTATTCGCTCACCAGTTTCATAAACTGGTTTGGTGTGCCCTGATTTGCCCACTGACACAACATTTCCCACGTCAGTGCGGCACATGAGTCGGTCTCAACCAAGCTATATTGATGACCACCGACATTGATTGGCTGAGCAAATCGCTCGCCTTTTTTGCGACCGGTATGGAGTTTAGACAGCCCCAAATCAACGACTTGTCCTTGCCCTTGGTCAACCATCGAGACGGTGATCATTTTTAGGAAATCAGCTGACTCAATGATTGCCTGACGCAATTTAGTTTCTTGCGCGGGCGATACATTGAACAGGTGACGAGTTGATTGCACACCATAAGACTTCGCAAGCTGTTGTGCGTAGGCGTCCATCATGGATTGTGCGTGTTCTGTTAACACTTGCGACATGTGTTGATTGCTCCTGTCTTAAACCAAGTCTGGTGCGCTTTCGCCACCGCCAGTGCCGCCTGGGCGTTGCCCCGGCGCTTCTTGGGTTAGCGCGTTGAATTTGTTTTCCAAGCCATTGAGCTTTTCAGCGAGTGGATTTACCGCGTCATTGAGTGCCTTGCTCAATTGCTCTGCGCTAAATTGCGGTGATTGCTGGCCGCCTTGTGGCTCAGTGCTTTGGCTTTGGCCTTGTTCGCCTTGGTCAGCTTTTGGCTGGCCGCCATCGCCTTGGCTGTTGTCGCCGGCTTCTTGCTGGCTGAACGCGTTCACTTTGGTTTCAAGCGTGCCCAGCTTTTCGCTAAACGGCTGGAGCTGTTTAGCCAATTCGGCTGCGAGTTCTTCTTTGGTCACGTCGGTGTCCTCTGGTTCGGTGTGGTTGGTATGTGGTGCGCTCTCCCCAAATAGCCCACCGAATACTTTTTTAAATCCACGGAAAAACGCGACGGCTTCTTTTACGTCGTGTTCGTTGGTGTCTGGGTTGGTGCTGTCTGGGTCTTGAGTAAAAACAAGGCTTTCAAGCTGGCTGTATTCACGCTGCTTTTCTTCGGTGCCGATGCTGAATTTCAAGCGCGTAGTGCCCGTGCTGGCGGGGGAATCGGTTACCGCAAGGCCGCGCAGGTAACAACGGCCAGAGCCTTTGTAGTCGGGGTCTGCTTCGATGCTGGTAAACAGCTTTTGGCCGTCTTTGTTGGCAAGAAGTAGGTAATCGTTGGCGGTGATTTTTGCGAAAAGGCGTAATGCGCCGCCTTTCTTTGCGGCTTTGAGTTCATCCACGGTGCCCCAATTCTTGCCGTCAAAGGGCGCCCAGCTGGATCGAAAATGCTCTGGCCAGATTAGCGCTTGATACTCATCGGGTGAGTATTGCGCCGCCATGTCTTTAATCCACGCTTCGGTAATGGTGCGGCCATCAACGGTAGCGCCAGCAGTTGCGACAATAATCCAGCCAGTTTGCTTGCTCATTTGCTCATTTGACCTTTCTCGTTAATGCGAATGCGTTATCAATTACCGCAAACATACGCCGCTGAATAACTCCTTTCATCATCGTGCGTTCGCCAAAATTCGGATCTAGCGCATATCCGAATAAAGCCGAATTTCAGTTGGTTATGTGGTGCTTTTGGCGGCGTACTATTGCCGCATATGGCATATTCCGACGAAATAAAAGCCGCAGCGCGTTCGTTATATTTGCGGCGACTTACCCCAAAAGAGATCGCGAGTGACTTGAACTTGCCGAGCTCTCGCATTGTGTATAACTGGGCTAAAAAAAATGGCTGGGCTGACCTTTTATCAGAAGAGGGGGTAAGCGAAGCGATAGAGCGACGCATTAGCGCGCTACTCAATAAAGATGAGAAGTCATCAGCACAGTTGAAAGAGTTGGATCTGTTACTTGAAAAAGAGCTCAAGTTCCGAAAATCAGCGGCGGAAATTGAACTCAAAAAGGCATCAATAAACCAGCGCGATAACAGTGGCTCGAGTAGCAGAAAAGGCAGTCAAAAACCTGGAGGTAAGCGCAAAGCCAAAAAGAACGATATTAGCGAGCTTACTGAATCAGACTTTGAAGAATGGGTGGCGAGTTTATTCGACTATCAGCGCTTAGCGCGTGAAGTGAAGAACGACCCAAACATGCCGCGCATTCGCAATATTCTCAAGTCTCGCCAAATCGGTTTTACATATGGCACAGCGGGCGAAGCGTTTGAAGATGCCGTTCTTACCGGGCATAACCAGATTTTTATTTCAGCGACTCGCAACCAGGCCGAGGTATTTCGAAGCTATATCTGCAAAATTGCACTTCAATTCTTCGAGCTCGAACTGACCGGAAACCCAATTATTTTAAGCAATGGCGCTGAGCTTCACTTTCTATCGACTAATGCGAACTCTGCGCAATCTCGCTCGGGCAACGTGTACATCGATGAGTATTTCTGGATTCGCGACTTTAAGCGAGTCAGTGACGTTGTTGAGGGCTGCTCGACGCATGAGCATTTTCATATCACTTATATTTCGACACCCTCGGCAAAAAACCACCCCGCATATCCATTTTGGACGGGGGAGGCATGGAGAAAAGGCAAAGAAACTCGCGCCAATATTAGCTTCCCATCAGAAAAAGAAATGAGAGACGGCGGCTGTGTCTGCCCAGACCAGCAATGGCGATACATCATCAATGTTTATGACGCGGTAAAAGGTGGCTGTCATTTCATTAACCCTGATCGCTTAAAAGAGGAAAAATCGCCGGATGCGTTTGCCAACCTCTACATGTGTGAATTCGTTGATGACTCGACCAGTGTCTTCAAACTGTCAAAACTCAAACGGCTGATGGTTGACCCATCAACGTGGCGCGACTTTAAGCCCGGTGAAGATCGGCCATTTGGCCGTCGTGAGGTCTGGCTAGGTTATGACCCAAGCCGAACCCGAGACAATGCATGCCTCGTCGTTGTTGCCCCGCCTATCAATGAAAAAGAAAAATTCCGCGTGCTAGAGAAGCACTACTGGCATGGCTTGAACTTTCAGTATCAAGTTGCGCAGATAAAAAAAGTCTTCTCTCGCTATAACGTCACCTATTTGGGGATGGACTCAACCGGCATCGGCGTCGGTGTTCACGACATGTTGAGCAAAGAATTTCCGCGCGAAACGGTGCCGATTCACTACAGCAATGAAACAAAAGATCGTCTCGTTCTCAAGATGATAGATGTCTACGAAAGTGAACGACTGCAATTTAACGAAGAAGAAAAAGACATTGCGACCGCATTTATGGCTATCAAGCGCACGGCCACATCCAGCGGTAACAGAATGACATTCAAAGCTGACCGCTCAGAGTTATCGGGTCACGCAGATGTTTTCTGGGCCATCGCGCACGCATTGATTAATGAGCCGCTGGATCACACCACCAAACGCAAATCGACATGGGCAACCGCAGCATGAGCAGAAAAAAGAAGCAGCAGTACAAGCAAGAAGCACACGCCGACGAGCAGGCCGAGTCATCCACGGTGTTTAGCATCGATGGAAATGCAGAAGCGGTGAATTCTGACAGCTGGCTGACCGAATACAGTGAGCTCTTTTACAACGACATGGATGATTACTGGGAGCCACCCATTAGTCGCACCGGCTTGGCGCGTATCCCAAATGCCAACGCGTACCACGGCAGTTGCTTGATTGCGCGTGCTAACTATGTGAGCGCGCGTTTCACTGGCGGGGGCGGGATGAAGCGCCGCGAGATGCAGCAATTCTTGCGAGACTATTTCACCTTTGGCGATGCGGCGTTGCTCAAGCTGCGTGATTATTTTGGCCGTGTGATTGGGCTGTGCCCGTTGCCGTCAATGTACCTACGCCGCCGTAAAAATGGCAATTTTGCGTTGCTGGAGCGGGATGATAAGCAGCGCACCTATCGCGCAGAGGATGTGATATTTCTGCCTCAATATGACCCGCAACAGCAAGTGTATGGCTTGCCGGATTACTTAGGCTCGCTGCAATCGTCGCTGTTAAATGAAGATGCCACGCTGTTTCGCCGTCGCTACTACAAGAACGGCGCGCACATGGGTTACATTTTTTACGCCACGGACCCGAATTTATCGAAAGACGACGAGCAGGAACTCAAAGAGAAAATTCAAGCAAGTAAGGGCGTGGGCAATTTCCGCAGTATGTTTGTGAACATCCCCAACGGCGAGGAAAAAGGCATTCAGCTGATACCGGTTGGCGACATTGCGACGAAAGATGAGTTCGAGCGAATCAAGAATATCACCGCGCAAGATGTGTTAGTGGGGCATCGTTTTCCGACGGGTAAAGCGGGGATTATTCCCCAGAACGCCGGCGGCCTTGGTGATCCTGAGAAAGTAGGGCGCGAGTTTGCGCGTGATGAGATTGTTCCGGTGTGTGATTTAGTGATGGATGAGGTAAACCAAGACCCAGAGATAGCAATGGTGCCTAGGTTGCACTTGAGGTTTAACTTGGAATTTTAATTGGGGAAAGCAAAAACGCCCCCTGTGGGGCGCTATCTATCAGGCTGATTCCCGTTGGTTGTCACGTGTATGTTGTGTCAAACAAGGAACTTTCTTTTCTAGAGCGCTCAACTGCTCCCAAGTCACACCAAAACGCTCTGATGGGGTTCTCCCATTCTGATACAAGTTGGCAACGAAGCTCCTTGCGTCTGCTTTTTGCGCTTGAACGTTTTTCATATATGACTCCTAAAGCGCCTATTAATTAAGGCTATTACTTTATACTAGCATGGTGGACGAGAATAATCGAAGCCTATCCATCCAGCTGGGCGATGTATCTTACTCTTATCTGCTCAAAAGTCAAGCAGCGCTAAGGGTGTAGATACATGACGAAGGCATTCCTTGAGTCGTAGTCATCTACCCACTCCATACCTAAGTCAGTGTAATAGCTGCGAACACCAGGAACAGGGCCTGTAAACACAATTTGCTCGATGTTGGCTAGCTCTTCGTTGTTCAGGTATAAAGCATAAGCCGCATAAGCGTCAACTATTAAGGGGAGAAATTTGTGGCACCACTCATTTCCGGCGTCGTTCCTTTTCTCGAGAAAATCAATTTCTACGGCTTTTTTGTCGTGTCTTAAACAGCCAATTGTATACCCGATACAAGCATAACCACTACTTGGTGTGCCGTAATATATGACAGAGTGAACCATATGTTTAGGGTTGCTGACCCCTGTCGTGGCTGCTCCAGCTTTTAAGCTAGGAACCCATTGGATTTTTTTCTGGTCAACAAGGCGTTGTAAGTCATCATGGGTCTCAGCATGCATGGAGCACATGGTGATCTGCTTCTCGAAGTCATCACTGTGAGCCTCTGACACTTGCCCAAAAATTGCGTCTTGAATCTCGTTGTATGATGGCTCACTCATGCATGCTGTCCCCATTAGTTAGTCACCAAAGTATATTTGTTGAACTGCCATCAAATCAATACACATTAACCTCAAAAAACATATATCCTGTACAAAAATACAGTGTAGATATAGTATGGATTTGAGTGATGAGGGCCAGCCATGAAAGTTTACTGCCAATGTGGCGCGGTGGCACACGCGCCAAAACATGAACAAAATGGTGATAGCAGTGATTTGCACTGTGTGT
Source organism: Salinivibrio sp. KP-1 (assembly GCF_000968645.1). NCBI lineage: Bacteria > Pseudomonadati > Pseudomonadota > Gammaproteobacteria > Vibrionales > Vibrionaceae > Salinivibrio > Salinivibrio sp. KP-1. The sequence continues at coordinate 140,896 of NZ_LAQR01000003.1, read as the reverse complement.
GCAGTGACCCAAATTGCGGTCACAGCTTTGTGCAGGCCGTGGGCTATAAACACACCTTGCAGCACAGCAAATTAGAGTTAGAGCAGGGCGCTTTTGTGAAACAGAAGCGCATTTTTTGCGGCTGCGGCTCCCGCGCGCGGATCACCAAAACCAACAGACTCTCGCAAAACTGTGCTGATGTGTACTGCCAGTGCACGAACCCCGATTGCGGCCATCAGTTCGTCGCGTTCTCGCACTACCACAGCCCACTGTCCCCAAGCGCGAAAACTACCGATGAACTCGCCAGCGCGCTAATCAAATCACTCACGCCAGAGCGCCGCAAAGATTTGCATAATCAGTTGTCGTTGTTTTGAATTTACTTTACGCCAAATAAAACAAGGGGGTTGTTGTGGGAAAAAGTGAAACAGATGCTGAAATTGAAAAGTTACAAAAAAAGATAAAGTGGTCTTGGTGGGCGGCTGGAATTACTGCCTCTCTAGTGCTGGTCACTTATTTTGGTTGGTTTTCAAACTCCGGTTCTACCTTATCCCTTGATACTACTGTATGGGGCGGCTTTGGGAGTTACTTTGGTGGTATCTTAGGCCCTATCGTTGCTTTGTTCGCTTTATATTGGTTAACACAATCAGTACTCATACAGAAAAAAGAACTATCAGACACACAAAAAACACTAGAAGAAACTCAAAAAACGCAAGAAAAGAAGCGGTTCGAAGATACGTTCTTTTCACTTTTAGAACAGTTTAACTCTGTATCTCGAGAGGTTTATGATGTCAACAAAAAACTTTATGATGCGATTAATACTTCTTCGAATGAGTGTGCTGGCACCTCCAATAATTTAGATATAATTAAAATTATCATTTCAAGAGTGCATTGGAAGCAAAGAAGATATTTCTATTTTACCTCTTCACAAAGTGATAACTCGAACCTTAATGATTTAAGTCATTACTTTAGAGTATTGTACCACATACTAAAGTATGTGGATTACGCTGATAGTTTTTCGAGCAATGAAAGGGTAATTGATAATGGAAAGTTTTATACCAACATAGTTAGGTCTTTTTTAAGTCATAGAGAAACCATGCTGTTGGCTTTTAATTGTGCTGAAGAAAATAAAAACGATCAGTTTTACAACTATAAGAGGCTAATTGAAAAGTATGAGATGCTAGAACATATGCGCGTCGATGACGATTTTGTTGGTTTGGTTTCTTTTTATAATAGAAATGCATTTGGTAAGAACGAAAAAGCTCAAGAGTATTACAATTTAATGGATGAGTTGGGTTTTTTTGACCCGCCTAGGAGTTTTTCTTTAAGGGATAATGATATTTCTTCTACTAGGGTATGGAGAATGATTCCGTTTAAATGAGAGCTTGCAGTAAATTTAACTATGCAGTCACCTAGTCACTCACACCAGAGCGGCGCAAAGACTTGCATAATCAGCTTTCACTATTTTAATGCAAAGTCATAGGTGTTTTAAAAGAGGCTCTAAAGCGAGCTTCTTATGTCTTGGACGGCTTTTAATGCGTCGTTAAAAACCTTATATATTTCTCTTTGCTTATTAGCTGCTTCAAGGGATAGGTTTTGATACGTGTCAAGTAGGTATGGTGATTGAGTAATTTCTTCTTCTGAGTTTTTGTTTAAAAAATCATCCTGTTTTTTTCTGGCTGAATCAAAGTCCATGAAAGCGCGGTAAACGCTCTCATTTAAAGAGAAGATTTCGATGTCTTTTAATTTTACTAGTGTTTTTTTGTCTGCAATTTCTCTAGCCTTTTGATATGTTTTGTTGTAATCGTTAAGAATCATTGATACTGGCTCGAAACGTAAGGCTACTTTCCCCCTAAAGCTCAAACTATCTCTATTTATCGCTTTTTCGCAAAACTCCCTATCATAGGTGTGTAATAAGTCCTCGAGCGTGCTTAGGTATTCATATATCAGTGAGTGTTTATATTGCTCCTTCCATTGCCCAATAGACAAATATGAAATATAGGCTGCCGCCATGGCACCTAACCCAGATAGCGTCCCACCAACGGAAGTCAGCGTGTCTATGAATGAGTTACTCACTTGGATGTTAAAGCCAAACAGCATCCCAACCAGCACTAACGCGAGAACAGATACGACAATTGGGATGTTACTCATGATGCTTACCTACGCTTGGAACCAGCTTGTTAGTCTAAACACCTGAAAAGACACAAACCACACTTTAGCGGTGGGGGAGCTGCAAAGTGTGGTTTGTTTCATGTGATTACATTCTCTCGGGGCTCGGGATATCAGGTAGCGGCTATGAACCATCGCCATCGCACCGGGTGGTGCGCTGGTCCTCGTTGTCTTTTGCTATCAATCGATAGAGATAGGCTGCAATTGCGGTTTTGTAGGTATCCGTGTTGCATGTGTCTTGCGATAACGCACAATCCAACCACACTACCGTTTGCGTTTTAATATCAGACATTTAGCCTCCTGACCATTCCCGACCACTGTATATTAATACAGTGCTTTAAGTGATTACAACTGTATGTTTTTGATTGACCTATCAAATACGAACATCCAGCTTTGCATGAAGGGCGCTTGAGCTGCGCCTTATGCGTTGAACATCACCAGGCTAAACCCACTTTTTAGAATGCAAGGGCATTTAGGGGGGTAAATTGAAAAAAAATTGAAAAATTTTTTATGGGGGTGAGTTACCCACAAATTCTGTGGGTAACTGCGGTACAGTGGCTAACCTAATCACTCTGCGAGCAGCTCCGCTTTAAATGAATCCGTCCGCATTGTCGTCTTCCTCAAAGTTACTGGGTGATGCCTTTAGTGCTTTAGTGATCATGATGCCTTTGACGCTCTGCCCATCTTCCCCCTCTGCATGGTAAAGCACCTTGTCGCATGACTCGCAGCGAGCTAACACGATCATGGCTGCCTTGCTTTCGTGGTGCATCATGTTATGGACCTCAGCGATTTCATCGCATCGAGGGCAGGTTAAGTAGTCGTACATAGTGGCCTCCTTGCATTTTCAGAGGCTATGCTAGCACGTTCATTTTTTTCGCTTTTCGACTCGCTTCAACTGATTGAGTGGTGTTTCACTTTCTACACTTACGAACCGGCTTGGCGTATCTGCGTCGCATATGTTCACTAGTGCATTCAGAGCTGAGCAGTTCTCTAGTTCCGCCATCCTGTTGAATTGGTCTAGCAGTGTGTTTACGCCTGGGCATGATTGCCAGCCGTTTTCGTCATCTAACCCCAACCAGTCGCCTTTGTTGTCGATCTCGACCTCGAGTAGCACTTTTACTTTTTCCATTGTGGCTCCTTACTGCGCGTTCTCGCGCTGTTGGTTGATGTGATTCCAATACTCACCCGCGTAATCAGGTGGGGCAGGTGTGCGTTTTCCTTTAGGTTTTTCTGGGGTTTGTACGGGCGGTTCTGGCAGTCGCCATGCTGGCTCTGACTCTCTAATGCGAAGCTCTGGGCCACGCGGGGTTTGCACGATGCTTATTTGCTCGCCATATCCGGTAATGATGGATTGCCCGTTGGCCAGTGCTTGGGCTTTAAATAGGCTTACGTCCCTGCCAGTCCTTGCCAAATGTTGGAGTATTTCGGCAACTATTGGGCTTGCCTTTTCCGCTCGGGGATCCTTTTTAGATCGTTCCGTACAGTTATTGACAGAGCTCCAAGCGGCGCAGCTGTCGCTGCTTTTACGGGTGCTTTGCACCCGCTTAATCACCCAGCCATCTTCACGGGTTTCGGCCACGGTGATTCCGTAGCAAACCCCTTTTAACTTCTGGACGTTCTCGGCGTGTTTGTTGGTGTGCGGTGCATAAACCAATTTAACTGGGCGGTCTTTTCTTGGGCAGTAGGTACCGCCGCAGGCCTCGATAAACATATCCCAGCGGCCAACATCGGCAGCATGGCGGGCGGCTTCCAGCACGCCATGTTCTGCGCGCACTTCTTTGAATGATCGGATTTTCGGCTGGTACTTTTCGCCGTTCTTGCGCGCTTCTTGGCGTTTGATTAGCTCGGCTTGGTCTGGGTTTTCCATCCGGCGTAGCTCACGCCACACGGTGACAGATGGCCCACCTATTTGCTGAAACTGGCGAATTCCCCATTCGCTCGCCCAACCCACCACTGACATGGCGGTGGTATCGGCAGCGGCCTCGGCTTCTTCATCAATGCCGACTTTGTAACCGTCTACGTTTTTCGCGATGTACTTAGCGATATAGCCGGTGGCGCTGCCTTTTTCTGGGTCAATCTCTTTCCAGTCAACACGTGCACGAATGCGGCGGCGGGTTACTTCAATGTGGTCTTTGTCTAGCGGGGCAAAGTGCCCCTCTTTACTAAAGCTTTTTGCCCAAATAGAAAAATCGCCGCTATCAACGCGCAGTTCTTCCCGATGCTCGCGGGTAAAATATTCTGAAAAGGCGAACCGGATCAGTTCTGCGTCTTCCGGTTTAAAGAACAGCAACATATGCCAATGCGGCGTGGCGTCGTGGTGCGGTTCGGTGACACGAAAGCCCATCATGTGGACATCCCGCCGGTTTAGAAACGCGCGCACTTTCGCCCACACGTTGCAAAGGTATTGATTGGTTTGCTTGGGGTTGGCGCCGTTGTATTTTTTATTGCTATAGGCTTTTTTGTTTTTGCCTGTGGTAAAGGCGTGATATGCCGACGGGGCCGTGACAGTAATCATTGCGCCCATCATTTCTTCTTCCTCGGCCAGCTTTTCGAACCCGGCCATACGAACCATCAATTCAGTGCGGCGAATCTCTGGGTTAGAAACGCTGGCTTGCACGGCATCCCAAAGCAAGATTTCTTTTCCCAGCCACTCGTTCTCTGCCATCATGTCTTTGAGGGCGTGCTCGTTGGCAGTGCGTCGCTCGCGATATTCGCGCAATGCGGCTTGACTCAAATAGGGCGAAACGCCTTTCCGAACCTTGCCTGCAATAATTCGGCAGTGTTCGGAAAAACGTCTGTGTGCTAAATCCAGCTTGCGCGCCCACCAGGTTTCATCAATCAACCGCGACATAATGGAAAGTCGCAATGTTTTTCTCACACGCTCGTTGTATTCTTTATTGCTTTCGTCTTCCCGCTGAGAGATAGTCTGTGGCGGTACCGAGGGCGAAAATCCCCACAAGTGTGGAATGGCGGACACTTCTTTATAGATATCATCAATATCCGCACCGTTCTTTTCGCCTGAAACAACAACATTCATGCACTGGTTGGCCAGGTCGTTGGCGAGTTTGGCGCGCGTGGTTTCGTTTCTAAGCTGCTCGATGTGAACTGGAAACTGGCTCACCGCTTTTTTTAGCAGCGCGACTTCACGACGCAGCCAGATGTTTGCGCTGCGGCTTTGTCCGTTGCGCTTAACGTACTTCATCCAGCGGCCTAGCCACTGGTTGTACATGGTCATCGCAATATCAATGGGTAATCCATCAACGATTCTGCGCGCCCATGGTTCGTCGTCTTTCCATAGTGCGCGCAGCGTAATGCTTTGGTTGATGATTTCTAAATCAGGGGTGTTGAACTGGTTCATTGCACACCCATTTCCGCCAGTTCGTGTGCATCGGCTACCAAATAACCGCCTAGACCATTTCCGCGAGTAATCACCCCTTTAAAAATGTGGCAGCACTCAAGCTGCTGGCAGGCTTGGTCGATGGCGGTTTGCATGTCGTCCAGCTCGCCAACTTCGATCGCTTTTGGTTCTTCTGTTTCAGGGTGACGAACCACGCCGCCATCACCGCTCAATTGAATTGCGTAATATTGCATGCCGCCTCCTACTTCACAGCTGATTGCGCGCATTCGACGATTCGGAAATTTCCGTCACGGTCGAATACTCGATTCATCAATAGCGCTTCGATGTGTTCCGTTTCGCGATATAAATCCGCACTTGCTGATCGGCGTACTATGTTGATATCGAGAAAGAAATATCCATATCGATTCATCGCATCAATCAACGCCTTGGTTTCCTGCTCGAGTTGTTCTAGCGTTCTATGCGTCGTCAATTCTGATAAATGACTAGGATCTGGTTGGATGCTGTCGCGGCGGCTAATGGATAGCGCGGGCAGGGCGTGCTCTCCCCAGCTTGGGTGCTCAATCATCTTGCCGATGAATAAGCCGTCAACCCATTCAATTAACGCGCAAAGCTGGCTGTCTTCATCCAAATACAGCTGTCCGCGCACGGGGTTACCTTTTCCGTTCCAATACTTTTCCATCGTGTTAATCCTTTTTAGTGGCAGTGAATGTGCCCTTGAGCACGTAGTAAGCGCATTCAAAATCGAGTTGCTTTTGCACATAAAAATCGAGCCTTACGCCCGTGAGTAGATAGATGCCCATCCTTTGCTCCTATAAATACTTGATTGAATTGGCGGCGAATTGCTCGGCCATTTCTTGGGTCACTTTCGTGTCTTCCGTGATAAGCGCGCAGACTGTCCAGCGCTCGGGGTTGGGGCTTTCAAGCTCTAGCTCACGTGCCATGCTCAAGGTTCTGGCGCTGTATTGAGGATCACTGACGGTGACGTTGCCGTGCGGCGTGGTGAATGTTTGTTGTGCCATTTGTTTCGTTCTCCCTAAAACGAGTGACAAAAAAAGCCCCTTGCGGGGCAAACGCTGGTGCAGTGGCTAGCGAAAATCGGCTTTGTCTAAGCGCTTGATGGGACCAAGCACTGTTGCAAATCGGTTGACGATGCGCTCGAGGCGAGAAAGGCCAACGCGCAGTTTGTCGCGGTCGGCGGTGTCAAAGTCTTCAAAGCTCCAGGTGTGCAGGTGATGATCTAAACCGCCTGCGGCTAACACCATGGCGCGTTCGGCAGCGGCCAACGAGTTGAACGCCATTCTTAGTTGGCTGGCGCGGTGGCTGCGCCCAAACAGCGCACGGGCCTCTGCGATGCTTTCCGCCGCGGGTTTCGGGTTCGCCTTGGCTGCATCAACAATGGCGTCACACTCGGCAAGGTTGCGTGGACGGCCGGTAATCACTTGCAGGCTGAGCGCTTTGTGTTGGGTGCTGATATTTTCGGCTTGAGACATGGTTCCCTCCTAGGCTGGCGTGTTAACGGCAGTCCACTCTTCTTTTGCTGCCTTGTAACGCGCGTCGATGTAAGCGGCTAAATCGCTGACGTGAATCAGCGTTGGGCTGCGCTCGCTGTCGCGCAGTTTGAACGTTGGCACGGGGAACGTGCCGGCTTTGGCTTGCTGTTCTGCGGTGCTCTTTTTCACGCCAAAAAACTTTTCACACACGTCTTTCAGCGGGATGGTTGTCGTTTCGTAATGAGCAAGCAGCGCAAATTGTGTATTCATCGGTGTCGTCTCCTTAACTCAAGCCGGGGATAGGCATGCCACTACCGACGGCATCAACGGCCATCGACAGGAACGGCGTCATGCCGGATGTGCGGTTTTCTAAATCGCTCACCATCATCACCAGGTTTCTGATGCCTCGGTGCGCGGTCTCTTTTAAGCGGTCGCGCTCGGTGCGCGGCAGGTAGTGATTGCCGCCATGCTGCAATGCAGCGGCAGAAATCTCCCCCGCGTGCTGGCTGGCTTGCAGTGCGCGAGTGGCAAGGCTGGCCGCCTCGTCGCTCTCGGGCACCTTGGCGGCCACCATTCTCAAATCAAACAGCAGTCCACTGACTAGCGTTTCGTCGTCGGTCACGTGTGTAAGCGTGGCGAGCTCTTTGGCGGTGAGCTGATGCGGCTGCTCGGGGTTGAGCTTGTTGCGCAGCACTTGCGCACGGATCTCACTTTGCGACGCCAATTGCTGCAAGTTATGGCGGTTTGCAAAGGCGCAACACGCATCGTCAAAAGACTGATGTTTGAGCTGACGAAATTCACACATTGAGTCATTCCTCTCCATGGCTGACACTCAAATGAGCACGTAAGGCGCCAGCACTGACGCAATGCCAATAATGTGCAGCCATACAGGGCACTTTGGTTCGCGTGGCTGGTCTGATGTCTGCGACTCCCAGCGCCAGTCTTTTATTGCTGGCATGGGTTTTGAGTTAAAAAGGTTGAGGAACCGCACGGCTAGTCCTCCTGCTCAGCGGCAATTTGTGCCAGCTTGACCATGTTGATCAGCACCCCGCTTTGGGCAGAGGTTTTAGGCATGATTGGAATCTGTTTATTAGCAATAGCTCGGTTTAGTGACGCTTGGGACCACCCTGTGCGACGCAAAAATTCCAGTTTTGTGCACACAGGCGTATCAATTGCTATTTGAACTGAAGCCATAGTGGTATCCTTTTAGGTTGCTTATTGTTAACTATTGCGAACTATTGCACTGTTGGTTCGCTTTGAGGTGAATTTAGATCGCTTATGAGTAAATTGCAAGCAAAAGTTCCCGCCTTTGACTACAAAGGGGGTAGGTCTGTGACTGATAAGTTGAAAGAGATCACGAATTCGCGTGATTTTCTTTCGCTTGCGGATGTTTACGGTGTTCCCAAGTCCACAATTTCGACCTGGCATCAACGTGATTTATGCCCATTCGAAATCGTTATCCGAACTCACCTCAAATACGGGGCATCTATTCGGAACCTCGTTCTCGATGAGGGACCAATGTATGACTCAGGTCCCAAGGGTGAATCTCTTGTTCTGGAGCGATTAGCCAATGGCTCACTTGAAGAAGTCCGAAAGACCTACATAGATGTGGAAACGCTGAGCGAGTACGGCCTTTCGCCTGCGACTGCAAAGGTTGTGGATACCGAATCAGAAAAACTCTTTATCGATACAACGCAAACCAAACCTGTCAGCGGTCGTTACCTGATAAACATGGATGGCGTTCTATCGGTTAACTCGATTCAGCGAATACCAGGCAAGCGCCTCGCGATTCACTTTGAAGGCTCAAACGTTGAAGTTAACGATGAAGATTTAGAAGTCATTGGCCGCGTCGTCATGGCTATGACAAAAGAGTAATCCAGCGCCCAAAGAGGCGCTTTTTCAGTTGGTTTAGGGAGGAATCATGAAACAAGAAAACCAGAACAGCGAACAAAAAACACCGAAAGGTAAAGGATGCCTGCAAGCTATCATTGGTATTTTTGTGATCGCTTTTGCTTTGGCTCTCTTCACAGATGACGAACCAGCCAAAGACTCAACACCTGTTGCGCAAGAGCAGTCCGCCACGGATCAGAAAATTGATGGCATAATTAATCAAGCCCAACCGTATAAAGTGGGCTACTCGAAAGATTTGAGTATCGGAAATCGAAGCCGCTTTAACGCCAACATCACTACTGCTGACAATCTTAGTGATGAGCAATTGCTTGCAACGGCTGCGCAGGCAGCGAAAGATTTGCAGCTTAAAAATCGTGTTCAGGTTGCCAGTGTAAACGTCATGGTAAATGGCGCGCCTAAAGTTACCGTAAACTACGCCCCTGACATGAAAGGCTGGTCGGGTGACTACACCGGCGGCCGCTTTGTGATTGAGTGAGGTAAGTTTTTGGTCAAGGCCAGTTTTGGAGCAGACTTATGGATGGATCAGATTTAATTGCAATCGTCTTGGCGGTCTTGTCCGCTTTTTTTGCGGGGGTATCTTCTATTCCTGTTTTTCATAACTGGCTACTCCGTTTCACTCTCTCGTCTAAGGAAAAAGAAGTTCTTTCTTTGATTTATGAGAGTAAAGATAGTGCTCTTTTCATTCCTGGAAAAGGGATGACAATCCCACGTTCAGGAAACTTTGTTTCTGTCGATCATGAACATCACTCCCTTGTTGACAAAGTTCTAGCCGTATCCGAGCGAAAAGATTTAGATAGGTTGCATTTTCGCCTTACAGATAAAGGTAGAAAAATAGCAAAACGACTCAATAAGCATTAAAGTTGATCGCCAGCTCAGTATCATGAATTCGCCGTTATTCACTAGATTTTAATGCTGTATTGCGATAGTGAGCTACTTTTTATCATGCAACTTATGCGAGGACAATTCCGTGTACACTGTCCACAACACGTTCAGTTTTTGTGGGGATTTTAAATTAAATCACTATATCTTTCTTTTATCCTTTTAGCGTGTTTGAATTTATTGTCATCATTTTCGATTTTTCCTAATACTTCTAAACACTCACCCACTTTAGCTTTCAGTCTAACGCTTTCAGAAATTATTTTTTCAACATCTCTTTTGCTTAATAACAACTGTGCTACGTCATTATATTTATACTTTTCGTTAGTATGAACGTAGTCAGATATATGATTGTCCATGAATAAAAACCATTCGCAAAGGAAGCTAATTTCTCTGTTAGAGGTTACTGACTCTATTGACAAAGAGTAGTGTTTAGGAGACGTCGGTATCATCGCAGAGAGCAACGCAGATCTATTCCAACTGTTATTAATGTTATTGAGTGATGGTGGTAGGCTCCCATTTCCAGAAAAGATAAGAAGCTTGGATATTACATCTCTTATTATGTTTAGTGATTCTGAGGGGCTGAAAATATTGAGCACAAAGTGTTTTCCTTTAAATTCGAGACTAATATCGCCGATTTCTTCTTTTTTTTCAAAATCGAAATAGAGCATGCTCCTTAGTCTAAAGATATCAAAGACTATGTCGCAGATTTTGTTTTGCCTCTCGTATTTATTGAACCTGTCCATTATTGATAATTTTTCTTCTATGTAGTTTAGTGCTTGAAGTATATCATTGAGGTCGTTAGGTTTTTTTGGATTTTTAGGGTTTTTTGTTTCTATTTTAAAATCACACTGGGAGAATCCATTGTTAGGGAATAGGTTTCTATATAATTTTTCACTATCATAAAAATTCAATTCATGGGCTTTTTCTATGTTGCTAAGCAGTTTTTCGAAGCTCTCTCTATGCCCCGTATATCTTTGAAAGGCTATCAGTTTGTTTTGCTCATCCCAGAGTTTGTCTTGTTTTTCCTGATATACTCTTTGCTCTTTCCTTATTTGTTTCTGTTCTTTTTTTGTTCTAAAGCTTTCTCTTATTAAAAATATTAGAGTTCCCAAGGTGCCCACAGCAGCCAGTACTGAGCTCCAATTGGCAACTTCTTTTGATTCAATATTAGAGTAGAAAAAGTAAGGTAGGGTTACGCCTCCTAAAATCATCCCAAAAACAGCGGATAATAAAACGGTGAAGATAAACCATTTATTCTCTTTTATTTTATTCGTTATTTCCTTGGTAGTATTCTTCATTCCAAGCCCTTGTAGGTGACAGAGACATATATTTCTAGTGAAAACTCTAGTGCTTTTTATCATGCAGCTTATGCGGGAACAACTCTGTGTACACGGTCCACAGCACGTTTAAGTTCCGGTGGCCTGTCACCTGCGCCACTTCCTCAATCGAATAACCTTTCTCAAATAGGCGGCTAGCGCCCTCTCGCCGTAAATCGTGATAGCGCAAATCGGTAATGCCTAGCGCATTGCGCACACGCTGAAATCCGGCGGTCACTGAGCGCGGGTTATACGGAAATATCCGATCACTTTCTCTTGGTTGGCGCATCACAATATCAAAGCTTTCACCCAGCAAAGGGACCAACATGTGGTTGCCGCTTTTCTTGCGTGGGTCTTTCCGGTTACGCACTAGCACTTGTTTGTTCTTTTCGTCTAAGTCTTCCCACGTGATTGCGCATACTTCGCCAATACGCATACACGTCAGTACCGAGAAATCGAGAATATCGATAAACGGAATACGCACGTTGCCGTTCTTGCGGAAGTTCTGCCGTTGCAGCAATCCCTCGCGCAGTTGCTCGAGTTCATCATCTTTGGGTCGCCGCGTTCGCTTCTCGCTTCTGCCGATCAGTTTCATCTCAACCAGTATCGGAATGGTTTCTTCGAACACGCCAACGTTCGCATCGATGTTAAACACGGGTTTGGCTTTGCGCATTACCGAACGCAAATAGGCTACATCATGATAAACAGTCACCGGCTTAGCACCGGCGGCTATACGGTTTTTGCAGTGCTGGATAATGTCGCTGGGTTTTAGCTCGTTGCTGAGCACGTTGGCAATGTCGCAGTCTCTCAGCATTTCGATCACGTAGCGCTTTGTGCGCCCCGTGTTGTTCCATAAGTTGGCATCGTATATGTATTTTTCGATAAGCTCGCCAAGCGTAACAACCTGTGACTTGTTTACGCCCTCGGCTTCTAGCTCGAAAACCCGTTTTTTACCATACTCAACGGCGTGTGCTTTTTTCCTGAATGTTTTTTGCTCTCGGTGTATAATCCGGCCGCCTTTTTTGATGACGACCTGAGAGCGGTATCGGGATTCACCACTGACAAGTTTACGGTGTTCTATAGAGTACGATGCCATTCCGTCCTACCATTTCGGGGAGACTATAGGGAGACTGTACATCAAAATTCGCTATAATTTAACCGAATTCGCAGTAATTGAGACTTATGACAAATGCAGTAAAAACACAGGCCTCACGCGGTCTCAAGCCAAATTATCCAATGCAACGATTTTCCGTGGCACCGATGTTGGATTGGACCGATCGCCACTGCCGGTATTTTCATCGCTTACTATCAGAACACACTTTGCTGTTTACTGAGATGGTCACCACAGGCGCGATCATTCATGGTAAGGCCGATTACCTTGCCTACAACGAACAGGAGCATCCGGTGGCGTTGCAGCTGGGGGGATCGGATCCGGCGGACTTGGCAACATGCGCCAAGCTGGCGGCTGAGCGTGGTTATGATGAAATTAACCTCAACGTTGGTTGCCCGTCGGATCGGGTGCAAAACGGGCGTTTTGGGGCGCTCTTAATGGCTGAGCCTGAGCTGGTGGCGCAGTGTGTGGCTGCCATGCGCGAAGTGACCGATGTGCCTATTACGGTGAAAACCCGCATTGGTATTGATGAGCAAGACAGCTACGAATTTTTGACTGACTTTGTGGGTACCGTCAGTGAAAAGAGTGGTTGTGATATGTTCACCGTGCATGCACGCAAGGCGTGGCTAAAAGGGCTGAGTCCCAAAGAAAATCGGGAGATCCCGCCGCTGGATTACCCGCGTGTTTATCAACTTAAAAAAGATTTTCCGCACCTCACACTTGCCATCAATGGCGGGGTGAAAAGCCTTGAGGAAGTGGAACAGCACCTAGCGCATCTTGATGGCGTGATGGTTGGCCGCCAAGCCTATCAGAGCCCGTTTATGTTGGCCGAGGTCGATCAGCGTTTATTTGGCAAGACAACCCCTCGCATTACACGTCGCCAAGCAGTCGAGGCGATGTTCCCATACATTGAACAGCAGCTCACTCAAGGGGCGCAACTCAACCATATTAGCCGCCATATGTTAGGTCTGTTCCAGAATATGCCAGGCGCGCGGCAATGGCGCCGCTATATCAGCGAGAATGCGCACAAGCCGGGTGCGGGTGTTGAGGTACTGACCACCGCAATGAGCCATATCCCTGAGCAATGGCTTGATGCCTGAACCGGTGAAAAGCACCAATTATTGGTGAAAATATAACCGCACCTTCATGGAGACCTGAAGGCAACGCTGTAATCCATTGAATTAATGAGAAAATATAGAGTGACAAATTGGCCTGAAACCTGCAAAGTCTGTCTCGCTATCAAGACAAGGAGATCGCAATGATCGAAATACTCTTTCTGATTGGCTTTGCTGTTGTATTGTTTATGACAGGCGTAAGCATCATGGGCATGGTGTTGGCCATGCTGGCCGGCTTTGCCGTGATGATGTTAGCCGGGATGATAGGTACGCTGCTTAAGCTACTACCATGGCTTTTGGTGATCGCCTTGGTTGTGTGGCTTGTTAAACGCCAGCGTCGCAGCCGCAAAGGTGAGCCTGAAGTGATTATCAACGAAAAGCGCTGGGCACGATTCCGTCGCCGTTAAGCGCACAAAATTTGCGCGTCGACACAGCAAACACACGCCGTTGCGGGTTTTTCTCTTCACCTCGGCACAAAGCTTGCTATTATTCTAAGCAATCGGCGACAAGGCATGGCTTTGCCGCCTCCGCGTGACGACCTTTTTTAATCGACAATGTGGAGAGTTTCATGAAAACCACTTCAATGACGCTTGCCGCCGCAGCGCTCACTGCGTTTTTGGCCATGCCCGCTCAGGCTGATACCTTGGCAGGCGGTAAAGTAGGGGCGGATGCCTGGTTTATGGATGCTGACGTCAATAATGTAGAAGCCGATGATGCGAGCACTGCTGGCTCTTATTACGCGGCGATTGAGCATCCGTTACCATTGATCCCCAATGCGAAAATCCGCCAAACCTCGGTGAGCGTGGATAACCCTGATGTTGATTTTGACCAAATCGACTTTGTTGCCTATTACGAGTTTCTCGATAACGATCTCGTGTCGGTCGATGCGGGCATTAATATGCAGCGTTTCCAATCTGGCAAGTTTCAAGGGCAAAGCTTTGACGAGTGGCAACCGAACATTTATGCCGATGCACGTGTAGGTCTAGTCGGCACGCCTTTATTTGTATTTGCCACCGTGAGCAAAGGCGAGTTTGATGGCACCAGCACCTTGGATGCCGAAGCGGGCTTGCAATATCAGTTAGGTTTAGTGGCCGCTGATTTGAACGTGCGAGGCGGTTATCGCATGATCGACCATGACTTCGACTACTTTGACAATAATGACGGAGAGCTTGATGTGACTGGCTTCTTTGTCGGTGCAGAGCTCGACTTTTAATCGGTTGAGCGTCAAGGCAACGAGTAAAAAACCGCGCACATGCGCGGTTTTTTTATACCTGAAGATTCTGCCTATTCGCTTCTGTTGCCCATGTCTCACTGCGACTTTCGCCTAATACCCAGCCAATAAAATCTCTGCCACGCTTTTTGAGCAATAACGGCAAGGAGAGAGCAGTACGTGCTCCGCCATCTACTCAAACACGGAATAAGGAAAGAGTATGATCTACGCAAAACCAGGAACAGATGGGTCAGTGGTTAGCTTTAAGTCGCGTTATCAAAATTTTATCGGTGGTGAATGGGTGCCGCCGGTGAAAGGGCAGTATTTTGCTAATACGTCACCGTGCACTGGCGAAACCCTTGCTGAAGTGCCGCGCTCAAGTAGCGACGATGTGGATCTGGCACTGGATGCGGCTCATGGCGCCAAAAACGCATGGGGCAAAACCTCTGTCACTGATCGGGCCAATATTTTGTTAAAAATAGCGGATCGGATTGAAGCGAACCTCGAAATGCTCGCCGTGGCGGAAACCTGGGAAAACGGTAAAGCGGTACGTGAAACCTTGGCGGCGGATATTCCTCTCTGCGCCGATCATTTCCGTTACTTTGCCGGTTGTATTCGCGCCCAAGAAGGTACTGCGGCGGAGCTGGATGCGGGTACAGTGGCGTATCATATTTACGAGCCTTTAGGTGTTGTGGGGCAGATCATTCCGTGGAACTTCCCCTTACTGATGGCGTCATGGAAGCTTGCGCCGGCTTTGGCGGCGGGCAACTGCGTGGTACTCAAGCCGGCGGAGCAAACCCCGACGACCATATTGCTATTGATGGAGTTGATTGGCGATCTGCTGCCTGCTGGTGTGGTTAACGTGGTCAATGGTTATGGCGCAGAGGCGGGCCAAGCGCTTGCGACGTCGTCTCGGATTGCCAAACTGGCGTTCACAGGCTCTACGCCAGTGGGTCATCACATTCTACGTTGCGCGGCAGAAAACCTCATTCCTTCAACCGTTGAGCTGGGCGGAAAATCCCCCAACATCTATTTTGAAGATGTGATGCAGCAAGAAGAAGCATATATCAATAAAGCGGTAGAAGGCCTGTTGCTTGGCTTTTTCAACCAAGGCGAAGTGTGCACCTGTCCGTCGCGCGCGCTGATCCAGGAAAGTATCTATGACGACTTTATCGCACGCGTGATTGAGCGCGCAGGCACGATAAAACAGGGTAATCCGCTCGACACCGAGACCTAGGTCGGGGCGCAAGCATCAGACGAACAGTTTGATAAGATCATGAGCTATTTGAAGGTCGGGCAAGAAGAGGGCGCGAAGGTATTAATTGGCGGTAGTCACCAGGATTTGGGCGGCGGCTATTATGTGCAGCCGACCCTACTGGAGGGCCATAATAATATGCGGGTTTTCCAAGAAGAGATCTTTGGGCCGGTGATTGGGGTGACCACCTTTAAAGATGAGGCGGAAGCTTTAGCGATTGCTAACCACACCGAGTACGGGTTGGGTGCAGGGCTTTGGACCCGTGATATGAACCGCGCCTATCGTGTCGGACGTGCGATTGAAGCAGGGCGGGTCTGGACAAACTGCTATCACCTTTATCCGGCGCATGCCGCCTTTGGCGGCTACAAAAAATCAGGGATCGGGCGAGAGACACACAAAATGATGCTGGGTCACTATCAACAAACGAAGAACTTACTCGTTAGCTACGACATTGATCCATTGGGTTTCTTTTAATAGAGACCACCTCAATGCGGAGGCGGTGACAACATCGCCTCTGCTCATCAAGCCTCCTGCATGGCAGCTTTGCTTATCTGAGACTAAACTCAATAAGTGATCCAATTCAGTGGGCAAAGCATCATGACAGCCGAACAGCTACGTGCTTTATACCGTCAGCAGCTTTTGATTGAGGCGGTTGTTGAGCCTTCGTTAGATAGCGAGGGGTGGGTTGTTGAGTGTCGCCACACCGGTGGTGGTTTAATGGCGCTTACCAATGCTGAAGGGATTGAGCAATGCTTTACCGATATTGACCAAGCGACGTTGAATGCGCTTGAGATTGGTTTTCAGCAAGTTCGTATTGCTGACTAACGTTATGTCCCCGCTTAATGACACGCCGCTGCGCACCTACCTTACAAAAAGTTATAAAACATTCACATCTATTCTTTATTGTTATTAATTGGTGAGGGTACGCTAGCATTCACGCAATGTTAGCAAGGAATGTCGTCACCATGTTACTCAAGGATCTCTCCGGGTTAACCAGCCCGCTCAATGATCAGCAGATAGGCCAGTTGCAACAAGCAGTGGCGGAGTTGTCACCGCAGCAACTGGCCTGGATCAGTGGTTATTTTTGGGGGTTAAGCCAAACACCTGCTGGTGAAGCGGCGGCACCCAATGCTATGCCACAAGCCAGTTCTGCTCCCAACCATACCCTAACTATTTTGTATGCGTCACAAACCGGCAATGCTAAAGGCGTGGCGGAGGCGCTGCATCAGGAAGCGGAAGCGGCTGGGATCCCGGCCAAATTGGTTGCAGCAGATAACTACAAAGGCAAGCAACTGGGCAAAGAAACCCATCTTGTGATTGTTGCTTCCACCAATGGTGAAGGCGAGCCGCCCGATAACGCCATTGAGTTACATGAATTTTTGCAATCGAAAAAAGCCCCCAAACTGGATCATCTTCATTATGCCGTCTTGAGCTTGGGAGACTCGAGTTATGAGTACTTCTGCCAGACGGGGAAAGACTTTGATGCCTTTTTGCAAAAGCTTGGCGCCAAGCCGATGGTCGCCCGCCTTGATTGCGATGTGGATTATGAAGCCACGGCCAGTGCTTGGCGAGAGCAAACCTTAGCCGAGGTGAAGCAACAGTTTAAGGCCAGTGGCGATGCGCAGGTAGTGCCGCTTCATCAAGCCACCGCGCAAGCAAAATATACCAAACAGTCTCCTTATACTGCTGAACTACTCACCTGCCAGCGTATTACCGGACGAGGCTCAGATAAAGCGGTTTATCATGTTGAGCTGGATCTGGATGAATCCGGCATTGAATATCAGCCAGGCGATGCTTTGGGGGTGTGGTATCAAAATGATCCCGAACTGGTGGACAGCATCGTCGCCAAGGTGGGTCTGCGTGGCGATGAAACCGTCGATATCGACGGTGATAACCTCTCGTTGCGAGACGCGCTAATTGCCCACTATGAGATCACCGCCTCTAACCCACAGCAGGTCAGTGCGCTGGCAGCGTTATCTGAGAGCGATACACTTACCGCATTGACGGAAGACAAAGCCGCATTGCGCGAGTTTGCTAATCGCACTCAACTGATTGATGTGCTGGCACTGGCGGACATCAACCTGAATGTCGAGCAATTTCAATCGATATTGCGTCGGCTCACGCCACGTTTGTACTCGATCGCCTCTAGCCAAGCAGAAGTGGAAGATGAAGTACACCTCACCGTTGGGCTGGTGGATTATCAGCATGAGAGCGGAGAATCACGCCAAGGCGGCGCCTCGAGCTTTCTCGCCCACCGCGCTGAAGTGGCCGAGACGGTCAAGGTGTTTGTTGAGCACAACGATAACTTCAAACTGCCAACCAGTGATGACACCCCCATTATTATGATTGGCCCCGGTACTGGCATTGCGCCATTTCGTGCTTTCTTGCAAGAGCGAGAGCAACGAGAGGCAAAGGGTGATAACTGGCTGTTCTTTGGCGATCGCACCTTTACTGACGATTTTCTTTATCAGGTTGAATGGCAGCAATACCTTAAATCTGGCCTGCTGACGCGGATGGATGTGGCCTTTAGCCGCGATCAGGCTGAGAAAGTCTATGTCCAGCACCGGTTACTCGCGCGTGCTGAGGCGGTATGGCAATGGCTATCGAACGGCGCTTACATCTATGTGTGTGGTGATGCCAATCAAATGGCGAAAGATGTTCATGAAGCCTTAATCGAGATAGCCCAAACACAGGGCCAGCAAAGCCGTGAGCAAGCGGAAGCCTTTATTAATGAATTGCGCAAAGATAAGCGCTATCAAAGGGATGTGTATTAATGAGTGAGCAGAAATTTGCGGGCGATACACTGGGCCCACTAGCTGATAACGAGCGTTTGAAAGAGCAAAGTGATTACTTGCGTGGCACCATTGATCAAGACTTGGATGATCCGATCACTGGCGGATTCACGGATGATAATTTCCAGCTGATCCGCTTCCATGGTATGTATCAGCAAGATGATCGCGATATCCGTGCCGAGCGACAAAAACAAAAACTGGAGCCTTTGCACAATGTGATGTTGCGTGCGCGGATGCCGGGCGGGATCATTACGCCCCAGCAATGGCTGGCGATTGATAAGTTTGCCCGTGAAAGCTCGCTCTATGGCAGTATTCGCCTGACCACCCGACAAACCTTTCAATTTCATGGTGTCCTTAAGCCTAACATCAAGCTCATGCACCAGACCTTGAATGAATATGGCATTGACTCGATTGCCACCGCTGGGGATGTGAACCGCAACGTATTGTGTACGTCCAACCCGGTGGAGTCAGAGCTCCATCAGCAAGCTTATGATTGGGCAAAGCGGATAAGCGAGCACTTGCTGCCTAAAACCCGCGCTTACGCAGAGATTTGGCTCGACGGTGAAAAAGTCGAAGGCAGCCAAGACAAAGAGCCGATTTTGGGTGAGCGTTATCTGCCACGTAAGTTCAAAACCACGGTGGTGATCCCGCCACAAAACGACGTGGATGTGCACGCCAACGATCTCAACTTTGTCGCCATCGCCGAGCAAGGACAGCTTGTTGGCTTTAACGTCCTCGTTGGTGGTGGGCTGGCGATGACCCATGGTGATACCAACACCTATCCGCGTCGTGCCGATGACTTTGGCTTTATTCCGCTAGAGCATACGTTGCAGATTGCTGAGGCCGTGGTCACCACCCAGCGTGATTGGGGAAACCGTTCGAACCGTAAGAATGCGAAGACTAAGTATACCCTTGATCGCGTTGGCGCAGATGTATTCAAAGCGGAAGTGGAAAAGCGTGCTGGTGTGACCTTTGCACCAAGCCGGCCTTATACCTTTACCGGACGCGGCGATCGCTTAGGCTGGACCAAAGGCATTGACGGTAAATACCACCTTGCCCTGTTTATCGAAAATGGCCGTTTGCGTGATACGCCAGAAAAGCCGCTCAAAACCGGCATGGCAGAGATTGCCAAGGTACACCAAGGCGATTTCCGCATGACCGCCAACCAAAATCTGATCATTGCTGGGATCCCAGAAGCGCAAAAAGACGAGATTGAGGCGTTAGCGCGTCGTTATCGGTTAATTGACGATGAACACAGTGTTCAGCGTACAAACTCGATGGCGTGTGTGGCCTTCCCAACGTGTCCACTGGCGATGGCAGAAGCCGAACGCTTCTTGCCGGACTTTGTCACGGAAGTGGAGAAAATTCAGCAAAAGCATCAAGTGCAAGATGATCCAATTGTTCTGCGTGTAACCGGTTGTCCGAACGGCTGTGGTCGCGCGATGCTGGCTGAGGTCGGTTTGGTAGGTAAAGCGCCTGGGCGTTACAACCTGCACTTAGGTGGAAATTGGGAAGGCACCCGGATCCCAAAAATGTATAAAGAGAATATCACCGATCGCCAAATCCTCGAGGAGTTGGATCAGCTGATTGGCCGCTGGGCGACAGAACGCGAGCCGGGCGAGCACTTTGGTGATTTCTTGATCCGTGGTGAGGTGATTGCCCCTGTGCATGTATCTAAGAGGGATTTTTATGCCTGAAACCATTCAACCCAACGCGACGTTAGCGTTAGCTGACATTGCCACGATGAATAAAAGCCAGCAAGCCTTGGCGCTGGCGGAGGTCAATGCCAGCTTGGAAGCACTCTCGGCACCTGAGCGTGTCGCTTGGGCGTTAGAGCACCTTGAGGGGCAATTTGTCCTCTCATCTAGCTTTGGGGTGCAAGCGGCATTGATGCTGCATTTGGTCAGCCAAGTAAAATCAGATATTCCGGTGATTTTAACCGACACGGGTTACTTGTTCGCTGAAACTTATCGGTTTATTGATACCTTAACCACACGGTTGGATTTAGACTTACGGGTATATCGCGCCGAACTCAGCCCCGCTTGGCAGGAGGCACGCTATGGCCAACTTTGGGAGCAAGGCGTGGAAGGGATCACCCAATACAATCAAATCAACAAAGTTGAGCCGATGAAGCGTGCGCTGCGAGAGCTCAACGCTGGCACCTGGTTCTCGGGATTGCGCCGCGGGCAATCAGACTCTCGCGCTAATTTGCCGATACTTAGTATTCAACATGGGGTGTTTAAGTTCTTGCCGGTGATTGATTGGTCGAATCAAGCGGTGGACGACTATCTGCGCGAGCACGACTTGCCGTATCACCCCTTGCGTGACCAAGGCTATGTGTCGGTGGGCGATGTGCATACTACCCAGCGCTTGGAGCCAGGAATGCGTGATGAACAAACGCGCTTTTTTGGTTTAAAACGCGAATGTGGATTGCATGAAGACGATCTCAACGATGGGGCTGGCATCTAGCTGGTTGAATCTTGTCTGAACCATGCTTCTCTCAAACGCCACCGTGGGGTGGCGTTTTTTTGTTCAAGTGGGCGGAACTTGTCTATCTTTTTTATTGAGTGACTCGTCAGCCGTGAAGTGTTCTGTGATATAAACAGCGCGCAATGCCAGGAGGCACAAATAGAAGCGCCAAGCTTTTATTTCAACACGTCACGGATGCTCCATTTATGTGACCAACAGTGAAGCTTATGAACAAAAAATTCTCTTTAGTGGCGCTTGCCGTCGCCGGTGTTGTCGCCCTCGGGGCGCCCGCCGTTATCGATTACTCCTCACCTGCGCCGTCAACGCCAGATACGGGTAACCGTTATATGGGCCATGGCAACGGCTGGCTAGAAGTGAGCACCTCCACCTTTGGCGACAATATTCAGCGTGTTCAGCAGCAAGTCAGTGAAGGCACCAAGATCTGTGCGGTGATGAAAGCCGACGCTTACGGTAACGGCATTGCAGGGCTACTGCCGACTGTGATTGCTAGCGGGATTGATTGTATTGGCATTGCCAGCAACGAAGAGGCGCGTACTATTCGCGAGGGCGGCTTTACCGGAGAAATCATGCGTGTGCGCACCGCGACTTTGCAAGAGATGGAAAGTGGCTTAGCGCTTAATATTCAAGAACTGGTTGGTTCAGCGGAACAAGCTGAGCAAATGCGCCAACTTGCCGACAAACACGATATGACCATTCCCGTTCATATGGCGTTTAATGCCGGTGGTATGGGACGTAATGGCATCGAGATGAATGAGGAGTCTGGTAAGCAAGTTGCTGTGGATATTGCCACTGACGCGCGTTTTGACGTGGTCGGTATCATGACGCATTTCCCTAACTACCAAGAAGACTATGTCCGCAGCAAGCTAGGGCAATTTAAAGCAAACAGCGAATGGTTGATTGAACAGGCTGGTTTGAAGCGTGAAGAGGTTTTGCTGCATGCGGCGAACTCGTTTGTCACCTTGAACGTGCCAGAAGGGCATTTTGACATGGTTCGCCCTGGCGGTGCGCTGTATGGTGATCAGCCCACAAACCGAGAGTTCCCACCCATCATGAGCTTTAAGACCAAGGTGGCCTCTGTTCATCATTTGCCTGCTGGTAGCACGGTCGGTTATGACAGCACCTATACTTTAGAGCGTGACTCTATCTTGGCTAACCTACCGGTCGGCTATTCGGATGGTTTCCCACGTAAAATGGGCAATGATGCCGATGTGCTTATTCAGGGCCATCGGGTGCCTGTCGTTGGGGTTGCCTCTATGAACACCATTATGGTTGATATTACTGATATTGCTGATCAAGTGGCGCCCAATGACGAAGTGGTGCTCTTCGGTCAGCAAGGGGATAAAACCATTGGTGCGGTGGAGTATGAGACCAATGCGGATGTGATTTTCCCCGAAATCTATAGCTGGTGGGGAGCGGTGAACCCACGTGAATACGTGCAATAACGCCGGATTAAAAGACAAAAAGCGATGCCTCGGCATCGCTTTTTTCATTCCTGATTTGGCGCTTGTATTCAATCAGCGATTACAGGATGTCGAGTAGCTCAACTTCAAAGACAAGGGCAGCAAACGGAGGAATGGCTGCGCCCGCACCACGCTCGCCATAGGCGAGATCTTGTGGCACATACAACTTCCACTTAGAGCCAACTGGCATCATTTGCAGGGCTTCAATCCAACCTTTAATCACGCCAGTCACCGGGAATTCAACCGGCTCACCACGTGTGACTGAGCTATCAAATACACTGCCGTCAATCAATTGACCATGGTAGTGAACACGCACCTGCTTATCGCTGGTTGGAATTTCACCGTCACCTTGTACCAGTACTTCGTACTGCAAACCTGAATCTGTCACGGTGACGCCTTCGCGCTTGGCATTGTCTGCCAAGAAGGCATCGCCTTCTGCTGCTTGTGCTTTTGCAGCCTCTTGACGAACTTCTTCCGCTTTTGTGTGAAGCTCACGCAATGCGTTATTGATGTCGTCAATTTCAATCTCTGGCATTTGGCCAGCCAGCGCGGTGCTGATGCCTTTTGCAATGGCATCAACATGTAAGCCTTCTAGGCCGCTACCGGCAAGCTGTTGGCCCATTTGTAGGCCGATGCCATAGCTCGCCTTCTGCTCGACAGTTTCCAGTTGTACGTCAGACATAACGTCTCTCTTTTTTGCGTCAATAAAGTGTGAAAGGATAACAGGTGATGGTTTCGTGGGTAAACTTTTGTGCCAATAAGGCGTCCAAGATGAGGACAGAACAACAAAACATGCGCGGAGTGGCAATGAAGTTAACAGCAATGCGTTCATACTGGAACAAACTGCGTGCTGGATGGCGAGAGAAACTCACAGCGGGATGGGAAAACCGTCCTAGCCTAAAAAGCCTACATGGTTTGACGGGGCTAAAGCAGGGTTGGCAACGCCTACCGGCTTTACACCGACGCCTATTGATGGTGCTTATCCCGACTGTATTGGTGTTGGCTGTGCTTCCTAGTCCCTCGCCCAAAGCCCCCTCGCCCCAAACTCGTCAACCCGTCGCCCTGAATACAGGGGCGAATGTATCGTCAGCGTCGCAAAATGATTCGTCAGTCGCGGCGTCAACTGCTGAGCCTGCGACTCAACAAGCTGAAAAAAAAGAAAATAGCCCTTGGGTGAGCCATCAAATTGAGCCCGGTGACTCGCTGGCCAAAGTCTTTCGTCGCTACGATCTAGCGTTAACCGATCTGTATGCGATTGCCAATATTGAAGGTGAGGGAAAGCCGATTAGTCGCATCCAGCCAGGACAGTGGATCCGCTTTAAACGTACACAGAGTGGTGCGTTAGATATTCTGCAAATCGAAACCGAGAAAGGGCAATCGGTACTCTATTTCCGTTTGTCTGATGGCGGTTTTGCTCGCCAACGCTAGTCTTTTGACGCCACGAATCCAACCGAAAGCACTGGTAACAGGGTGCTTTCGGTACTCAACCTCTCTTTATCTCGGCCTTGTTCTGTCTTTTTTCTACTTGATGTGTGATTAAAGTCGCTGCCGGATGATTTTTGATCTACTTTTTATAAATCGGTCAATAGAGCCGAATACGCTACACCATTGGGGCGGAAAAGGGATAAGTTGCTGTTCAGGGCAAGAATGCTTACACAATCAGCCATCATTGTATGACAGACTTTTTGCAAAAATAATGAGTCTTTCATCACACTTTGGTTATTTTTTGTGCTAGTATTCGTGCCGCTGTGTAGGACAGACACGCAAGCCCGCCTCAACATGGATGTCTAGGCATTAACACGCTAATCACTAATTTGTTGAGGACTCGCTTTTCCATGTTGAAAAATCTATCTATTGGTAAAAAGTTTACGGCGGCTTTTTCCCTGATTGGTATCGCTGTGGTGATCTTTGGGTTTTATATCTATACCCAAGTCAGCGGCATGCGCGATAATATGCTGAACTTTACGGACGATACCCTCCCCGCAGTGCTTGAGATCGAGCGACTCAATGAAGAGATAATACGTATTCGTCAAGATCAGTATGCGGTTCTCACCTTTAGTGATCCGGCAGAACGACGTGAAATCTTGGGTGAAATCGATGTCATGAAGCGCGATTATAGCCGCGCGCTTGATGCCTATGAAGAAAGCCTTTGGTACGACAACGAGCGTGCTATTTTTACTCGTATTCAAAATCACTGGGACCAATACAATCAAGAGCTCAGTGCCTTTCCGGACAGAGTCGAAGCAGGACAACTGACCGCGGCGCAAAAAATCCTGTCGAACTCGTTCGGCACCTTTGGCCAGTTGGATAAATCGCTTAAAGAAATGTCTGAGCTGACCCAAGGGTTTATTACCTCAAACCGCACCTCCATGCTGAATCAAGTGTCTACGGTGAGCATGACCATTATCGGGGTATTGCTTGCGGTGATCGCCTTTATGATTGTGGTAGCGGTGGTCTTCACCCGCGCGATTATCAATCCGCTACGCTTGGTGATGGAGCAATCGTCTGCAATTGCCAAGGGCGACCTGACTTACCAGTTGGATCGTAGCCAGATTGGTAATGATGAAATGGGTAAATTGGCCGACTCCAGTATCGCCATGCAAGATAGCTTGCGTAGCTTGATTGAAGAAGTGATTGCCGCGGTCACTCAATTGAGCAGTGCGGTCGAAGAAGTGAGTGCGGTATCGAGCCAAACCTCGACGGGGATGCAAAATCAGCAACACGAAGTGTCGCAAGTGGCGACCGCGATGGCGCAAATGAAAGCCACCGTGGCGGATGTAGCGCAGAACACCGAGAGCTCATCCACCGCGGCCAATGAAGCGAGTGAACAGTCGCGCATGGGCGCACAAGACATTGACGGTATGGTGGCCTCGATTCGTAAAGTTGCCGAGGACATGCGTCAAACCGGCGATACTGTGAATGAATTGGATCAGCAGTCGAAACAAATCAACATGGTGGTGGATGTGATTCGTGATATCGCTGAGCAAACCAACTTGTTGGCCTTGAACGCAGCGATTGAAGCGGCACGTGCCGGAGAGTCGGGCCGTGGCTTTGCGGTGGTTGCCGATGAAGTGCGTACCCTCGCGGGCCGGACGCAAGATTCGACCGGTGAAATCACCACTATCATTGAGAAACTGCAGCAGTTTGCAACCCAAGCGCGCAACGCCACCACCCAAAGCTGTGAAAGCATTGAGCAATGTGTGGAGCAGGGCGATCAGGCGCAGCAATTGGTGCGTGGGATTGAAACCTCGGTTGAGAACATTGCTGATATGGGCATGCAGATCGCTAGTGCCTGTGGTGAGCAAGACTCAGTGGCGGATGAGCTCAGTCGCAATATCGAGCGCATCAATGATTCAGCACAAGAAGTGGCGGGTGGCGCCGATCAAACTGCGCAAGCCTGTAGCGAATTGAGCCAATTGGCGCAATCACTGCAAAGCACTATGCAGCGTTTCCGCCTGACAAAATAATCGCGAAACGATCGCGCACGCTTCATGACAATGAATCCCGCTCTTTGAGCGGGATTTTTTTGCTTAAACGGCAGACGTCTCACTGACTGATAAGCGCATATCGATATGTGGGATACCGTCTTCTAAGTAAACGTCGGAAAACGCGACAAAATCGTGCTTTTGGTAAAAGCGCTGTAGGTGTGCTTGAGCGCCTATTTCAATGTTTTGCGCGGGCCATTGCTGTTGGCATACTTGAATGGCTTGGCGGATCAGCTGATGGCCCCATTGCCCATTGCGATGAGTGGGTGCAATGATCACGCGACCAATACTGCTCCCTGGGTAACTTGCCCCGGGGGCGAGAATACGGGCATAGGCGGCGAGCTCTCCGTTCAGCCAGCCCATTAAATGCACGGTGTCTGGCGCCGTATCGTGCGTGTCCAGCTCTGGATAGGCGCAGGCTTGCTCAACCACAAACACATCGACACGCAATTTCATCAGTGTGAATAAAGTGCGCGTATCCAGCGCGTCAAAGGTTGCCTGTTGCCATTCCATGTCATTTCCTCTTGATTGAACATAAAAAATACCGCAGACAGGCTGCGGTATTCAAAGGCTATTTATCTTTCTGTGTTAATTATTGGCGAGGTTGGCCTAAATCAACATGATAAACGGCAAAGCCGACCTCATCTTTTCCTTCTCGCGTCATCGACCAGCGGCCTTTTTGCTCAATAAACTGCGCTGCTTGCTCACTCGGGGAGGTTTCAAAGCTCACCACGGCATCTCCCTTAATCGGGGCAATCGACCAGTTATTGTCAGCGCTAACGGTCACCTCACCTTCCTCTTCACTCACGCGACTGATGTAGTTGGCGACCACGGTGCGGTTTTCATCCGGCGCGGCAAAGGCAATATGATCGCTGCCGGTACCTGGGAACTTCGCCCCATACGCACGGTAGTTATTGGTCGCCACCAAGAAGGTTTGCTCGGGATCAACCGGCTTGCCTTGATAGGTGAGGTTGACGATCCGTGATGCCTCTGGGTTCACTTCATTACAATCGCCGTCGTAACGCGCGGGCTGGGTGACATCAATTTGGTATTCCACCCCATCAATCACGTCAAAGTTATAGGTGCGGAAACCGTCCCAGTTGATCAGCGATTGCGGCTGCGCTGCGTTTGGATCGATTTGATTAAACTGGCCGGCGCTGCACTCCAGCCATTGGGTGAGTTCGGCGCCAGAGACTTTCAGCGCCACCAAGGTATTCGGATATAGGTAAAGATCGGCGGCGTTGCGGAAGGTCAGTTGACCGGCTTCCACTTCCGTAAAGTTGCTCGGATCGTTTTTGCGTCCACCGGCCTTAAAGGGCGCAGCGGCAGAGACAACCGGAAGGTCGGCCAAATCTGGGTCGCCTTGGATCATGCGCTCGACATAATCTTGTTGAGCGAGATTGACGATTTGTACGGTTGGGTCATCTTGTAGCAATGCCAAATAAGAGTACATTACATCATTGGCTTTGCCGATTGGTTGATTCACAAAATCTTGTGTGGCTTTATGATCGGCTTCTACCGCATCAAGCATCGCCTTATCGGCTTCAACCAATGCCTTATTGTTGGCGCGGTCAAAAATGGGTCGCGCATGCGCGTTGCTATCAGTGACTTGCCATTGACCGTCCACTTGCTCGAGGGCGAGATCAATCACTCCCACGTGGCTGCCCCAGCGGCCAGCCATCACACTGGCCACGCCATTGATGGTGCCTTTTTCGATATCCGCGCCGGGAATATTGGCAAAGTCCTCGCCAGGGAATACCGCGTGCGAGTGACCAAAGGCAATGGCATCAATGCCGTCGACATCGGTGAGGTAATACACGGAATCTTCAGCCATCGCTTTATACGGCGCTTGGGAGATACCAGAGTGTGGGATTGCCACCACCACGTCTGCACCCTTGGCTTTCATCTCTGGGACGAGCTTTTCAGCGGTTTGTTTAATGTCTTTGGCGATCACTTTGCCTTCAAGGTTGGCTTTATCCCAAGTCATGATCTGCGGTGGCACAAAGCCGATGTAGCCGACTTTGATGGTATGGCTGTCACCGTCTTCATCTTTGAGTTGGTATTCTTTAATTAAATACGGGTCAAAGTAATGCTCGCCAGTCTCTGCATCGAACACGTTGGCGTTGATATACGGGAAGTTGGCGTCGTTAATCGACTCTTTTAAGAATGCTAGACCGTAGTTGAATTCATGGTTACCGATGTTACCCACTTCATAATTGAGCAAGTTCATCGCTTTATATACCGGATGTACTTCTCCGGGTTTAATGCCTTTGCTGGCCATGTAGTCGCCCATCGGGCTGCCTTGAATCAGGTCACCGTTATCCACCAATAGTGCGTTTTTTGCTTCATCACGCGCTTGTTTCACCACGGTGGCGGCGCGAACCAAGCCGATTTTTTGTGACGGTTTGTTTTTGTAGTAGTCATAATCCATCACGTTGGTGTGAATGTCGGTGGTTTCAATCACACGTAGGTTAATGGTGTCGGCAAAGGCACTGCCAGAGGCGGCAAATAAGCCGGCTACTACAGCAGTGGCGACAGCAGATGGCATCAAACGCATAACAAAGTCTCCAGTGAAAAATGTGCGTTAGTTATCAGGCAGATGAATTATGCCGTTTCTCATACCTAGAAAGCTGTGCGATTGATCGGCTTATTATCTTCGGCTGTCGCTCAACACCGATATCTTGCACGCTTTGCGATCTCAGTCATCGTTAATCCTTTCAGGCAAAGGCACTTCAGATCTTTTAATCACAAAAAAGAATAAAAAATGAATTTATAGAATTTCAGGTAATAGATGTGGGGCGATATAGTGGCGGTATTGTCATCAAGGGAATGCGCGATCATGGATTATCTCCCCCTCTTTGCTCAGCTCAAAAACCGTCCTTGCCTCGTGGTAGGGGGCGGTGAAGTCGCATGGCGCAAAACGCGCATGTTGCTTAAGGTGGGCGCGGCCGTCACTGTGGTTGCCCCTGACGTCGACCGTGAAATTGCGGAGGCGCAAGCGCAAGGGAAATTGACCGTCTTGCGCGAGGCATTTCGTCCCGAGCATCTGGATGGAAAGATACTGGCGATTGCGGCGACTGACAACGCCCTCGTCAATGAGCTGGTCTCCACCGCTGCTGACAGCCGCAATATCTTGGTCAATGTCGTTGATGATACCCCTAAGTGCAGCTTTATTGTCCCTTCTTTGGTTGATCGCTCCCCCATCATTATTGCCATCTCATCGGGCGGCAAAGCGCCAGTATTGGCGCGGATGTTACGAGAAAAAATTGAAACCCTGGTGCCGCAACATATCGGCAAGATGGCGGCAATGGCGGGTGCGTTTCGCGACAAACTGAAAGCGCGTATTCCGACCTTAACGGGCCGGCGCAAATTCTGGGAGGCCGCTTTTAGTGGGCGGTTTGCCGATTTAGTCGCGGCGGGCAAACACCAGCAAGCCGAGCAAGCGCTGGAACAGCTTAGTGGACAAATCACCACCCAAGGCGAAGTGGCGTTGATTGGTGCCGGGCCGGGGGATCCCGGGCTATTGACCTTGCGCGCGTTGCAATTGATGCAGCAAGCCGATGTGGTGCTTTACGACTACTTGGTGGCTGAACCGATTATGGAGCTGTGCCGCCGAGATGCAGAGCTGATCTGTGTGGGCAAACGGGCGAGCTACCACAGTGTGAGCCAAGACGACATCAATCGCCTGTTGGTCGAGCATGCTCGAGCCGGAAAGCGGGTAGTGCGCTTAAAAGGGGGCGATCCTTTCATGTTTGGCCGTGGTGGTGAGGAATTACAAACCCTTGCCAACGCCGGTGTCTCGTTTCAAGTGGTGCCCGGGATCACTGCAGCGGCGGGGGCGACGGCCTATGCCGGTATTCCGCTCACCCATCGCGATCATGCCCAGACCGCACTGTTTATTACCGGTCATTTGAAAAAAGAACAAGACACCTTGGAGTGGGCGACGTTAGCGCGCCCGCGTCAGACCTTGGTGATTTATATGGGATTGATGAAGTCGGCCCATATTCAAAGCCAACTGATGGCTCACGGCCGATCGCCGGACACCCCTGTGGCGGTGATTGAAAACGGCACGCGTCCGGAGCAGAAAGTCTTTACCGGTCAACTCAACAACTTACCGTCGCTGGCGGAGCAAGCTGCGTCGCCCGCGCTTATCGTGGTGGGCGAAGTGGCGGCACTCGCCGGTCAGCTGACATGGTTTGGCGAGGGGTGCGCGGTAAGCGATGCCGACCCCACGCAAGCCCCCACCGCTGTGGTTAACTTCGCTTAAAGGATAGTTAGGATGGATGCAAAAACACTCACTCACCTCCAGCAGTTAGAAGCCGAGAGCATTCATATACTGCGGGAAGTCGCGGCGGAGTTTGATAACCCCGTGATGCTGTATTCGATTGGCAAAGACTCGTCAGTGATGCTGCATTTGGCGCGCAAAGCTTTTTACCCCGGGAAGATCCCGTTTCCGCTGCTGCATGTCGATACCGACTGGAAGTTTCGCGACATGATTGCCTTTCGCGATCGTACTGCCAAGGAGCTCGGGCTGGATCTGATTGTGCACAAAAACCCAGAAGGGATGGCTCAGGGGATCAATCCTTTTGATCACGGCTCCGACAAGCACACCGATATCATGAAAACCCAAGCGCTAAAGCAGGCGCTGGATCAGCATAAGTTTGATGCGGCATTTGGCGGCGCGCGTCGGGACGAAGAAAAATCCCGCGCCAAAGAGCGTGTCTATTCGTTCCGTGATAAGAACCATCGCTGGGATCCGAAGAACCAACGGCCAGAGCTGTGGCGCAACTATAACGGTCAAGTGAACCCGGGCGAGAGCATTCGTGTTTTTCCGCTCTCTAACTGGACTGAGCTCGATATCTGGCAATACATCTATCTGGAAAATATCGACATTGTTCCGCTTTATTTAGCGGCCGAGCGTCCAGTGGTAGAGCGCGATGGCACCTTGTACATGGTGGATGATGCGCGGATGCCGATTGGGCCCGACGAAACCGTGACCCATAAATCGGTGCGTTTTCGCACCCTGGGCTGCTACCCATTGACCGGGGCAGTCGAGTCACACGCCAATACCTTGCCAGAGATCATCGAAGAGATGTTGGTCGCCACCTCGAGTGAGCGTCAAGGGCGGGCGATCGACCACGATCAGTCCGGGTCCATGGAGCGCAAGAAGCGTCAGGGTTATTTCTAAGGAGCAGTCATGAATCCAGCAATTCAACAACAGGTGGCCGATCTGGGTATTGAAGGTTACTTGCAACAGCACCAACACAAAAGTTTATTGCGCTTTCTGACCTGTGGCTCGGTCGATGACGGTAAATCGACCTTGATTGGCCGTTTGCTGCACGACTCGCAGCAGATCTATGAAGATCAGCTGGCTGCGGTCCATGCCGATAGCCAGCGTGTCGGCACAACGGGCGAGAACCCCGATCTGGCGCTACTGGTAGACGGCCTGCAAGCCGAGCGTGAGCAGGGGATCACCATTGATGTGGCGTACCGGTATTTCTCCACCTCCAAACGTAAGTTTATCATTGCCGATACCCCCGGCCATGAACAGTACACCCGTAATATGGCTACCGGCGCGTCGACCTGTGATGTGGCGGTGATCTTAATCGACGCGCGTCACGGCATCTTAGATCAGACCCGCCGCCATTCATACATCGCTAACTTACTGGGTATTCAGCACTTTGTGGTAGCGGTGAACAAGATGGATTTGGTGGAATATAGCCAAGCCCGATTTAATGAAATCCAAGAGCAATATTTGGCGTTTGCCGATCAGCTCAACCCCGGCTTGTCGGTGTCTATGGTGCCCTTGTCGGCACTGGAAGGCGACAATGTGGTCAATGCCAGTGACGCGATGGCGTGGTATCAAGGCGAGCCGCTGCTCAGCCAGCTAGAAGCCATCGACATTGAAAAATCGCGCGGGACGGGCGCATTCCGTTTTCCGGTGCAGTATGTCAATCGACCAGATCTGAACTTTCGCGGTTACGCCGGCACCCTTGCCAGTGGCGAGTTGCATGTGGGCGATGAGGTTAAGGTACTCCCCTCTGGGCTTGCCGCGAAGGTCGCGCGCATCGTCACCTTTGACGGTGATCGTGAATTTGCCTTTAGCGGTCAAGCGGTCACCCTCACTTTGGATAGAGAAATTGATATCTCGCGTGGCGATCTCTTGGTGCGAGCGGATGATGACGTCGCGGTGGGGCAACGATTTGACGCCGACGTGGTGTGGATGACGCAAACCCCACTGGCTCCGGGGCGTGAATACGAGATTAAGTTGGCCAGCAAGAAAACCTCGGCGCAGGTTGAGTCGCTGTCCTATGGGGTCGATGTTAATACGCTTAACACCCATGACGCAGACACCTTGCCGCTCAATGGCATTGGTCGTTGCACCTTGACCCTGAGCGAAGCGGTGCCGCTGGATACCTATCACGATAGCCCGAATACCGGTGGCTTTATCCTGATTGATCGCCTCACCAATGTGACGGTCGGCGCGGGCATGATCCGTCATGTGGCGGAGACGCAGCCGCAAACCACCTCGTCGTTCTCAGCGTTTGAGCTTGAGTTAAACCAGCTGATCCGCAAGCACTTTCCGCATTGGCAAGCGCGGGATCTGCGTCAACTGGGATAAACGATGAGTTGGCAGGAAACCACGGTACTCACCTTGCTGGTGGCGATTGTCGCCGGCTTGGTGCTCACCCGCATAAAGCCTGTACTCTTGTTTGCGGGGGCCGCGTTTGTGGCGTTCCAAACCGGGCTCACCTCGGTTGAAGCGCTGACGGCGAACTTTACCGCGCCATCACTGCTGACCTTGGTATTGCTGATTTTGGTTTCTTGTGCGTTGGAGAAAACCCATCTGACCAGCTGGGTCGCCCGACAGGCGTCGCACGGCGCGCTACCCACCGTGATTGCCAAATTAGGCATATCGAGCGCGCTGCTATCGGCGCTGGTCAATAACACAGCGGTGGTGGTGTCCATGATTGGCGCGATCAAGCGTAACCGACGTCACTCGCCCTCGCAGCTTTTGATCCCATTGTCATACAGCGCCATTCTCGGCGGCACCCTGACGCTGATTGGCACGTCCACCAATCTCATTGTGAACAGCTTTGTTGAGCGGGCGGGTTTACCCAGTTTGGGCTTTTTCACCCCAACGGTCATTGGTGCTGCTGCATTGGTGGCAGGGCTATTGGTATTAATTCCGTTTAGCTATCGGTTGCCA
This sequence comes from Salinivibrio sp. KP-1, assembly GCF_000968645.1. NCBI lineage: Bacteria > Pseudomonadati > Pseudomonadota > Gammaproteobacteria > Vibrionales > Vibrionaceae > Salinivibrio > Salinivibrio sp. KP-1. The sequence goes on along the minus strand of NZ_LAQR01000003.1, from coordinate 107,669 downwards.
CGCCAGGATGGTGAACAAGAAGAGAGCTTGCCGTATGTGCTTGAAGCACGGTTGGCCGCCGACTCACCCTTATGCGGTCGCAGTGTGGCAGACAATGGCTTGCGGGCATTACGTCGCTTGTACTTGGCCGAAATTCATCGCCAAGATGGGGTGATTGCGCCTGTATGTCCGGATACGCCGTTATTGGCCGGTGACAAGTTGCAGTTTGCTGGCGATGTGGAAAGTGTCGCGACGTTACAAGAGATCCCAGGCTTGACCTTGTTCGGCCAGCATCACATTGATGGACAAAATTTGATTGAGGTGGTGGTGAGCCACAGCGCTAGCATTTGTGGCAAAACCCTCAAAGCCGCCCATTTTCGCGAGACCTTTGATGCCGTGGTGGTCGCCATTCGACGCGGCCATGAAAAACTCGACGGGGGACTGGGCAATATTCCTTTGCATGCCGGCGATACGCTGGTGTTGGTGCCGGGCAAAACCTTTCGCCAAGACAGCCAAGCGTTGCGGCGTGAATTCGTGCTCTTTAATGGCTTGGAAGCCAGTACCCGTCTTTCCGAGCGTAAAAGTGCCGCGGTATTGGCAGGGTTTGTGGCGGTGATCGGCGCTGCCTTGCTGACCCCGATGCCACTGCTTAATGGCTTAGCCGCTTATTTGGTGGTGTTGCTGGTCACCGGCATTATCTCCTTGCACGATTTACAACGCCGATTTCCGGTTGAAGTGGTGGTGATTGTCGGCGCGGCGCTGACGTTGGCACAACTGATGTTGGCGTCAGGGCTGTCGGCACGCTTTAGTGATTGGTTTATGGCGACCTTTAGCGCAGGGGGCGCGATAGGGGCGCTGGTGGCGGTGTACTTGCTGACTTTGTTGCTGACCGAGCTTATCACTAACAATGCCGCGGCGGCGCTGGCTTTTCCGCTGGGCTATAGCTTGGCGCTAGGGTATGGGGTGGATCCCATGCCCTTTGTGATGGCGGTGCTGTTTGGCGCCAGTGCCAGTTTTATTTCCCCTTACGGGTATCAAACCAATTTATTGGTATACAGCGTGGGCAATTACCAGCTGCGTGATTATTTGCGTCTGGGATTACCGTTATCTGTGGTGTATTCCGCGGTGGTGCTCACCCTGTTACCGATTATTTTTCCTTTAACGCCGGTGGCCTCTTAATCATGGCGTGGCCAACGAAATTGCGGAGACTTTCATGACTGACACTGTATCTGCGCCAACCGATCCCAACGTGATTTGGCATCAGCATCATGTTGATCAAGCCCAGCGCAGCGAACAAAAACAGCAGCAACCCGTGGTGCTTTGGTTTACCGGCTTGTCTGGCTCGGGCAAATCGACCATCGCGGGCGCGCTAGAGGCGGCCTTGGTGGCCGAAGGGCACCATACCTATTTGCTGGATGGCGATAATATTCGTCATGGCTTATGTCGCGACCTGGGGTTTTCCGATCAAGACAGGCGTGAGAATATTCGCCGGATTGGTGAAGTGGCCAAGTTAATGACCGATGCGGGTCTTATTGTCTTGAGTGCTTTTATCTCACCGTTTCGTGCGGAGCGAGAGATGGTGCGCGAGCGTTTGCCAGAGGGGCAGTTTATTGAAGTCTTTGTCGATACGCCGCTGGCAGTGTGTGAGCAGCGCGATCCAAAAGGGCTTTACAAAAAGGCACGAGCCGGCGAGATCCCTGCGTTTACTGGCATATCGTCAGACTATGAGCCACCGCAAACGCCGGCGATCCATTTGAGCGGTGACAAGCGTGTCGCTGAGCATGTGGCGACCTGCCTTCGCATACTGCGTGAGCGCGGAGTGTTGCGCTCGTCGGATTAAGCGTGAGTGTTGACCGTATCACCCACATCGCTGTGCATCTCAAAGCCTTCGGCGAGCAACTCACAAATGGCGTGGTGGTAATCGGGATGCACGCGTTTACCGACCAGTTTTGCGAGCTCATGGCCGGTAGGACTAAAGCGGTAATAATAAAGACGCATCCCTTTGTGCAATGGGGTGAGCATGTATTGGGTGTCTTGCAGTTTAAACGGCATCGCTGGCTGCATTTCAATCACGCCGGATTCGAGCTCAGTGCGCAGGATCAGCCCCAAGTCCATCAACAGCATTAAGTCGGTGTAAGACAATTGATAGTGACCCAGCGAGAGTTTATGAGGCGGCTCTGGGCGCAGCAGTTGCACCAAGCCTTGGCGGCGGCGAAAACCGGTGACTAGTTTTTTGGTGCTATCTTGCCCAAAGGTGCTGGACAATGCACAGGCGCGTTGCAGTGCTTGCGCTTCTCGTTGAGTCATGGTCTCGAGAATGGTCAGTGCTTTAATTGAGGTGCTGCCGGGGCGGAGCATTTCTTGTTTGAGAATCTTCGCCCACAACTGCTGCATCGCATGGCCGTGAATATTGCGTGCTAAATCGAAAAAACGCACCAGCCAATCTGGGTCTGGGGTCTGAGCGGTTTCGCTATGACACTGGTCGTAGGTCAGAGCGATGATGGCTTCGAGATTGGCCTGCTGTTTTTGCATCACATGACGCTGGCGGTTGGCACTGCGGTGCGCGAGATCTTCCTGCTCAACTTCCTGCAGGCGCGCATCCACGTGGTACTCACTGGCAATCGCTTTCAGTCGTCCTTTACTGCCACGCAGATCCGCGTCTTCTTTGTAACTGTGATCTTGATGTTGCCGTTTGTCGGGATGGGCGTCGACGACCACGGGTTTGTCTTGCTCTGCCATGCGAGTCTCACACTGATTGTCAGCAAAATTTAATGCTGGCAAATATGTTAATTAAAGATTAAATTTGTTAACATTATGAGTGTTAACAATCAAGTGTAGGGATGCGTGTGCGCAAGCAAAAACTCAACCCCATCAATCTGCTGTTGATTGCCGTGTACATTGGCGCACTGGCGATCTTGTCTCATTATATTGTCTGACAACATCGGGTGCGCCGATCGGGCTCACTGATTGATAGGGACTTATCCGTCGTCGTAGTCAGTTAATTCGGTGCCTTGTAGCACATATCCCACTTCTGCCAAGTCATGACTTATATGCTCGGTTTTCAGTGTGCCCTCGACATACACCACATCCCATAGTTGTTGAATCGGCGCGCCGCCGGCAAACTTTACATAAACAATCTGATTAGGTGGCGGTGGTGGGACATGGATACAGGCACCAAGAAAGGGCACCAATAGGAATTCCGTCACCACTTTATCGTCGCCTTCTAGAGGGATCACAAAGCCAGGGATTTTGACCTGGCTGTTGTTGAGCTCCGGGCGAACTGAGCCGACAAGACTTTGTGGATTCTCACTGTCGTGGCTGATTTCCGGCATCCCGCGGCTATCAAATTGGGCGCGTTCGTGCTCGGGGACCAAATCAATCCAATCTAGCGTGAGTGGCTCACTGCTTGCCCACGCCAGTGAGCTTAACAGGCCACTGAGTAAAGCGATAAGACCGAGCGTTATCCGTTTTTTCATCTGTTACACCTTAATTGTCATGCCATCGGCGAGCGCTTGTCGATAGGCCCGCCAGGCCGGGATCAAGCCCACGATAAAACCGGCGATTAACACACCTGCCATCAGTGATAGCTCATAAGAAGATGGCCAGTCGAGTGGCAAGAACAAGCCAAACTCACTGAGGATATAAGGCTGCGCCAGCGCCAGCCCGCCATAAAGCAGGAGCACACCAAAGACGATCCCTGCGACGGTGATCGCGACTGCCTCACTGACCAGAAGCAAAATAATATGCAAAGGACGCGCGCCCATCGCACGTAAAATTGCCATTTCTCGCCGACGTTCATTCAGGCTGGTAAGTAGGCTTGAAAGCATGCCCAAAAGCCCGGCGACGGCGACAAATCCGGAGATCACCAGCAGTGCTTGCTCGCCAACCCGCATCATACCCCAGAGTTCATGCAAGGCAATACCGGGCATAATCGCGGTGAGTGGCTCGCGTGGATAGGTATTAACCCAGCGCTGGACGGCAAAGGTTTTGATTTTGCTGTTTAGTCCCACCATCACTGCGGTCAGCTGCTCCGGTTGTAGCTCGCGTTGCTGCGCTTGCGCTTGGGTGAGACCTTGGCCGAGTCGCGCGCCACTTTCCCAGCCGACATGAATCGCTTCGATGGCTTCAAGCGACACATGCACACTGCGGTCGACGGGGGTGCCAGTGGGCGCTAAGATCCCGGTGACCGTAAAGGGTAAATTGTCATGCTGATTAAAGCCTTTGTCGGCCAGTCCATGGGCAATGATCAGACTATCGCCCATCTTGTATCCCAGCTCTTTCGCCACTTGGGCGCCAATCACGGTATCAAATAAGCCGGAAAACGGGCCGCCTTGGCGAAAGGCGAGTGGTTGTTTTTGACCATATTTATAATGAGCAAAGTAATCATTGGTGGTGCCGACCACGCGAAAGCCGCGATGAGAATCGCCCAGTGAAATGGGAATGGTCCAATTCACATCCGAGTGCTCACGAAGGCGCTGGTAACTGTCCCAGCCGATATTGTTGGTGGCGTTACCAATACGAAACACCGAGTAGAGCAGTAAATTAATGGGACCGGAGCGGGCACCGACAATTAAATCGGTATTGGAGATGGTGTTGGCAAAGCTGGCCTTAGCTTGGGTGCGCACCTTCTCCACCCCGAGTAAGAGCACCACGGCGATGGTGACAGTCAGCAAAGAGAGCAGGGCGGTGGCGCGGCGATTCTTGAGGCTTTGCCCTGCCAATCCTAGTAGTGAAATCATTGGTTGGCCTCCTCGCGGTGTATGGCGCGATTAAGCGCGGGAAGCGAGACATCGCGGTCAAACAAGGGCGCCAATTGGCTGTCATGGCTGACAAACAATAAGCTGCTATTAGCTTCACGGCATCGGTCTTGAAGTAATTGAATAAAGGTATTTCGGGTGTCTGCGTCGAGCGCAGAGGTGGGCTCGTCAGCGATAATCAATGCTGGTGCCCCAATTAATGCGCGAGCCGCTGCGACCCGCTGTTGCTGGCCGATACTCAGTGCAGTGACTGGCTGATGGTAACAGTGCGCGGGAAGACCAAGTTTATCGAGTAAATAGGCGGCCTCTTGGTGTGCAGGCTGGCTGAGTGCCTGACGCCGCGTGTGAGAAAAGCGCAGCGGGACGGTGACATTGTCAATCACCGATAAATAGGGCAGCAGATTAAATTGCTGAAAAATATAACCAATGTGGTTAGCACGGAATTGATCCCGTTGGCGATCATTCAGTGCGGTTAGCGCTTGATGATTGACCGTCAGTGTTCCCGATTGTGGGGTATGAATACCCGCAATCAGGCTAAGCAGGGTGGATTTACCACTGCCGCTTGGGCCTTTTAAAAATACATGCTCGCCATCATCGATCGCAAAGGTGTCGATATCTAAGATCGGTTGCGGCTGATCTGGCCACGTAAAACGCAGTTGTTCGATGGTTATCATGCCTGACAGGGGCGCTTAACGCGCCCCGCCTCCTTTTCACTACCACTGGATGTGCGACTTGGCACGATTCAAGGTGTCTACCCAGACCTTATCATCAGTAAAGGCCTGAATTTTGATGGTTTCTGTGTTGGGGAACAGGCTAAACCAATCAGTTTGCAATTCGGTGAAGGCTTGCGGGTTTTGGCAAACGAATTGGTAGTTCGCTGATAAGGTGTTGTGGTTACCGTGATCATGCCCATGATGCTCATCGTGGCCGTGGTGCTCGTCGTGGTCATGGTGCTCATCGTGGCCGTGGTGCTCGTCGTGGCCGTGGTGCTCGTCGTGGTCATGGTGCTCATCGTGGTCATGGTGCTCATCGTGGCCGTGGTGCTCGTCGTGGTCATGGTGCTCATCGTGGCCGTGGTGCTCATCGTGATCATGGTGCTCATCGTGGCCGTGATGCTCATCGTAGTCGCTAAAACTGCTGGTGACTTTGGCCTCGGCGAGCTGGCAATTTGCCTCTTTGGCTAGCTGGAAGCGTTTCCCACCATCACGCAGCAGTGCATAAGCATCTTCAAGTGTTTGCTGGTCGGCGGCATTTTTCGGGTGGTGCTCAAACCCAACCACATCATGGCCGGGTGCGGTCAGTTCAATCAGCACACGCTCACCGTCTTGGGCAAGGCTTGCGGTGACTTCACCGTGCACATGGGCATCGAACGACTGATAGTTGGCTTCGTCAGCAAGCGTGGCTGTGGACGCGGTTGCGATGGCCATGGCGATAACATTGGGTAAAAAACGGGTTTTCATTGGGTTCTCCTAGTGAATAAATGGGTTAACTGATTGCGGTATTTATCCAACTAGGTGGGTCGCGCGCCGAAAAGGCGATGGCGATGTGGTAAGCACGTGGTGGCTTAGAAAGGGTAATAATTGCGTTGACCACATAGGTGGGCGCAGGTGCTGTGACAGCATAAGCTAAGAGGGCGGGTGGCACCAAGTGGCAGGCGCTGCAGTGCTCACTGTGATGCGTTGGAGTGAAAGTATCGAGGTGATGATGCCCCCACAGCCCAGCTTGGCTGAGCAGCAAAACAAACAGCAGATGGACGATCAATCGCCGAAACATACCAACTTCCGCGCCATATAAGTAATGTGATAACATAACAATTATCATCATCAACGCCAAGTATTGAATGGCAGCGCGGGCTGTCCCCGCGCGCGGTTGTTATTGGTTGACCAGTTGGGTGACTAAGCTGACGACTTGATTCACTTCATCGGCACTTAATTTGCCTTCTTTGACAAAACGTACTGAACCTTTGTCATCCAATACAGCAATTAACGAGCTTTCTTCTTTTAGGCGCCACGCTTCGGCAACACTGCCGTTTTCGTCGAGCACGATAGAAGACCAACTAAACTCGCGTTTACTGTCTTCGGCTGATGATTTCACAAAGCCACCGGTGCCCCACATGGCATCATCTTGGTTAATGATGGTGGTGGTTTGGTAGCGAGCGTCATCAAAGTCTGCGGCTGTGATGGCTTCCATTAACGGCGCGTTCATTTCCTTGGCACTGCTGCGTCCGGCGATAGCTTGGATCACGCGCACCTTGCCTGGCAATTGCTCGGTTTGCCAGTCTTGATAGACGATATCGTCGCCATTGAGGGTCAATTCGCCATGCTCGGCGACCTTGGCTGAAGGTAAAGGTGCACCATTTTGGATCGTGTGCGCCATACTGGTGCCAGAGAATAACGCAAAGACGAGAGCAAGTAGGGTGGTTTTTTTCATTATTAATCATCCATGTTTGTGGTCACTATTTGGCATCAGGTGCCAAGTTATCTATGGTTACGCCAGACGGTGATTTGTGCCAAGTATCTAAGGTGAATCCGTGCGCAAGATCGGAATTTTATCCGGTGATCTTAAAAAGCGTTGGCTCGTCATCGATCAAACGAGGGAACTTTTGGTGTTGTGTTGCCTCTAACACTGTGTTGGTCACCTTGGCAAGGTGGCACTTTGCTTGCTTAGCTTTGTACGCGGAGATGGTTAGATAATCTTCTGCTCTCCATGGTGGTAGCTCATATTTGCTGTGAACAGTGAATGAATCGGGTTACCGTTTCGGTCTGTTAATCAGACTTTGTTGAGAAAAAAGAAAGGGATCCTTATGCTTCGCATCTTTCGTCAATATCGACCAACCCAGATTGCGCGGTATGTGAAACGATTTTTTAAGGGCCGACTCTATATCGAAGGTGTAGGCGCGTTTGAGTTTGATGGTGGCCGTTTGCTGCCGCCGGGACACAGTGACAAACGAGCGTTATCGGTAATGACCGAGGTGAATAAAGAAATTAAAGCCATGGCCATTACCGCATAAACATCGCCACACTGAAAAAACACGTCCAACCGGACGTGTTTTTTTATGCCTCATCCTTCAGCCATGGTTGATGATGAATGGCTGAGCACCAATGGTTTACTGCGGGGGGAAACAAACACCTGTGCCACCTAAGCCGCAGTAGCCTTGCGGATTTTTGTGCAAGTACTGCTGGTGGTCAGTTTCCGCGAAATAGTACGCGCCAGCGGGTGCGATCTCAGTGGTCACCGCATCTGGCTTACCCGCCTCTCTCAATGCCGCCTGATAGGTCGCTAGGCTCGCCTCGACGCTGGCTTGGTCCGCTGGATCGCAATAGTAAATTGCGGAACGATATTGCGGGCCGACGTCATTGCCTTGACGCATGCCTTGGGTCGGATCGTGGTTTTCCCAGAACACTGCAAGTAGGGTGTCTAAACTCACCACTGACGGGTCAAAAATCACGTTAACGACTTCGGCATGGCCGGTTTGCCCTGTGCACACGTCTTGATAACGCGGATGCTGGGTGACGCCGCCACTGTATCCGACCGATGTCATGACTACCCCTGGCTGTTGCCACCACTTTCGCTCAGCCCCCCAAAAACAGCCCATGCCAAAAATAACCTGTTTTTGACCGGCCGCTGGCGTGGCCGTGATAGGCTGATTAAATACCGCGTGCGGTTCGGTTGGAATAATAGGATCGGTGCGATCGGCTATCGCATTGTCAGGTTGGGTAAAGGAAGATTGCATCGACATAGGCATCCTTTGACTGCTGTGATGGAAAAGCGCAACGCGTGCTGCTTTGCGCGTTAATGGTTGGCGTTCAGGCATGGCTCCCGCACCTTGTGATCAACATGGTACTGGCATCCATCCCCGCTCAACACGTAATATGGCAAGATATCATCAATTTAGCCGGGCGACACCCGGGTAATGGATCTCACTGTATGAATATACGGCTACTCCCGCTATTCGCGATCGCTATCAGCTTGATGGCTAGCGTTGCTCGTGCGGATGTCGACATTGATATTGAAGGGCTAGACGGCATTGCACAAGACAACGTCGAGACCTATCTCGCGGCGATTGCTCCAGAAGAGCGAGATGGCTCCTACCGATTTATAGCCCGGGTCGAAAAAGATGTGCGCAAAGCGCTGCAAGCGGTGGGTTTTTATCAACCCAAGATCACTACACGAATGGATGAAGACGCCAGGCTGGAGGTCAAGGTTGACCCAGGTAAACCCGTTCGCTTGGCACAAGTGGATGTGGTGTTCAATGGCGAAGCTAATATGGATGATGACTTTCATGCTCTTATCGCCCAAGGGCCTCAGCCGGGCGCGAGGCTCAATCACAGTGATTACGAGACGCTAAAAAGCCAGATTCAAAGTTTGGCAGTGAAAAAGGGATATTTTGATGGTCGCTTTACGCAAACGCGATTAGAGGTTGCCCCTGATCGTCAGCAGGCCTTTATTCGGCTTCACTTTGCCAGTGGTAAGCGCTATCACTTTGGTGCGATTCGCTACCAAGGTGCGCAAATTCAGTTGCAGCGTCTCGACACTTTACGTGATTTTTCTCCGGGCGAGCCGTATCGCGTGTCGGTATTGGGCGAGTTTAACCAAGCTCTCGCGAATACCGGTTGGTTCGCCAGTGCCTTGGTGCAAGCGGACATGGAAGAAGCCGATGACAACGAAGTGCCGATCAAGGTGACGCTCACCCCTGAAGCACGCAACAAGTTTGAAACCGGGATTGGGTACTCCACCGACATTGGTCCGCGGTTCAAGTTTAACTGGCGAAAGCCCTGGTATAACTCACGCGGCCACAGTATCAACACATCACTGGCGATTTCTGAGCCCGAACAGACGCTAACCTCGACCTACAAGGTCCCCTTGGAGGATGTTTCCCGCGAGTATTATCAAGTGCAGTTAGGGTTACAAAATACCGATCAACGCGATACCTCCAGTCTAGAGGTGTCCACCTCTGTCTCTCGCCATTGGCTGTATGATACCGGCTGGCAACGCAGTGTCTCATTGCGCTGGCTATATGAAAACTACACCCAAGGGCAAGATGAAGACATCGTTAGCGTGGTGCTGCCTGGGATCAATTTCACTCGCACCCGCGCTCGCGGTGGGTTAATGCCGCATTGGGGAGACAAACAATCGATCACATTGGAAGCGGCTGATCCGGTTTGGCTGTCCGACATCAGCTTGGTGCGCTTACAAGGGCGGAGTGCGTGGATTCGTAGTCTGAACAAAAACCATCGAGGCTTATTACGCGTTGATGGTGGCGCTTTGATTTCTGAAGAATTTAGTGAAGCGCCACCATCGTTGCGTTTTTTTGCCGGGGGCGACAACAGCATTCGTGGCTATGCCTACGAAACTGTTTCCCCGCGTGACGATAGCGGTCAGCTAAGTGGCGCGCGCTATATGTTAACCGGTACGTTAGAGTATCAATATCGCCTCGGCGGCAACTGGTGGTGGGCGTTATTTACCGATGGCGGTGATGCGTGGACCAGTCATTTATCGTGGAAGCGTGCGGCCGGTACCGGTATTCGCTGGTCATCGCCGGTCGGCCCGATTCGTCTTGATGTCGCACATGGCTTTGATAATGACGATGATGATTTTCGTGTACACCTTACCTTGGGGCCTGAGTTATGAGTCGCTGGTTCGTCAGGCTAACGTTTATTGCGTTAATTGCTCTTTTTTCATTGGTGGGGCTGGTGGCGGCCGCACTTTTTACTCCGGTGGGTCTGCAAGTGGGCCTGTGGGGCGCGCAAAAAGCCTTGCCAGCGTTATCGGTCGATGAGGCCGAAGGCAGCCTGCTGACCGGCTTTATGCTGCAAGGGGTGCGCTATAAGGATGCGCAGCTGCAACTGAACGCCAAACAGCTGAACCTTGTTATTGAAGGTAAGTGCTTACTGACGCCTGAGCTTTGTATTGACCAATTGGCCGTCGAAGGGGTCACGCTCGATATTGATTTGCCCGCGAATGAGGAGGATACATCGTCGGAAGACGTATCTACGTTGGCTATCCACGCGCCGTTGCCTGTTCACATCAATGCCTTTGCCTTTAAGGATGTAGCGATTCAGGTCGCTGGACAGTCGGTGAGTTGGCACCAACTGCAAGGTGGCGTGCATTTTGTGGGTGATACGTTAACTGTATCGCCGACCGATTGGCAGCAGTTGGTGGTGAGTCTGCCGAGCAACACCGAGCCTCAAGAAAGTACCGACCAAGCGGTCGGCAAACCGGATAGCGCGGTGGCAAGCACGCCATGGCATTACCCAGGCCTGGAATTACCCACGGTGGCGCTGCCGCTGGCTATCGAAGTGGAGCAGCTTCGTCTGCAAGATACGCGGATTGAAGCGGGCACAGTACAAACCCTCTCAGCGTTATCCTTGGCGGGCAGCGTTCGAGGCAGTGCGGTAACCATTGATAGCTTCTCGGTGGCTGCTCCCCAAGGCACGGCAAGCCTTGCGGGTGATATTACACTCGAAGGTGAGTACCCACTGACCTTGCAAACCCAGTTGACCACTCATCTCGCCCCCCTTCAAGGCCAAGCCTTATCACTGTCGGCTTCAGGAAGCCTGGCCGCGCTTGAGCTAAGCGCGAATGCGCGCGGTCCGGTGACGGCGACACTGGAAGGAGAGGCAAACCTGCTGGCGGCGAACTTACCTTTTGCGGTGCAATTGGATAGCGAGGCATTGACGTGGCCGCTGACGGGGGAAGCGATCGCGGCATTACGCGAGCTACAATTTCACGCCGATGGGGATTTGTCTGACTATCAGCTCGGCTTACAAACCGGTATCGGTGGCCCTGAGGTGCCAACCACTCAGCTGAATCTTGCCGGCCAAGGCAGCCTGACGGCGCTGACCCTCTCGCAGCTGGAGGCCAACACGCTCGGCGGCAAGGTGGCTGGCCGTGCCAGCGTGGATTGGTCCAGCGTGCCTTTTTGGCAAGCTGAGTTAGGCTTTGCCAACATTCAACCTCAGCAGCAATGGCCAGAGGTGACGGGAGATTTAACCGGTGCAATCAGCCACCGTGGCCGCTTAACCGCCCAAGGCGGCTGGGATGTGTCAGTGCCCACGTTGGTGGTGCATGGCGAGTTGCAAAAACTGCCGCTAGCGGTCGCGGGCGCGCTCAATGCGCATGATCGTGATGGCGATGGTCAGCCGAGCGTGTCGACACCGGGGTTGACGCTGTCACACGGCCCCAACCAAGTAACGGCGCAAGGGCAAGTGCGTGATGAGTGGCAAATGGGGCTCTCGGTCGATATTGCCGATTTGTCGCAATCCTTGCCCATGCTCACTGGTGTGATCCGCGGAGATGCACGACTGAGCGGGCCGTTTGCGCAGCCAACCGCAAAGTTGGCACTCCATGCTAAGCAGCTGCGTTGGCAAGATGTGCGCATTAATCAGCTAACGGTAGACGGCAATCTTGCCGTGAAAGACCGCTTGGGTGGTGATCTGACGGTATCGGTATTGGGCGGGCGCTATCAAACCGTGCGTTTAGATAACCTCGATTTAACCGTGCGCGGTGATGAAGCCGCCCATCAGCTGGATTTGCGCTGGCAAGGTGCTCCAGCTTCTGGCGGGCTGCGCATTGAAGGTGCATTGTCGCGAGACACAGGCTGGCAAGGAAAGTTACTCGATACATCGGTTAGCGTGGAAGATCTTGGCGACATCGTGCAGCAAAGTGCAGCACCGATTACGCTCGGTTTCGCCGATATGCAAACTGAGGTTGGCGAGCATTGTTGGCAGTGGCAAGCGACCTCTTTGTGCTTATCGCAACCGGCGACAATCGGCGCGCAAGGGGAGGTGGTTGCCAAGATTGAAGGCTTTGAAGCCGCGCAAATCGCTGCCTTCTTACCGCCGGAATGGCAACTTGATACACGTGCCAATGCCGCGGTTCATGCACGCTGGCAGCCTGACGTCTCGCCGGATGTGCAAGCCTCGATTGATATCGCGGATGGTGATGTGCGCCAGCAGGCCGACACACCACTGGTGATTGGCTGGCAGCATGCCAATCTCAATGCGCGTTGGCATCAGGATAAATTGCAAGGCGCGATGGCGCTGACATTGTCCGAAGGAGGCACCCTAGCCTCGGCCTTTACCTTGACCGATCTGTTGGCGCCAAGTCGCGCCTTATTGGGGGAGGTGACGGTCAATGACGTTCAACTCGCGACACTCGAACCTTTGCTGGGTAGCGATCAGCAAGCAGATATTAATGGTGAAGTGAACGCTAACTTGCGGATGGAGGGGCCGCTGACCTTGCCGAATGTGTATGGCGGGCTGACGATTGACGCGTTGCGAGTCAAAGGCTTGGCTTCACCTGTCGATGTGAACGATGGGCGGTTAGCACTCACGGTGGATGGTAAACAAGGCAAGGTGGAAGGCGAGCTGGTGACACCGGATGGTGTGCTGGCACTTAACGGCGATGGGCAATGGCCCAGCATGGACGACTGGCGCTTTGGCTTAAACGTGGCGGGGGATACCTTACGCGTCAACGTGCCGCCCATGGTGCGGCTGGATGTGGCACCTGACCTCACGGTATCGGCAACGCCGCATGATATGACTATTCGGGGCGATATTCGTGTGCCTTGGGGGCGGATTGAAGTCGAGAATCTGCCCGAGTCTGCGATCACGGTCTCGGATGATACGGTCCTGCTGAAAGAGAACTATGTGCCAGAGGATATTGAGCAAAGTGAATCTGTGCCCTTTAATTTACAGACTGATGTGCGACTGGAGCTGGGGCAAGATGTGCAATTAGCGGCGTTCGGACTGAAATCGCGTTTGGCAGGTGAGCTTAATATTAAAAACAATCAGCAAGGCGCCTTGATTGTGGGGAATGTGAGCTTGCTTGATGGTACTTACCGCTCCTTTGGTCAAGACTTGCTGATTAAAAAGGGCGAGATCTTATTCAATGGCCCCGCTGATCAGCCGTATTTGCAGGTGGAAGCGATTCGAAATCCTGAACGCATCGAAGGGGATGTCACAGCAGGGATCCGTTTAACGGGGCCCGCCGATGACCCGGTTGCTGATGTATTTATGGATCCGGCAGGCTCGCAGGCAAACGCCCTGTCTTATTTGTTACGTGGCCGCGCGCTTGATGCCGGCGCCGGTGATGCCAATATGACCTCGATGCTGATTGGCTTAGGCTTAGCGCAAAGTGGCAAGCTAGTGGGCGAAATCGGTCAAGCGTTCGGTGTGGAAGATCTCACTCTTGATACCGCTGGCGCGGGTGATGAGCAGAAAGTAGAAGTATCGGGTTATATCCTGCCCGATCTAGAGGTGAAATACGGTGTGGGGATCTTCGATGCGATAGGGGTGTTTACGGTGCGCTACCGATTGATGCAAGACCTTTATCTCGAAGCGGTCTCTGGGGTGGATCAAGCGGTGGATTTGCTCTATCAGTTTGAGATCAAATAGAAAAAAGCCCGCGAAGGCTCGCGGGCTTATGTGTCATTGACGCGGAGGATTACTGCTTTGCGCGCTCAAATGATGACAGGATTTCGTCTTTTGCCGCCTGGGCATCTTCCCAGCCATCTACTTTCACCCACTTGCCTGCTTCTAGCTCTTTATAGCGCTCGAAGAAGTGCGTGATTTGGGCTTTTAGCAGCTCAGGTAGGTCGTTCACGTCTTTCACGTGATCGTACTCTTTGGTTAGCTTGCTGTGCGGTACGGCGATCACTTTCGCATCTTCACCCGACTCGTCGGTCATTTTCAGCACGCCAACAGGGCGGCAGCGGATCACTGAGCCTGGTACCAATGGGAAGGGAGTGGGTACCAGCACGTCGACAGGGTCACCGTCCAACGACAAGGTGTGGTTCACATAGCCATAGTTACATGGGTAGAACATAGGCGTTGCCATGAAACGGTCAACGAAAACGGCGCCGCTGTCTTTATCGACTTCATACTTGATAGGATCGGCGTTAGCTGGGATCTCAATCACCACATAAATATCTTCAGGCAGCTCTTTGCCCGCAGGGACCTGGTTCAGGCTCATGGGATGTCCTTTTGTTTAATGAAAAAGTGTGTGCCAATTATAACCGCCAAGCGTGAAAATAACAGAGGCGACCGTGTCGGCCGCCTCTTTATCATGGAAGACTGTCGTTAGGCGTCTATTTTGCGCTTATTCGTCGTCATGATCCGGATAAGCGTCGAGATACTCCTCGACTTTATCGACCATATTGCTCGAGCCAACAAAGAATGGGACGCGCTGATGGAGCTCATTCGGAGCGATGTCCATGATTCGCTGGGTGCCATCGGTTGCTTTGCCGCCGGCTTGCTCGATAATAAACGCCATCGGGTTGCACTCATACAGCAAGCGCAGTTTGCCATTGGGGTAGGCGAGCGTGCTGGGGTAGAGGTAAATGCCGCCCTTTAGCAGGTTACGGTGAAAGTCAGCGACCAAGGAGCCAATATAACGCGACGTGTAAGGACGTTTCTCTTGTGGGACGTTTTCTTGACAGTATTTGATATATTTTTTGACGCCTTGCGGGAACTTGATGTAGTTCCCTTCGTTAATCGAGTAGATATTGCCGTCTTTAGGAATGGTCATGTTTTCGTGAGACAGGCAAAACAGGCCGAGGGACGGGTCATAAGTGAAACCATGCACACCATCACCGGTGGTGTAAACCAACATGGTCGATGAGCCGTAAATGATATAGCCGGCGGCGACTTGGCGGTGACCGGGCTGGAGAAAATCTTCTTCGGTGGGCGGTGTCCCCACAGGCGAGACGCGGTGGTAAATGGAGAAAATGGTGCCAACAGAGACGTTAACATCAATGTTAGAGGAGCCATCAAGTGGGTCAATCAACACCACATATTTGGCATTACGGTTAAGCTGTTTACTAAAAATAACCGCGTCATCTTCTTCTTCGCTGGCCACGCCACACACTTGGTCGCGCGCTTCCATCGCGGCTTTAAATTTTTCGTTGGCATAGACGTCGAGTTTTTGCTGCTCTTCGCCTTGTGCGTTTTCCGTCCCAATCGCGCCGGCAATGTCGACTAAGCCGGCTTTGTTGATTTCACGGTTAACAATTTTGGCGGCCAGACGAATCGAGGCGAGAAGAGAAGATAAATCGCCGCTAGCATGCGGAAACGCGTGTTGCTTCTCAACAATGTACTCGCCGAGGGTCTTAATGTCGGGCATTCTCAATCCTTAATGATGATGAACTGTCTTTCTTGTGCAATCGGATACATGGGCAGTGGGCTGCCTCTTGGAATCGCCGCTATTCTAGCTTTCGTGACTTTTTAATCGTACTGAAGAAATGAATCAGGCGAGGGAAGTGTGATCGCGACATAAAAACCATGTCAGATGCGCGCAAGCGATAAGACCCAAGCGTTAATCCGAGGCATAATAAACGCCTGCGCCAAACGGCAGGTAATCAACAATACAGTGAAGGCTATGCATATTCATATTTTAGGCATCTGCGGGACTTTTATGGGTGGCGCAGCCATGCTGGCAAAACAACTTGGGCACACGGTGACGGGCTCTGATAGCCATGTTTACCCACCGATGAGCACACTACTGGAGTCTCAGGGAATCGATATTATCGAAGGCTATGACCCTGCCCAACTATCGCCTGCACCTGACTTAGTGGTTATTGGCAATGCCATGAGTCGAGGCAACCCTTGTGTTGAGGCGGTCCTCAATCAAGGGTTGCCTTATACCTCTGGCCCGCAATGGCTGCACGACTTTTTACTGCAAGACCGCTGGGTGCTGGCGGTATCTGGCACTCACGGAAAAACCACCACCGCGAGTATGCTGGCGTGGATTTTAGAAGACTGTGGTTATCAACCTGGCTTTTTGATTGGTGGGGTGGCGAGTAACTTTAACGCGTCGGCGCGATTAGGAGAGAGCCCGTTTTTCGTGGTGGAAGCCGATGAATATGACAGTGCGTTTTTCGATAAGCGCTCTAAGTTTATTCATTACCAACCGAAAACTTTGGTGATCAACAATCTTGAGTTCGATCATGCTGATATTTTTGATGATCTGGCGGCGATCCAGAAGCAATTCCACCATGTGATTCGCACCGTGCCAGGGATTGGGCAGATTATCGCTCCGTCAGACGATGCCAATGTCACGGATACCCTCGCCATGGGATGCTGGAGCGAGTGTGTTTATGCGGGCCCGGATGGTCAGTGGCAGAGTGTGAAAAAAGCCCCGGCTGGTAGCCAGTTTGATGTGTACTTTGCCGGTGATCTCGTGGGGACGGTGAGCTGGGATTTGGTCGGTGACCACAATGTGCGTAACGCCTTGATGGCGATAGCAGCGGCCCGCCATGTGGGGGTAACCCCGGACCTTGCTTGTCAATCGCTCGAACGATTTATCAATACCAAGCGTCGGCTTGAGTGGCGCGGTGAGCAAGCCGGCGTCACTGTATATGACGATTTTGCCCATCACCCAACGGCGATTCGATTAACCCTTGAAGGGGTGCGCGCGAAAGTAGGCAGTGGCCGTATTTTGGCGGTGTTAGAACCACGCTCCAATACCATGAAGCAAGGGGTGCATAAAGACACCTTGGCAGCGTCATTAGCCCGTGCGGACGCGGTGTTCTTGTACCAACCGCAAGGGCTGGATTGGTCGCTCGACGCGGTGGCGGACAGTTGCACCCAGCCGACGCACATCCATGCCGATATTGAAGCCCTTGTCGCTGCGCTTTGCGAGCAAGCCCAAGCAGGCGATACCGTGCTGGTGATGAGCAACGGTGGATTTGGCGGCATTCATGACAAGCTGCTAACAGCACTGGCGAGTAAGGAGGCGGTTTATGGCGGATAAACGAATAACCTTGGCGTGGACAGGCGCATCCGGTGCGCCCTACGGCCTACGTTTGCTCGAGTGCCTGCTTGCGCAAGACTATCAGGTTTTCTTATTGATTTCGTCGGCCGCACGTGTGGTGTTGGCGACCGAGCATGGGCTGAAGTTGCCCGCCGGGCCGGATGCGGCGAAAAAGGTGTTAGTGGAACACTTACAATGCCACACCGATAAGCTGGTGGTGTGTGGCAAAGAGGATTGGTTTTCGCCTGTTGCGTCTGGGTCTGCGGCGCCGAAGCAAATGGTGGTGTGTCCCTGCTCGGCAGGCTCGCTATCGTCCATTGCGCATGGGTTGTCCGATAACCTGATTGAGAGAGCTGCCGACGTGGTGCTTAAAGAGCGCGGACAGTTGCTATTGGTGGTGCGCGAGACACCGTTTTCGACCTTGCACCTAGAGAATATGCACAAGCTGTCGCAGATGGGGGTAACGATTATGCCCGCCGCGCCAGGCTTTTATCATCAGCCTCAGTCAATTGACGACTTAGTGGACTTTATGGTGGCGCGCATTTTGGACCACTTGGGGGCAGAACAAACCTTGGTGCCGCGCTGGGGCTATGATCAACGCCAGCGGTAATAAATGTTCAGGCACGCCGATGCGTGCCTGAACCGTATGGTTAAGGTTTTAACACCATCACATGGACACTCGCACCCTCGAGCACTTTGGCGGCGACTGAGCCCAGCATCATTTTATTGACGCGTGAGCGCTTATGGCTTGGCATCACAATCAGATCGCAGCCGATGCGCTCTGCCGTTTTAATGATCCCCTTGTAGGGCTTGCCTTCTTCAACAGAGACCTGACAGGCCACGCTTTTGGGGACATATTTATCCGCAAACCCTTGTAAGTTGCGCTTCATGTCGCGTTTCATTTTATTGGCAGCTTCTTCAGGGAAGTAAGAGGCGACCATCGAATTGTGAATGCCGGGCAGTACAGTGAGCAGGTGTATTTTGGCCCCTGACTGGCTGGCGAGCCAAACGGCGTGATCCACTGCGGTATCTGCAAAGCTTTCGTCGTTCAAATCAACGGGAACCAAGATATGTTTATACATAGCGATATCCTTTGCGCTTATAAAAGAAAGGGGCACGTGTTACACACGTCCCCCTGTTATTAGGCTTGGCGAATACGACGGCGTTGATTCCACCCCAACAATGCCAATAGCAAGAGGGTGGGGACAAACACCCACTCTTTCCATGGACGGACATTATCAACCGTCACCGTTTTGATTTGCCAGTCAAAATCGATGCCCGCTTTGTCAGCGTCACTGCCAAACTGGATCATATCCACCAACAACTTGTCATCTTCCTCACGAAGCATTAAGCCTGTGTCGTTAATGCGGGCTTCACCGCTTTCAAGGCTATGATCCACGGGCAGAACCACGTGTTTGGAGACTTGCTCACCAAAGAAGTTTTCCCCTTCCACTTCAAGCTGCAGCGGCTTTCCTTCTGGTAGCTGCTCCGCTACACGGGTGATCTCTGTGCCTGGGAAGCTGGTGGTCGGTGGATACACTTCGTCCCACCAAAACCCTGGGCGGAAGAGGGAGAAGGTGATTAACAACAGCAGCGCGGTTTCCCACCATTTGTTCTTGGTCATCCACCAACCTTGTGTCGCGGCAGAGAAAGCCAGCATGGCTATTGTCGCCGACACAATGGTCAAAACCAGGTGGAAGGGGCCATCGAGATCGAGCAACAACAACTGAGTGTTGAAGATAAACATAAATGGCAGGATGGCGGTGCGAATATCGTAGGTGAAACCTTGCACACCGGTGCGGATGGGGTCGGATTTAGCGATCGCTGCCGCCGCAAAGGCAGCCAGCCCCACCGGGGGCGTGTCATCGGCAAGGATACCAAAGTAGAACACAAATAAGTGCACCGCGATCAGTGGAATGATCAGCCCTTGTTGTGCACCTAAGGTAACAATGACCGGCGCCATCAGGGTGGAGACCACGATATAGTTGGCGGTAGTCGGCAGCCCCATCCCTAATAGCAAGCTGATGACCGCGGTGAACAGCAGCATCAGGAAGATGTTACCGCCGGAGATGAACTCGACGAAGTCTGTCATTACCAAGCCGATACCGGTGAGTGTCACCGTACCCACCACGATCCCGGCCGCTGCGGTGGCGACACCGATACCGATCATGTTGCGCGCACCAGTAACAAAGGCCTCGGCTAAGTCTGTCACCCCGTCACGGATCTCTTCTTTAAAGTTGGTACGCTGGTTGAAGTAGGCAATCAGCGGGCGCTGGGTGAGAATGATAAAAATCATAAACACAGTCGCCCAAAACGCGGACAGGCCTGGTGAGAAGCGCTCGACGGTCAAGCACCATACCAATACGCCGATTGGCAGCAGGTAGTATAAGCCTGAACGCACGGTGGGGCCCGGCTCTGGCACTTCGGACAAATCGGCCGCCGCGGGGTCTTCCGCTGCTTGCGATTTATACTGGGCGGAGTAGCGTACTAAAAGTACATAAGCCACCAAGGTGAGGATACCGATGACCACGGTTGCCATAGCGCCAAACACATCCTTGGTCCAACCAATACCGTAGTAAACCGCAGCGCTGAGCACCAGCAAGCCGACAAACACCGTCATGAACGAGAACAGTTTTTGCAATACCGTGCTGGTATGGCGGCGTGGTAAGCCTTCCATACCGGCTTTACAGGCCTCTAGGTGCACGATGTAAATCAGCGCAATATAAGAGATCAGTGCAGGAAGTAGGGCGGCTTTAATCACCTCGACGTAGGAAATCCCCACGTATTCCACCATCAAGAATGCGGCAGCGCCCATAATCGGCGGAGTCAGCTGGCCATTGGTCGACGCGGCAACTTCCACCGCCCCGGCTTTATGGCTCGGGAAACCCACGCGTTTCATCAGTGGAATGGTGAAAGTCCCGGTGGTGACGACGTTGGCAATCGATGAGCCCGAGACCAAGCCTGAGAGGCCAGAGGCCACGACCGCGGCTTTCGCAGGACCGCCGCGCATATGGCCTAATAGTGAGAAGGCCACTTTAATAAAATAGCCACCGGCGCCGGCACGGTCGAGGAGTGCGCCGAAGAGCACAAACAGAAAGACGAAAGAGGTGGACACCCCCAGTGCTACGCCAAAGACGCCTTCAGTCGTCAGCCACAAGTGTGACATGGCTTTGTTCAAGCTTGCCCCTTTGTGAGCGATGACATCCGGCATGTAGGGGCCGGCAAAGGTATAGAGTAAGAACACACCTGCCACCACCATCAATGGGGGGCCAAGGGCGCGGCGTGTTGCTTCCAACATCAGAATCATGCCGATGGCGGCAACCGTGATATCAAACGAGGTGTAAGCACCAGCGCGATCAGCAAGCTGATTGTAAAAAAGGAAGAGATAACCTGCGGCTAAACTGCCTACGAGTGCAAAAACCCAATCGAGCAAGGGAACGCGATCACGGGGTGAGGTTTTACGCGCGGGATAAGCGGTATAAGCCAAAAACATTGCGAACGCTAAATGGAGCGAACGTGCTTCGGTATTATTGAGTACGCCAAAGTCGAGCGCAAAAGGTAGCGGTGACGCATACCAAAGCTGAAAAAGGGACCAGCAAAGTGGTACCAGCCAAAGAATACGTCCTGATAGTCCATGCGGTGATCGTGCGCCTGTGTCTGCTTGCGCCACCATGTCTTGCACATCAGGAGACGATTGATGTGTCTTCGTCATGCAGTTTGTCCTTATTATCATATGCACCGCTGATGCGGCTACAGTGTCCCGAGAAATGCATACCCGGCTGCGTCACTCTTCATGAGCGACTCGCCTGTCTGCAGCCCACTGCTACGTTCGCAGTATAATTGACGTTTAACGAAAGCGTGAACAGTGTGTGGCAGCTAAAAGCAGATAGTAACAGAGGGGTATCAAAAAATTAAAACGATGTTATCGCTTTTGCTTTCGTTGTGGCGACTCAAAAGTAAGACAGGGCAGGTAGGCAGCGGCTTCACGCTGCCTGATAAAGGAATCAATAATGATATTCAAAGAGATCACACACGGCCTCAAATAAGGCTTCTGTGCTGGTACCGCGGGTGGGTGTGATAAAGATGGTGTCGTCTCCAGCCACTGCTCCTAGGATACCTTCAGCCTTGCCCAGAGAGTCAAGTAGGCGAGCGATGAGTTGCGCCGCCCCTGGCCCCGTATGGATCACCACCACAGCCTCATTATAGTCAATTTCCATCACCAGCTCGCGCAAGGCGCTGCCAGTGGTTGGGACACCGAGTTCAATCGGTAAGCAATAGACCATTTCCATTTTGGCGTTGCGGGTACGCACAGCGCCGAACTTGGTCAACATGCGTGAGACTTTCGACTGGTTGATGCCCTCAAATCCTTGAGCACGTAGGGCTTCGACAATCTCACCCTGAGAACTGAACTTTTCTTCTTTGAGGATCGCTTTAAACGCTCGAACCAATTGGTCTTGTTTTTCTGAGTTACGCATGACGGCAGACTCGCAATGACAAACGAGTGGCTATTTTGCATATACATGCAACGAGGGGCAATCACTGAGGGTGTAAAATGGCGACAATATCACTGTTGCTGACCAGACACCCCACGACAACGAAAGGGTGGGGGAAAGGGAGAGCGAAAAAATGAGAGCTTAGGCTGATCATCACCGCCTGAGGCTTGAGTGGGGGTAGGGGCGGGCATATGATGAAGCAACAGTTCGCACCATTGATGGGCGATTTGTGCCCGAACAGAAGCCGGACCGGATCCGGACTATAAGAAATATCGAAAGGAGAACGACATGAAAGTTGCTGTGATTGGCGCCGCGGGAGGCATTGGTCAGGCTCTAGCCCTACTGCTAAAAAACAATTTACCAGCCGGTTCCGACCTGGCCTTGTATGATATCGCTCCTGTTACGCCAGGTGTGGCGGTTGACCTCAGTCATATCCCCACGCCGGTCACCATCAAAGGCTACAGCGGCGAAGACCCAACGCCAGCACTTGATGGGGCTGATGTGGTATTAATCTCTGCGGGGGTGGCCCGTAAGCCGGGTATGGATCGCTCTGACTTGTTCAATGTAAATGCCGGGATTGTTAAGTCATTGGCGGAAAAAATCGCCGATGTCTGTCCAAAAGCCTGCGTAGGCATTATCACTAACCCAGTGAACACCACGGTGGCGATTGCCGCGGATGTACTGAAAGCCAAGGGCGTGTATGACAAAAACAAACTGTTTGGCGTGACCACGCTGGATGTGATCCGCTCTGAAGCCTTTATCGGTGAGCTGAAAGGCATGGATCCACGTGAAGTGTCTATTCCTGTTATCGGTGGCCACTCGGGCGTGACCATTCTGCCGCTATTGTCGCAAGTAAAAGGGGTGACGTTTAGCCAAGAAGAGGTTGAAGCCTTGACCCCACGCATTCAAAACGCTGGCACCGAAGTGGTGGAAGCCAAAGCCGGTGGTGGTTCTGCGACCTTGTCGATGGGTCAGGCTGCATGCCGTTTTGGTCTATCGCTGGTCCGTGCCCTGCAAGGCGAACAAAACGTGGTGGAATGCGCGTACGTTGAAGGCAGTGGCGAGCATGCCCGTTTCTTTGCTCAACCCGTACGTCTAGGCAAAGAAGGGGTCGACGAGATCCTAAGCATCGGTGAGCTCAGTGCCTATGAGCAACAAGCGATGGACAAGATGCTAGAAACGTTGCGCAAAGATATTAAAATGGGCGAAGAGTTCGCGGCAAAGTAGCGGGCAATTCGACATTTTTGGTGAGAGAAGCGGCGCAACAGCGCCGCTTTTTATTTTGACTAGGGGCTTATATTGAGCTAGGTGTTGCGGTCAACTGCTAAATGCGCCAACGCCACTAAGGCGTGTTTATACGGGGTATCTGGCAGCGTATCGAGCGCACGGATCGCTTTTTCTGATTCCTGCTCGGCACGTTTTCGCGTATAGGCGAGAGAGCCGCAGGCGTCCATACAGGCCAGAATCGCCTCGAGTTTATCGCGGCCATTACCTTTTTCGATGGCGGTACGGATCATCGCCGACTCTGCCTCAGACCCATGTTGCATGGCGTGCAACAAAGGCAATGTTGGTTTGCCTTCGGCGAGATCATCGCCCGTTTGCTTACCCATTTCATCGTCAGCGCTGGTGTAGTCAATCACATCATCAATTAACTGGAACGCCGTCCCGAGGTAACGGCCATAGTCTTGAAGGGCTTTCTCCGTCTCCGCGTCCGCCTCGTTAAGAATCGCGCCAATCTGGGTGGCTGATTCAAACAAGCGCGCCGTTTTAGAGTAGATCACCTGCATGTAACTGGTTTCTGTGGTATCAGGGTCGTTACAATTCATCAATTGCAGCACTTCCCCCTCAGCGATCACATTGGTAGCCTCACTCATTAAATCCAGAATGCGTAACGAGCGCAGGCTGGTCATCATTTGAAACGAGCGGGTATAAATGTAGTCACCGACTAACACACTGGCCGCATTACCAAACAAGGCATTGGCCGTTGCGTTACCGCGACGCAAATCGGATTCATCGACCACGTCATCATGGAGCAAGGTGGCGGTGTGAATAAACTCAATAAACGCGGCGGCGGTGGTATGTTTGTCACCGTGATAACCAAGCGCACGCGCCGCTAATACAGCGAGCATCGGGCGCAGTCGTTTACCACCGCTATTGACGATGTAAAAGCCGAGCTGATTGATTAGCGCGACATCAGAGTTTAGCTGGGCGAGGATCTTTTGATCGACCTGCGCCATGTCGTCACTAATTAAGGCTTGGATTGATTTGAAATCCATGAATATATCCGGGCGTTGTCCTAGTTACTTGCCTGCCGAGCTAACGAAATAAATCACAACTCACTAGCAGCAAGAGGCGAAATATTGCATGTTAATACGTTCAGAATGGCGTGAAACCTTCGTCAGTATCGGCACCAGAGCGGGTATTTAGCTTCGCATAGTACACCAGATAACAGGCGACGAGATAGCGCTCACACAGGGAAAATGTGCGGGAATTAATGCTGAGCACCTTTTCACCAATTTTCTTGCTTTCCCCTCTTGCCTCAAATCAATTTCTGCCGTAGAATTCGCGCCCTATTGATGAATTATATGCGCACCCCTTGTTGCTCAATAATGCAGCAGGCCGTGCGGAAATGCGGAGTAAAACATGTACGCAGTTTTCCAAAGTGGTGGTAAGCAACACCGAGTAAGCGAAGGCCAGACTATTCGCTTGGAAAAGCTAGACGTTGAAACTGGCGCAAGTGTAGAACTTGACAAAGTATTGCTAGTGGCAAACGGCGAAGACGTTAAAGTTGGCGCGCCTTTTGTTAGCGGTGCAAAAGTAACAGCAGAAGTTGTTACTCACGGTCGCGGCGATAAAGTGAATATCGTTAAGTTCCGTCGTCGTAAACATTCTCGCAAGCACATGGGCCACCGTCAGTGGTTCACTGAAGTCAAAATCACTGGCATCAGCGCTTAAGAGTAGGAGAGAGAAGAGATGGCACACAAAAAAGCTGGCGGTTCTACTAAAAACGGCCGCGATTCAGAAAGTAAACGCCTAGGTGTTAAACGCTTCGGTGGTGAGTCTGTACTAGCAGGTAACATCATCGTTCGTCAACGTGGTACTAAATTCCACGCAGGCAATAACGTAGGTTGCGGTAAAGACCACACTCTATTCGCTCTGTCTGATGGCAAAGTGAAATTTGAGACCAAAGGTCGTCATAACCGTAAATTCGTTACTATCGAAGCTGAATAAGCTTCAACGCCAAGCGAATTTTTGAAGCCCTGCCTTTTGGCGGGGCTTTTTATTGTGTCTGGTGATCACCGGTCAGTGAGCGTCTGATCAGAGCAGCACAGAAAAGCGGTCAAAACAGAAAAATGATCCTAAGATCGATAAGATCGCCATTCACTAATCTGGGATAAAACTAATTGCAATAAACGTGCGTTTTAGCGATTGGTGCGGAGAAGTTAGCATGAAGTTTGTAGATGAAGCGATTATTCGCGTCGATGCCGGAGACGGGGGCAATGGCACCGTTAGCTTCCGGCGGGAAAAATATGTCCCTAAAGGGGGCCCAGATGGCGGTGATGGCGGCGATGGTGGTGACGTCTATCTGCTGGCCGACGAAAACCTGAATACCCTGATCGATTACCAGTTTGAGCGCTTTCATTCTGCGGCTCGTGGCGAAAACGGTCGCGGTGGCAACTGTACCGGTAAACGGGGCGACGACTTGGTGCTGAATGTTCCGGTGGGCACGCGCGCCATCGATGAAGATACCGGTGAAGTGATTGCCGATTTAACCGAGCATGGCATGCAGGTAATGGTAGCCAAAGGCGGGTTTCACGGCTTAGGCAATACCCGATTTAAGTCGTCCATCAACCGCGCCCCACGACAAAAAACCATGGGAACCAAAGGCGAAGTTCGTCAGCTGCGTTTGGAGTTGTTGCTGTTGGCTGATGTGGGGATGTTGGGCTTGCCGAATGCGGGTAAATCCACCTTTATTCGTGCGGTATCCGCGGCGAAACCGAAAGTGGCTGATTATCCTTTTACCACCTTGGTACCTAGCCTTGGGGTGGTCCGTGTAGCGGCTGACAAGAGCTTTGTGGTGGCCGATATTCCAGGCCTGATTGAAGGTGCGGCGGACGGCGCTGGGTTGGGCATCCGCTTCTTGAAGCACCTAGAGCGTTGCCGCGTCTTATTGCACATGATTGACTTGCTGCCCGTGGATGGTACCGATCCGGTCGATAACGCGTTCACCATTATTGATGAGCTGAACCAATACAGCGAAAAGCTGGCGGATAAACCGCGTTGGTTGGTGTTTAATAAAGTGGATTTGATGCCGGAAGACGAGGCGCAGGCGCAGATTGACCGCGTGCTTGAGGCATTGGCGTGGGATGACAAATACTATGCGATATCTGCGATTAATAAAGCGAACGTCCAACCGCTTATTTATGATCTGATGGCGTCGATTGAAGCGCTACCCGCGCCGAAACCTGAAGTTGAGCCGGAAGATGAGACAGTGGCGTTTAAGTGGGATGATCACCACGAACAGCAGCTCAATCAGAGTGATGACGATGATGATTGGGACGACTGGAACGAAGACGACTACGATGTCGAGATCATCTACAAGCCTTAATCTTATAAAGCCGTTACTGTTGTAGCGGCTTTTTTTATCTCCGACGTGGCGATAATCTGAGCACAACTTTATTTGCATCAAAGACCGAGATGACGCTGTGGTGAATACTGCGAGTAGATAAGTGCAACGAAGAGGGATTTTTGAGGTGGGAAAGCGGTTAACCGAACCAGAGCAACGGGCCATATCGCGTCTGGTGATTGAAGTCGGCCAGCGGCTATTACAGCATGGTGCGGAAAGTAAACTCGTCAGTGATGTGAGCATCCGTTTAGGGCGGGCGCTAGGGCTCGATAGCGTTGAACTGGCGTTATCGGCGAGCTCCTTAGTGGTCACCACACTCAGTCAAGGTCACTGCATTACCACCGCCAGACGTTGTCCCGATCGCGGGATTAATATGAAAGTGGTGACCGATATCCAGCGCACGGTCATTTTGGCCGAGAAAGGGATCCTCGACGCCTTGGCGGTACGTAAGCGCTTGAGCCGGATTGAGCCCTTTCGTTACCCACCTTGGCTCGTGGTGGGGATGATAGGGTTATCGTGTGCGGCCTTTAGTCGTTTAGCGGGCGGTGATGCGGTGGTGTTTGCACTCACGTTTATCGCCTCTGCCACCGGTATGCGGGTACGCCAGTTGATAGCTCACCGTCAATTTAATCCGCTTCTCACCTTCGCGGTCACCGCCATGGTCACCACCTTGATATCCAGTGTGGGGACCATAATGCATTGGGGCAATGAACCCTTCCTCATCATGGCCTCATCAGTCTTAATGTTGGTACCTGGCTACCCGTTGATAAATGCGGTATCAGATATGGTCAAAGGCTTTGTCGATATGGGTATCGCACGCTGGACGATGGCATCCTTGCTCACCTTGGCAACAGCATTAGGCATTGTCGGTGCTATGAGTCTCGTGGGGGCGTGGGGATGGTTATGAGTTTATTGCTCGCCTTACTGGAAGATATGTTTTTTGCCATGATCCCTGCGGTGGGGTTTGCATTAGTGTTCAATGTACCGGTTAAGGCGCTCAAATACTGTGCTTATGGCGGTGCCGTGGGGCATGGTTTACGCTTTTTACTGATGGAGTCTGGTGTCGCGATTGAATGGGCCACGCTGGCTGGGGCGACCACGATTGGCTTTTTAGGTGTGTACTGGTCGCAGCGCTTTTTGGCGCATCCCAAGGTGTTTACCGTGGCAGCGATTATCCCGATGATCCCCGGCGTTTACGCGTTTAAAGCGATGATTGCGTTGGTAACCATCAACAATCAAGGCTATAGCCCTGCTTTATGGGCGAGCCTTATCGAAAACCTCACCACAGCTGGCTTTATTCTCTCGGCATTGGCCATTGGTCTTGCGATGCCCGGGTTATTGTTTTATCGTCGCCGACCAGTGATTTAAGGAAAAAGGCACCTAGAATGCGCATCAGTTTAGTTGCTGCGATGGCAAACGATCGAGTGATTGGCAAGAATAACCAAATGCCGTGGCATTTGCCGGCGGATTTAGCGTGGTTTAAACGCACCACCCTTGGTCACCCTGTGGTGATGGGGCGTAAAACCTTTGAGTCGATTGGTCGTCCGCTGCCCAAACGACCGAACATTGTGATCAGCCGCGACCCTGATTTTCAGCCAGAGGGCGTCACAGTGGTGAGCTCGCCAGAGCAAGCGCTTGAAACCGTGGTCGAGTATGAGGAGGTCATGGTGATTGGTGGCGGTACCATTTATCAGGCATTTTTGCCCCGTGCTGACCGTTTGTACCTGACCTTTATCGATCTCGACGTCGACGGCGACACCCGCTTCCCGCAGTGGGGAGAAGGA
This sequence comes from Salinivibrio sp. KP-1, assembly GCF_000968645.1. Lineage (NCBI taxonomy): Bacteria > Pseudomonadati > Pseudomonadota > Gammaproteobacteria > Vibrionales > Vibrionaceae > Salinivibrio > Salinivibrio sp. KP-1. The sequence goes on along the minus strand of NZ_LAQR01000003.1, from coordinate 79,276 downwards.
TGGGTGAAAACAGAGGTTGGCGCCCATCCTGTGGATGAAAAAAACGCCTACCCCGTCACTTTTACTGTCTGGGATCGTGCCTAAGTGGCGCTATTTTCTGCCGCTAACGTAAAGCAGGCTTTATCTTCCCAACGAAGGAGCGTGAGCTTACCGCCCCATACGCACCCAGTATCTAGCCCATAAAGCTTGGGCTGGATGGTGCCATTTAACGCCGCCCAATGGCCAAACACCACCGACTGATCAAGCGGCTGGCGCGCCGGCACCTCAAACCAAGGTAACAAACCACTGTCTTCGGCCTGGTTGGGCGGCAATTTGCATTGCATATCAAGGCGGCCATCTGGGAAACAAAAACGCATGCGGGTAAAGCTATTGATGATATAGCGATAGCGGTCAAGCCCGGTGAGTGTTGGATCCCACTGATCGGGGCTGTCGGCATACATGTTTTCTAGCAACCAGCGCTGATCATCACTGCGCAATATCGCTTCTACCTCGCGTGCACAGGCGACCGCTGTCTTTTTATCCCATTGCGGGCTAACCCCGGCATGGGTGAGTAAAAAGCCACCGTCTGGCGCGGAGACATCCATCAGAAGCGGTTGCTGAGAAAGCCAGCCGAGGAGTTGCTCCCTATCTGGCGCATCGAGAATGGGCTGGGTGTTGTCTTTGGCTTTGACCGGTTTTATGCCATGGGCAACGGCCAGTAAATGTAAGTCATGGTTACCCAAGACAACCTGAGCTGCGTCACCGAGCTGATAAAAGTAACGTAATACGCCAAGGGAATCTGGCCCACGTGCGACCAAATCCCCAACTGAGTACAAAGTGTCTTTATCTGGGGAAAACCCGACTTGGGTGAGAAGCGCATCTAATGTGCGCTCACAGCCATGGATATCCCCGACAAGATAGGTCGCCATATGCCTCCCTGCTGGGGTTAGTGGAGAATGTTTGGCAGCGCGAGACGAAACGGTGCGATGTCGACTTTAAATGACTGATCGTCTTGACCTTGCATGGTATAAAAACCTTGCATCACACCCACAGGGGTCTCGATGATGGTGCCACTGGTGTAGGTGTATTTTTCCCCCGCGGCAATCTTGGGTTGCTCGCCGACAACGCCTTCTCCTTCTATTTCTAGCTCTTTACCATTGGCATCGGTAATGAGCCATTTTCTGCGCATAAGTTGCGCAGGGGCATCGCCGCGGTTTTCAATGGTGACGGTATAAGAGAAGACAAAACGCTCATTGTCAGGCTCTGATTGGTCTTCCACGTATTGGGTCGCGACGTGAATCTCGAATTGCGATTGTTCAGTGGCTTGCAAATCAAGGCTCCTGTTTATGATGAGTGATTGGCGTCCAACCAGTTAGCTAAGCGGGAGAACTGCGCCAAAGTCATGTGCTCAGGACGTAAGCTAGGGTCGATACCGAGCTCGGTCAAGGTGTCCGTGCTGACTAATGATTTAAAACAGTTACGTATGGTTTTGCGACGCTGATTAAAACTTTCACGACACACGCGCTCCAGCCATGACAAATTGGTGACTGGGTGTGGCAGGGTTTTGTGTGGCACCAGACGGACAACGGCAGAGTCCACTTTCGGTGCGGGTTTAAAGGCACTCGGTGGCACTTCCAATACAGGGATGACTTGGCAGTAGTATTGTGCCATCACAGTGAGACGCCCATATGCTTTGGTGCCCGGGCCTGCAGCCAGACGGTTAACCACCTCTTTTTGCAACATAAAGTGCATATCTTGCACTTGATCGGCAAACGAGAACAGATGGAACATTAACGGTGTAGAGACATTGTATGGCAGGTTACCAAAAATCCGCAGTGGACCTTGCTTGGCAAGCTCGGCAAAATCAAACGCCATGGCATCGGCCTCATGGACCGTGAGTTTGCGCCCCATAAATGGATGACTGCGTAGGCGTGCGGCAAGATCACGGTCAAGCTCAACCACGTTTAAGTGATCAACTTGCTCAGTGACGGGCTCAGTGAGCGCGCCAAGGCCTGGACCAATCTCAACTAGATTCTCGCCGGATTGGGGATTAATGGCTGACACTATCCCATCGATGACATATGGGTCGTTTAGGAAGTTTTGTCCGAAACGTTTTCTGGCACGGTGGCCTTGATGGACTTTATCGCTCATGCTTGCTATCTACTAATTCAATGGCGTGGGAGATGGCCGTCCGCAGGCTTCCTGTATCCGCCGTACCGGTACCCGCTAAATCCAGTGCAGTACCATGATCTACTGATGTTCTGACAAAAGGCAGACCCAGGGTAATATTCACTGAGCGGCCAAATCCTTTGAATTTTAACACAGGTAAGCCCTGGTCGTGATACATCGCCAGCACGGCGTCTGCATCTTGCAGGTATTTTTCCTGGAAAAGCGTGTCTGCAGGTAAAGGACCGACTAAATCCATCCCTTGTTGGCGCAGATCATCCAGCGCCGGCTCAATGGTGTCGATTTCTTCTGTTCCTAAACAGCCCCCTTCACCAGCATGCGGATTCAGGCCGCACACATAAATACGAGGATGTGTGATGGCAAACTTTTCGCGTAAGTCTTGATGCAAAATGCCGATAACGTCGTGCAAGCGCTCACGGGTGATGGCCTTGGAGACATAGGCCAATGGAATATGGGTGGTGACCAAGGCGACGCGTAGCCCCTCAGTGGCGAGCATCATCACGACTTGATTGACATTGGCGTGCTGGGCGAAAAACTCGGTGTGGCCACTAAAAGAGACCCCAGCACGGTTGATGATCCCTTTATGAACCGGACCGGTGACAATCGCGGCAAACTCGCCGCTCATGTTTCCTTCCGCGGCGCGGGTGAGGGTATCAAGTACATAGCGGCCGTTGGCCTCATCCAGTTGCCCGGGCGTCACCGGCGCGCCAATCGGCGTCTCTGCGACAATGAGCTCGCCCGCCTTGTGTGCTTGCGGCTCAGTGCGGGGATCGTAGTCGCGTAAGCTGATGGCTAGCCCTAACTGCTTGGCGCGCTCAGCCAGCATCTGCTTATTGGCGACGGCGACAAGCTGATGAGGCCAGGCATGAAGCGCCATGGCCAAGACAAGATCAGGCCCGATGCCTGCAGGCTCTCCGGGCGTAATCGCGATACGCTCAGCTGTCATCGGTGAGCACCTCGACGTAAGCCCCTGCGCGTAGCTCTTGCAGCCAAGCCTGCGCTTCTTCGTTGAATTTTCTATTGAACAGCATGCGGTAAGCGCGATTTTTCACTGCCGCATCGGTTTTATCCACTTCACGACGATCAGTGACTTCGACAATATGCCAGCCATGTACGGTTTTAAACGGCTCGCTGACTTGTCCTTCTGGCAGGGCATCGACTTTGGCTTTGAAGGCAGGCACATAGGCATCGGTGGTTGACCAACCTAGATCCCCCCCATTGACTGCCGAGCCAGGATCGTCGCTGTACTGCTTGGCGAGATCGGCAAAACTTTGCTCACCACGTCGGATTTGGTTCGTCAGTTGGTTGAGCTCTTTCTCCGCGCCTTTATCACTCAGCACGATCGATGGTTTGATCAGGATATGACGCGCTTTCACTTCGGTGACCGCGACCGTTTCTAGCCCTTGTACATCGTCAATTTTGAGAATATGGAAGCCAACCCCGCTTCTAAAGGGGCCGATGATCGCCCCTTTACCTTGGTTGGTGATCTGGTCGGCGAAAATGGTTGGCATTTCTTCTCGTCGCAACCAGCCCCAATCACCGCCGTCGAGCGCTTTGGGCCCTTTGGAATATTCCATCGCCAGTTCAGCGACATTCCCGTCATGGCGTAGGGTATCGACTAAACGGTGAGCTTGCTGTTTCACGCTTTCACGCTCAGCCTTGCTAGCATCGTCGTCTAATTTGAGCTGAATATGCGAAAGTTTGTATTTCACTTTTTGCATTTTTTGCTCGTTTAGTTGGCTAGCGAGCGTCTCGACTTCTTGCGGTAAAATACTAATACGGCGACGTACTTGCGCATTACGTGCTTCGGAAATGGTGAGCTCACGACGCACTTGTTCACGGTATTGTGCCCACGCGACACCTTGCTCAGCCATTTTTTCACGCAGGGCTTGTACGCTAACCGATTGCTCCTTAGCAATGTTTTCAATTGCTTGTTGCAATTGGCTGTCGTCTATCTGGATCCCTAAACGTTTAGCCTCTTGCAGCTGTAGCTCCTCAATAATCAGCCGCTCACGCATCTGCTCTTCAAGCACCTCTTGCGGCGGCAATTCGCGATCGCTGTTGGCGGCATTAAGGGTAACGGTACGACGCATCGCCGTCATATCACTTTTTAACACCACGCCGTCATTGACGACCGCAATCACGCGATCGAGTGCTTTCGGCGCGGCTTGTGTTAAAGGGGTCAGCAACACTAAAACGCCAGTGATGAGGGCGTGACTCCATTTGTTCATGCTTTGTCCACTTCTTTTCATAGGTTCAACAGTCCAGACCACAATATGGCGGGTTAGTTCTTCAGGGCAAAAGGATTACGATAACCCAACGCATTACCTGAGTCTGTGTTGAAGTTAAAGCCACTGTCAGCTCCCAGTCCCAATAGGCTAAACGAGAGGGTCACGTTGTTGTCGTATTCTGGGTCTGCATTAATATCGGAGCGCGAGAGTAAGTACTCGTTGTAGCTCAGGCCGACCACCCAACAATCCGAGCGATAGGTCAGGCTAAACTGATTTTCTAGCATCACGTCTTGAGTCAGATCGCGCCAGTATTGGCCTTTAAAACTGAGGCCTCCCCACAATGGGAAGCCTGTGACCACACCGGCTTGGGATAGGCCGTCATCGGTGAGTGCGCTGATATCGCGGTTAGGCAAGGTAGACTCAATGTATTCTTGGGCCACATAGCGATAACTGGTTTGTGCGTAGAATTGTTGGTGGCGATACTCGGCAATCACGTTACCAAATTGCATTTCACTGAGGTTGCTGTCGTACTGCATTGATGCCCGTAAAAACAGGTAGTCATCAATATTCGCTTCCCCTTCGAGCGCCCACGATGAATAGTCAAAGGTTTCTGCGTCTTGGTTTGACGGCTGATCAAAGTAATAAATTTGCCCGAACGACAGGTTGAGTCGCTCTTTATAGCCACCGTCGTAAAAACGAGTGGTCGCCCCGTAAGTCAGCTGGTTAGCCGGGTTAACATAATCAATGCTGCTAAATTGATTGCCGCGGAACAAACCATAGTAGTCGGTTTGTAAGCGTGCGGTATCGTAGCCACCACCACTGAAGTTGACGGGGTTATAAATATCCCCTTGTTCTACGTCTTTGATGTACAAGTATTGCACTTGAGGTTCGATCGTTTGGCTAAAGTGCCCCCCCATCGCCCAAAAGTTACGCTCTAGAACCACGCCGGAATGCAAGCGCACGGTTGGGATTTTACGCTCCACCGACTTACTCAAGGTCGCCGTCGACTCGGCATCTGGCATGGGATTGTCAAAGCGCTGATCGTAATGGGTGTAGAGCATGCTGGCTTCGGCCGTGGCATTAAACCAAGGGCGTGTGAAGGGCATGGTCAAGGTCGGGGCGAGATGTGTGCGCGTTGCTTCTGGTTTATTCGGGTCGTCGTTAGCAAACACACTAAATTGTGCCGGTACGCTGATATCCAACCATGGCACCACTTGCGGCGCGTAGTAGTTAAAATCGACTTGCGGCATCAAACGATACACGCTGGTATTTTCTGTGAGCGGTTGGAAATCTCTCACGCGCACGGTGCTGTTCCAATCTAAGCCGCGGTAGCTGATTTCACCGGTTTGCAGCAAGGTATTGTCTTCCCGTTTACCCACGTCCGAGTCAATGTTTTGGAAGTAGGTGATGTCACTGACCTTGCTGTAATCGGCTTGGTAGCGCCAGTGACCCTGTACGCCGCTGTGTGTCCAGTTAAAGCCCCAGCGTGCGTCAAGATCTGGGTTACGCTGATCATCAGGCAGATATTCTGAGTACAAGGCGCCTGAGCCGAGTGGGGTTAAATAACGCACCTTAGTATTGAGCTGCACACCCCGCTCCGACATGTATTTGGGCGTGATCGTGGCGTCAAGTTGCGGATGGATGTTCCAATAAAATGGCGTTTCCATCTCGATACCATCGCGATCACTCCAAGAGACTGATGGGTATAAAAAGCCCGTTAGCCGGCCATCTTCAACGGGCACCCGCAGGTATGGCAGATAAAAAATCGGCACATTCATCACCTCAAACCGAGGGTGATAAAGGTCAGCAAATAAGCTACTGTCTTCTTTTTCTATTTTCGAGGCAGAAAAGCGCCAGCTTTTGTCTTCGTCCGGACAGGTGGTATAGGTGCCATCTTCCAGCTCATAGAAGGTGGTACCGTTTTTAAATACCCGCTTGGCTTCCCCTCGCCCTGGCGTACACAGCATCTTGTACTGCGCATTATTGAGTGTGGTGTCTTCGTTTTCTAAATTGGCTTGTAAATAGTCCGATGTCACCATCATCTGGCCGTCATTGAACACCACATCACCTTGAGCGGTGACGATCCGTTCTGGATCGCGCAAGGTCGCGGTATCTGCCGTCATTTTACGATGACCTTGGGTCACCTCGACATTACCGTTGTAGATGGCTTTTTCATTGGTTTGCGCTTCCGCGCGATCGGCCACCACGCGAATAGGCGCATTGTTCACATCTTGGGTTTGCTCACTTGCTGGAATACAGCGCGCCTCGCTATCAGGACAAGGTTCGTTGGATGATTCCGCATTAGCAAAAACAAGGGCTGGGCCATAAAGCGCCAGGCTAATCATGGTGGCTAAAAAGCTACGTGCAGTCGGTGACATTGAAGAAGACATTCCTGTTTTATCTGATTGCGTGGTGTACACGAAGGCAACGCATCAGTATGCTTTGGCTGCAAAATGCGATTATCATAAATCAATTTACGCCCGGCATCACCTGTAAATGTTCAGGGTGTGAAACTAGCAATGAGACCATGGCATGCGACTAAATGGCAAGGTAATTGGTGCAATTCTCGGCACATTGTTGGGAGGCCCAATCGGTTTTCTTCTTGGCCTTTTCTTGGGTCATCAGTTTGATAAAGCGAAACAGCGCGCGCGTTTCGGCGGTTTTGGTGCCCAAGGCCCACAAGCACAACGTGTTTTTTTTCACGGTACCTTTGCCGTGATGGGACATATCGCCAAAGCCAAAGGGCAGGTGACACAGGATGAAATTCGTCTCGCCAGCTTATTTATGGACAGAATGCAGCTGCAAGGTGAAGCCAGGCAGTTGGCTCAGCAGGCATTCCGTGAGGGGAAAGACAGTGATTTTCCGCTGGATGAAACCCTCAACGGCATTCGTGCTTTGAGCCAAGGGCAGCGTGATTTGTCGCGTGTCTTTCTGGAAATGCAAATACAAGCGGCGTTTGCTGACGGCGAGCTACATCCTAAAGAGCGCGAACTACTTTATGTGATTGCTGAGAAACTGGGTTTTTCGCCGCAGCAACTGGAGCAACGGTTACGGATGCAAGAAGCCGCGTTTCGCTTTAGCCAAGGTTATCAAGGCGGCTGGCAGCATCAAACCGATGGGCCGGGCGCACCACCACGGCAAAGTGAGATTGATGATGCCTATGATGTGCTGGGTGTTGATGCGTCGGCTTCCTCTCAGGAGGTGAAAAAAGCCTACCGTAAGCTGATGAATGAGCATCATCCCGATAAATTGATGGCAAAAGGCTTGCCGCCAGAAATGATGGAGCTTGCCAAAGAAAAGGCGCAAGAGATCCAAAAAGCCTACGATGTGGTGAAAAAAGCCCGCGATATGTAGCGGGCTTGTGCGTTAGTCAACCAGTGTATGTTGCGGCGATCCGCTTAAAAAGCCATCAATGTTATCCACCAGTTGGTTGGCGAGACGGTTAACCGCTTCATCTGCGCCCCATGCGATATGAGGGGTGACCAGCAGGTTAGGCAATGATGCGGCGATCAGCGGGTGAGTGTTAGGTGCCGGCTCTTCACTCAGTACATCCAATCCAGCACCGCCAATTTGACCCGTTTCTAGCGCGTGTAGCAGCGCGGTCTCGTTGACTAAGCCGCCACGTCCGGTGTTGATCAATATGGCATTCTCTGGCATCAACGCCAGCGTGTCTTGGTCGATAAGATGATGGGTGTTATCGGTGAGTGGGCAATGTAAGGAGAGCACATCTGCTTGGCATAGCACGTGTTCAAAAGGCAGATAACCAGGTCGGCATGCCTGTGCACCACGGTGCTCGGCGAAAACCACCTTCATTCCTACTGCGCGCGCAAGTTGTGCGACGGCCTCGCCCAATGCACCTTTTCCAATGATCCCCAATGTACTGCCGGCCACACTGCCAATAGGGTGGGTGAAAAAGCAGAACTGTCCTTGCTTTTGCCATTCGCCATTTTGGACATCTTGGTGATAGCCGAGGAGCTGGCGCTTGAGGGCAAAAATCATGGCAATGACATGCTCAGGCACCGACTGAGTGGCATAGCCTTGCACATTGCATACTTGTACACCATGCGCTTGGCAGGCCGCCAAGTCGACATTGTTTACCCCTGTTGCGGCCACCGCAATCAGTTTGAGTTTCGGGCAGGCGGTAAGCACCGTCTCATCGATCACCACCTTGTTGGTAATAGCGACATCAGCGTCTTGTAAGCGCGCGATCACATCGCTGGGTTGCGTTTCACCGTAGGCTTGCCAGTGATGTGGATGCTGGGGCGTGGGCAGGACAATATGCGCTGGGATAGTGTTGCGGTCGAGAAAGACGATATTGACGGGGTCGTGCTGAGCCATGTTGATCTCCGAGTCTCAATCCATGGCTCTAGGGTGCGAGATATCGCGATGTTGTGCAATGGTTTCAGCTAGCTGGCCTGTGAATCCGTTGTTGTGCTCGCAAGTGGTACGGCCAATTGATACTCATTGGCCAAGCGGTTGTCGGGCATCGTGGGGTAAAAATCACAGGGAGCCTGAAAATGGAGCGTTTCACCGGTGGCTGGATGCAGCAGGCTGAGTTCGGCTGCATGGAGGTGCAGTCGATGGGTATAGGCGAGCGCGTCCGGGCAGGCATAAAATTCATCGCCGACAATGCTGTGCCCTAAAGACTGCATATGCACACGCAGTTGGTGCGAGCGTCCCGTCAACGGGTACAGAGCCATCAAACAGGTAGATGGTGAGGCTTGCAAGCAACGGTAGTGGGTTTGTGATGGCTTGCCATGTTCAAAGCACACTTTCTGACGCGGGCGGTTGGGCCAGTCACAAATCAGCGGCAAGTCAATGATGCCGTCATGGCTGTCGGGTTGTCCCCACACTTCCGCATAATAGAGTTTGGTAGGGACGCGGTCGCGAAACTGCGCTTTAAGGTTGCGCTCTGCTTCTTTATGGGCGGCAAAGGCCATCACCCCTGAGGTGGACATGTCTAAGCGGTGAACCAGCTCGGCGGAGGGAAACGCGGCTTTCACGCGTGACCATGCGCTGTCGTAATGCTCGGGATTGCGACCAGGGTTGGCCAGTAGACCACTGGGTTTGTTGATCACCACCAGATCCGCATCTTGATAGAGGATGTCTAACCAAGGGTCTGTCGGTGGATGGTATTCAGTCATTGCCATAGGGTTTATCGGGGCCGCCGGGCCCCGTCTCACTTTGGTTTATTGGTGGCTAACCACAACAAGGCGCAGCGCATCGAGTTCAATTTGTGCGTGCTGAATATGGTGCGACAAGGTGCTTATCTGCTCGCGTAATGCGTCTAGCTCATCATCACGAATATTCGGATTGACCGTTTTCAGCGCCTCTAAACGCGCTAAGGCTTGTTGGAGCTCGGTTTCCATTTCTTGGAGCGCCCGGGTTTGGATCTCACCGAGGGCTTTTTCTGCCAGTGGCTCACTGCTCTCAATCAGTTTGTGGATCTGGCTTTGTACTGAGTTGACCATTTTACTGCCGAGATGACGGTTAACAGGGCTCAGTTGACGATGGAAGCTTTCAAACTCGACGTTGGCGGACAGATCATTGCCATTGGCATCAAGCAACAGTCGCACGGGTGTTTGCGGTAAAAAGCGGTGGATACCGCTCGATTTCGGAGCTTGGGCGTCAATGGTGTAGATAAGCTCGACAAACAGCGTGCCGACCGGCAGTGACTTGTTTTTAAGCAGTGATACCGCGGTGGTGCCGATGTTTTCGCTCAGCAGCAAATCAATGCCGCCGCGAACAATGGGGTGCTCCCAAGACACAAACTGGACATCTTCGCGACTCAATGCGGTATCGCGGTCAAAGGTGATGGTACAGCCGTCGGCAGGCAGCCCTGGGTAGCTGGGCACCATCATGTGTTCAGACGGTTTGACCACCAAGGCATTTTCCCCTTTGTCATCTTGATTGACACCGATAGTATCAAACAGCCCCAAGGTAAAGGTGACTAAGTTGGTATCGCCATCCTGCTCAGCAATGGTGTTTGCCAGTTGGTTGGCGGCTTCCCCACCGTGAGAGTGCATTTCTAGCAGTTTATCGCGGCCTTGCTCCATTTCCGCTTTTAGCCGTTGGTTCATGGTGGCACTGTCGTGAATAAGGGTCGTCAGCGCATCATCTTGTTGGTTGGCGGCCAACAAGGCCAGGAGGGTCTCGCCGTATTGTTCAAACACCGCTCGGCCCGTGGGGCAAGTATCTTCAAACGCGTCCAAGCCTTCGTGATACCAGCGCGCCAAAATGGTTTGCGCGGTGCCTTCAAGGTACGGGACATGAATGGCAATATCTTGCGTCTGGCCAATACGGTCAAGGCGGCCAATACGCTGCTCGAGTAAGTCGGGATTCATCGGTAAGTCGAACATTACCAGCTGATGAGCAAACTGGAAGTTGCGCCCCTCAGAGCCAATTTCCGAGCAGATCAAGACCTGAGCGCCCCCGTCCTCTTGGGCAAAGTAAGCCGCGGCTTTGTCACGCTCGACAATCGACATGCCTTCATGGAATACGGTACCGCGAATGCCTTCGCGCTCACGCAGTGCTTGCTCCAGAGTCAGTGCGGTTTGCGCCCGCGAGCAAATAATCAGCACCTTCTCGCTGCGATGGGCCTTTAAGTAATCCAGCAGCCAGTCAATACGTGGATCAAAGCCCCACCAGCTCGCGCTATCCCCTTCAAACTGTTGATAGATATCTTCTGGGTATAGGTTTTGCACGGCCTTTTGTTCGCTTGAGTCGGTGCTACCCATCATGCCAGCGACTCGCATGGCAGTTTGATATTGACTGGGTAGCGCGAGTGGGTGCATACGCAGTTGGCGGCTGGGGAAGCCACTGATTGCCGCTCGGGTATTGCGAAATAACACACGCCCGGTGCCGTGACGGTCCATAAGATCATCAATCAATTGTTGGCGCGCCTGAGCGTTCTCTTCTGCGTTATCACTGTGCACTTGGGCTAAACGTGCTGACAGATCTTCGTGTTGCAATAGCTGACGTATCCCAGCTTGTGCCGCGTCGGTCAGTGGGGTATCACTCAGCAGCGCCTCAACGGCCTCAGCCACGGGCGCGTATTGTTGTGCTTCTTCGACAAAGACGTCGTAATCATAGAAACGGTCGGGGTCGAGCAGGCGCAAGCGAGCAAAATGGCTTTGTTGGCCCAGTTGCTCTGGCGTGGCGGTAAGTAGCAACACGCCCGGCGTATGTTCGGCAATGCTCTCAACGATTTGATATTCTCGACTCGGTGCCTCCGGCGTCCAAGTTAAGTGATGGGCTTCGTCAACCACCAGTAGATCCCAGTGGGTATCACAGACTTGTTCCACCCGGCGGCGGTTTTTGCGCAGAAACTCGAGTGAGCACAATACCAACTGTTGGGTATCAAAGGGGTTGGGGGCGTCGGCAAAAGCCTCGACACAGCGCTCTTCATCGAAAATGGAGAAATGCAGATTAAAGCGGCGCATCATCTCCACCAGCCACTGGTGCTGCAGGGTTTCGGGTACCACAATCAGCACACGTTCCGCACGGCCAGCCAGCACCTGCTGGTGGATAATCATTCCTGCCTCAATGGTTTTCCCCAACCCCACTTCGTCGGCGAGCAGCACGCGTGGAGCATGACGACGACCGACTTCATGGGCAATATAAAGCTGATGGGGGATCAGGCCAGCACGCATACCAGTTAAGCCGCGTAGCGGGCTGCGCAATTGCTGATATTGGTTGGTCAGAGCGCGATAACGCAGGGCAAAACGGTCCATACGATCGAGTTGGCCTGCAAACAGTTTGTCTTGCGGCTTGTTAAAGCGAATTTGGTGGCTGAGTAAGATCTCACGCAGTGCGACCTCATCTTCCCCTGTGTCGGAACGCTGGCCGTAATAGGTTAATACCCCATCGTTTTCCTCAACGCGTGAGACGGTCATGGTCCAGCCTTCGTGACTTTCCACCTCATCGCCGGGATTGAACATCACCCGAGTCACGGGCGCATCATGGCTGGCATACAGCCGTGTTTCATCACTAGCAGGAAACATTAGGGTCACGGTACGGCCATCAACGGACACCACAGTGCCGAGTCCAAGATCATGTTCCGTATCACTGATCCAACGTTGTCCAAGCGCAAATGACATAGGGGAAAACCTCTGAATTAACTCGATTGTCGAAAGACGCGACGCCATTCAATACAGCGTCGTTTAAATACTCTGCTATTCAGTGTGGCACTGAAAAAATTGGCCGCCAATAGTACTCGAACTTGTGAGGAGGGTCACGATGAAACTCAACGAATCGCATCAAAGGTCACGCTGACATACAAACGTCATTAATGGGCGGCAAAGATAAAAGCGTGAGCTGGCGCAGTAAAACAAGTTGGGCGCATCCCAACGGCCAGGTCTACGCTTATTTTAAGCGCTGTCACCGACAGTGAACTGCCGACACAGGAGGTGCCTATGGGCGACGCCGACCGGAAGCTGTTTGTACTTGATACTAATATTCTCCTCCACGAGCCTTTCTCGATTTACTCTTTCCAAGAACACGATGTCGTGATCCCCATGACTGTCCTCGAAGAACTTGACCGCATCAAAGACAGCAAGCGTGATGTCTCACGGGATGCGCGTGTGGCGATCCGCGCCTTGGAAGATATTTTTAAAGAGGCTACTCCTGACGAAATTGGCGAGGGTATTGCCGTTGGCAAAGGGGATGCCACTGGCACGGTATCGATTCTCGCTGATTTTGAGATCAAAGAAACGGTCCATGCCTTCGCGGATAAAGCGGGTGATAACCGAATACTCAATGCGGTGTTATATCTACAAACCAAACGCTCGCCACGTAAAGTGGTGTTGGTGACCAAAGACATCAATATGCGTCTGCGCGCTAAAGGGGCGGGGGTGATGCATGTGGAGGATTATCGCACCGACCAGTTGATTGATGATGTACGATTGTTGACCAAGGGTTTCCACCAATTTGAAGGTAGCTTTTGGGATAAAGTGGGGGAGTGCAATAGTCAAGCCTATGGCACAGAGACCCTACATACGTTGCCGTCAGAGCTCCTCGATACCCCGTTTGTTAATCAATACCTGTTGGATGACAGTGACGATTTTGCTGCGCGAGTGCAAGCCATTGATGGCGATAAAGCGGTGATTAAAGATCTGAGCCGAGAGCGATTGATGCATCGCGCCGCGTGGGATGTGAAACCGAAAAATATCTACCAAGGCATGGCAATGGATGCGTTGCTGGATCCGAGCATTGACTTGGCGATCCTCACCGGTCCGGCGGGCTGTGGTAAAACCATTCTGGCGATGGCAGCGGCCCTTGAACAAGTGGTCGAAAAAGGGATGTATGACAAGATTATCGTGACCCGCAATACCCCAGATATTGGCGAGTCGATCGGCTTTTTACCGGGCACTGAAGAAGAGAAAATGTTGCCTTGGCTTGGGGCCGTCACCGACACGCTAGAAGCGTTGCACATGCATGACGAGTGCACTGATGGCTCGATGCGGTACATCATGGAGAAAGCCAATCTACAGTTTAAATCGATTAACTTTATGCGTGGTCGTTCGATTCAAAACGCGTTTGTCATTTTGGATGAGTGCCAAAACCTGACTGCCTCTCAGCTTAAAACCATTATCACCCGATGTGGGGAGGGAACCAAGCTGGTGTGCTCGGGGAACTTAGCGCAAATTGATTCTTCGTATTTAACCCCAGTAACATCAGGGCTAACTTACATTGTCGAGCGGTTTAAAAACTTTGAGGGCAGTGCGTGCGTATACCTCAATGGCGTGGTGCGTAGTCGGTTGGCTGAATTTGCCGAAGAGAATTTGTAGTGGATATCAGGTGGTGGTCATCAAGCCGCCACCTTTCTCCATGAGCTAAAACAATTCAACATCGTCCTCGGCGACAAAGGTTTTTATCACCCCAGATTGCAGTAAGTCATCATAAAAAGCGACTTGGTTACGGCCGTTTTGTTTGGCGTGATAGAGCGCTTGATCCGCATTGCCTAAGATGGTGCTGGTACTGAGTTGTCCACGTTCAATCCGTGTCGCGCCCATGGAAATAGTCACGGTCTGAGCGGCACCAAAATCTCGAGCGTTGACATTAGCAATAAAGGTGTTGGCTTTTTGCTCTGCCATCGCCCGCGAGCAGGGCTGAAACAGCACCACAAATTCATCGCCGCCATACCGGAACAAGGTGTCTTGTGACGAGAAGGTCTGGCGCATCAATGAAGCCAGTAACAAGATGACCTCGTCACCAAATACATGACCAAAGTTATCATTGATTTGCTTAAAGTGATCAACATCGAAAATACACACCCAAGGTGAGAGCGAGCTGTCGGAGTCACTATCTGATGTCGCCTCGCTTTGTGCTAGGCGATCACAAATAAGATCCAGCTTTTTAGAGAGGACTTTGCGATTAAATAAGCTGGTGAAACTGTCACGCTCGCTGGCCATGATAATCTGCTGATAGTTCTCGTAAATACGCGTCAATCCTGCCACTAGAGCACGTTGTTCCTGGCTGAGATCTGTGGCGCGGCCGCATAAAACACCGTTCACACCTTCTTCTTTTTCGTAATAAATGGGGACAGCAATCAATACATGATCATTGGTATGGTGTTGAGTCACCGCTTGTGTCGCTAGGCATTCTGCAAGCAGCGCGTCAATTTGATGGATGTTCTCTTGCTGAAAAGCGCTGTTGTCATTGGTGCCTAATACCGTGAAGGCAGGCTGCATATCGGCGCAGTAATCAAGCAGCACCACTTCACTCACTGGGGTAAGCTCGGTAATTGAGGTCAGCAAGCTTTTAGTAATCGCATCGACTTCCGTTTTAGCGGTAAAGTCGACAATCGAGTCGAGGATCTGGATGCTGCTGGCGGCCACAAGGCGCCTCCTTGGATTCTTCCGTGTTTTCCTTAGTATAGAAGCCTATCAGGGGGATGCCACCCGGAACGAATCGTCAGCGGTGCCCATGTAACCTTGCATCATCGCGGGTGGATGATTGAGCACCTCAACCGGACGGTGAAGACAGACTTTTCCATCATCGAGATAAAGAAACTGAGAGGCAATGGCTTGAGCATCTTCAGGGTGGTGGGTGACCATCACCACGGTAGTGCCTTGCGCTTGGGCGGTACGCTTAACTAGCATCAGCATGTCTTTTTTTAGCGCGGGATCGAGTGCGGAGAAGGGCTCATCGAGCAGCAATAAAGGTTGGTTGCGTGCGATGCTTCTACCCAGTGCGATACGTTGTCGTTGCCCGCCTGACAATTGGCCGGGCAGGCGAGAGAGATAGTCGCTTAAGCCGACCGATTGCGCTGCCTGTTCAATGTTTTCCCGTTGGGTAGCGGTGAGTTTCAGTGATGGTGATAAGCCAATCGCCATATTGTCGAACACCGACAAATGGGTAAAGACATTATGCTCTTGGAACAAGATAGACAGTGGCCGCTGGTGGGCGGGGGTTGTTGTCACTGGCTTACCATCAATAGCAATCTCGCCACTATCAGGGGCAATCAACCCGGCAATCAGTGATAGTAAGGTGCTTTTGCCTGCCCCGCTAGGCCCGAGCACGGCCACAATCTCTCCAGGGGCGATATGGGCATCAAAGGTCATCCAATCTTGTTGGTAACTATACTGAACATCGGAAAGCGTTAACATGCGTGTCTCCATTGGATAAGGCGCGTCAGTAGGGCATAACACCCCAAGCTGGTGAGCAGTAATAGCATCGCCGCGGCGGCGCCCGCTTCCATTTGGTAACTGCCCATTAAGCGAAACAAATACAGGGGCAGGGTTTGAAAGTTTTGACTACCAAATAAGGAGATGGCACTGAGATCGCCCATGGATAACACAAAACTCACCGCGACACCGCGCGCAATAGGTGCACGTAAACAGTCCCACTCAATCAGACGTAAACGCGTGATGCCTCTGACGCCTAAGGTGGCGCACAAGTTATGGTATGACTGAGCGAGCTGGAAGGCGGGGGCACTCAAGACCTTGATAAGATAAGGCAGCGCCATTAGGGCGTTCACTGTCATTACCAGCCACAGCGCTAAGCTGAATACGTTACTAAACTGGCGAAACAGCAAAAAAAGCCCGGTACTGAGCACGATACTTGGCACTACCAGGATGATGGCACCGAGCGTTTCTATCCCATCCGCCTGTTTTTTTCGTCCATGTAAGCGCCAGTGCCGACTGGCTAAGATCACCGCCACGGCTAACACAAAAGCAAAGGTGGTAGCGCCCGTGGCAATGAACAGCGAGTGCAGAGTTGCTTGCCACAATGCGCTATCGCCGAGCACCGCTAATGCGCTGGGGTTCAACCCGCGTGCAATCACCACGCCCAGTGGTGGTAACACCAATAGCAAAACGAGGCCAATCCAAAGGCCGTCCCAACACTTGGCCGCACGGCTATCCAAAGATGCAGGAAGCGGCAGCACTTCACTGGGTGTGCTCGGCAGCGGGCGCGTCAAGGTTTGCACGGTAAATGCGATGGCCCCGCATAGCAGCATTTGCCACAGCGCGAGGACAGCACCCGTTTGTAAATCGAAATCAAAATGAATGGCTTGGTAAATGGCCAGCTCGATGGTCGTCGCTTTCGGCCCGCCGCCCAGTGCCATGACAGTCGCGAAGCTGGTAAAGCACAACATAAATACTAGCCCCACGATATGAGGCAAGCTTTGGCGTAGATACGGCCATTCTAGGTGCTTAAAACGTTGCCAGCCTTTGAGCCCTAGCTGGGTAGCAAGACGGCGTTGATCGGCTGGGATCCCCTCTAAGGCTTGCACCATTAATTGGGCGGAAAAAGGGAGATTAAAAAACACATGGGCGAGTAAAATGCCACTTAAGCCATAAATAGAAAACGGCATAGCCGCATCGAAGTGCGCGAAAGCTTGTGCAATCCAGCCACTACGGCCATAGATAGCAACCAGTCCAAATACTCCCACCAAGACCGGCAGCACCAAGGTCATGGCGAATAACTTCAGCAGCCATGCCTTTGCTGGAAATTGTCGGCGAGACAGCGCATGAGCGACTGGCACTGCTAGCCCAACGCTAAGTACAACGGATAACGCGGCCTGTTTAAAACTAAAGTAGGTGACATGACGCAAGTAGGTATCTTGCCATAAGGAGGCAAGTGACAAATCGTGGCTGTGAGAGAATAACGCCCAGAGTGCGCTGCCAATCAAAGCCACGACCAAGCTGGCCGCAATACTGCCCGGCCAGGTTCGAGAAGGGTTGAGCATCTTGGCTATTCAACCAGCGCGGTTTGCCAGTCACGCACCCATTGCTGGCGATTGCCCATCACTTCATCAGGCTGATACAGCAAGCTCTCTTGCGGTTTGTCCAAGGTGTAGAAGGCATCAGGCAAGTTGACATCGGTGACCGGATACATCCACTGAGTGGTTGGGATCACCGACTGTGCCGCATCACTGAGCATAAATTGTAAAAACGCATCCGCACGTTCCGGCTGATCGGTATAGGCTGATTTAGCGGCGACTTCGATTTGCATATAGTGCCCCTCTTCAAACATGGCGGCGGCAAAGCGATCGTCTTCATCGGCCACTAAGTGGTAAGCCGGCGAGGTGGTGTAAGAGAGCACCATGTCCGCTTCTTTATTGAGGAACATGTTGTAAGCCTCGGTCCAGCCTTTGGTCACAGTGATCGTGTTATCGGCAAGATCGCGCCATGCTTGTTGATTATTATCGCCGTACACTTTTTGGATCCAAAGCATTAGCCCCTGGCCGACCGTTGATACGCGCGGATCTTGGTAAATCACACTGATGTCATCGCGCTCCTCAATCAAGGCTTTGAGGCTTTTGGGTGGGTCGAGCAAACGAGTAGTGTCATACACAAAGGCAAAATAGCCGTAATCGTAAGGGATAAAGTATTTGTTATCCCACCCGCCAGGCACTTGCAGGCGCTCGGTATTGACCGCGTGCTCGGCAACAATCCCACTGCGCTCGGCTTCTTTCATTAAGTTGGTATCCATACCGAGTACGATATCGGCTTGGGTGGTTTCTCCTTCAATGCGCAGGCGATTAAGTAAGGCGGCCCCATCGTCGAGAGACACAAACTCAAGTTGGCAATCGCATTGCTGTTCAAATTTCGCTTTAATTTTAGGCCCCGGCCCCCATTCAGCAATAAAGGAGTCATAGGTATAGACAGTAAGCGGGTCCGCGGCGCGGGCGCCGAGTGATAATAGCGATAAAGAAACCAGAGTGAGAACAGAGGTAAAAACTTTCACAGCACGCTCCTAAGTTGGGCGTGGGTGTTGAGGCAAGTTGATGGCAACATCAAGTCTCAATCCCTACGCCAGTGTTAGCTGGATCAGGTTCGATGGGTCTAGCGCAGTGCGCAATCTCAGCCGTGAGGCTCCCCAATGAGTACGGTGGTATTGTACTGATTGGCTTAGGGTTAACCAAGCCTTTTAGTTGCCGAGTTGGTTAAGGTCCCAGTTGTAGTCGTATTCCAATGTTGCCTCTTGTGGCAATGGAATATCGCGATACTGGTTTATGTGAGCGATCACGCCTTGCTTATCGCCACCAAAGTCAGCTTCAAACCATTCATAAATTGAGGAAAGTTGCCATTTTCCCCCTTGCTGACTCACGCCTTTATCACTGTTAATGAAGGTATAGGCGGCGTGCTCGAGCTGTGCATCAAGTGCACTTGCTTGAAAGGCTTGTGGCTGAAGATTAGGGCAGCCAAGGCTGGCACAGTTGACCGCATAGTGGGTACGCGGATCTTGCCAAAGCGGGCGTAAAATCCGGTGTTCGATATCGTTTAAAGTGAGCGGCTCGCCAGCGACGGTAACCACTTCATCATCCCAAGGGCCAAAGCTAAATAGCCCACCGAGTTTGGTGATGGAACGGACCGGGTAGTCGGCGATAATCAGTTTTACCGTGACCGCATTATAGAGGTTAACCCAATACGCGTATTGCTCGTCTTTGGTCAGGGTACGTGGGTCGCGCGCGGTGAGCATGTCAATGTAATGGTCGAGGGTTGCTTTGTCGTTATCCGTGACCGCGGCATAGTTAAATAAGGTGTGCTGCCCCTGAGATTGCAAATACTTATCGAGTAACACTTGCCAGCTGTGATGGGTAAACGTGGCTTGGCTGTCAGGGTTATGGGCATCCCACATTGCCCAGTAATCCGCTTTGGGCGCGGCTTGGCTGATGATCGGAAACACTAACCAGAGCAGAATTACCAAATGTTTTTGCATTGCCAGTCCTTAATGCGATCAAACCTTCTTTGAGACTAGACCAAGCGAGTCAGCGGTTGGTTTCATTGAGGATGGAAAAAATGGGTTGAAGCGCCAATAAGTACGGGTAATACCGCGCTTATTGGCGTTCTTGGAGGGCGTATTACACCAAAAAGTCTGGTATTTGTTTTTCAAAGCGTGAGATATCGGCTTCGTGCTGCAACGTCAGACCGATGCTATCTAACCCTTCCAACAGGCAATGACGGCGAAAATCATCCATCTGGAAGGCAAAGCAGTGTTCACCGGCTCGAATGGTTTGGGCGGGCAAATCCAGGGTTACCGTCGCGCCTTCATTTTCGGCTACATACGCAAATAAAGCATCGATTTGGGCTTCTTCAAGGGTCACCGGCACCATTTGGTTATTGATGCAGTTGCCATAGAAAATATCGGCAAAACTGGGGGCGATAATCACTTTAAACCCGTAATCATCCAGCGCCCAAGGCGCATGCTCGCGGGATGAGCCACAGCCAAAATTCTCGCGCGTGAGCAAGACGCTAGCGCCTTGGTAACGCGCTTGATTGAGCACAAACTCGGGGTTCGGTTGCTTGCCCGCATCGTCTAAAAAGCGCCAATCGTGAAATAGATGCTGACCAAAGCCGGTGCGGGTGACCTTTTGCAAAAACTGCTTAGGAATGATCGCATCGGTATCGACGTTCGCCGCATCTAATGGGGCAACAATGCCGGTATGAGTGTGTATGCCTGACATAAGGCCTCCTTATAATTGGTTAACGTCAACAAAATGACCCGCAATCGCCGCCGCTGCGGCCATGGCTGGGCTGACCAAGTGGGTGCGGCCTTCACGGCCTTGGCGGCCTTCAAAGTTACGGTTGCTGGTGGAGGCGCAGCGCTCTTTGGGGCCTAAGCGATCATTATTCATCGCCAAACACATTGAGCAGCCGGGCAAGCGCCATTCAAAGCCAGCGTCACGGAAAATGACATCCAGTCCTTCTTGCTCCGCCTGTGCCCGCACTTGCTCGGAGCCTGGCACCACCATGGCATGCACGCCCTCTGCCACACGTCGCCCTTTGGCAACCGCAGCGGCCGCACGCATGTCTTCAATCCGTGAGTTGGTGCAAGAGCCAATAAAGACTTTATCGATACGGATTTGGTTGATGGCTTGACCGGGTGTCAGCCCCATATATTTTAATGCGCGTTCTGCCGAGTGACGTTCAATCGGATCGTTCATTGTCTCTGGGGCAGGCACGGTATCATGCACACTGACCACTTGGCCGGGGTTGGTGCCCCAGGTCACTTGATGGTGAATTTGACTGCCATCGAGGGTGACCACGCGATCAAACTGCGCATCGGCATCCGAGTGCAAGGTTTGCCAATACGCAACGGCTTGCTGCCATTGCTCGCCTTTAGGGGCAAATTTCTTGTCTTTTAAATAGGCAAAGGTGGTGTCATCCGGCGCGATCAGGCCAGCTTTGGCGCCTAATTCGATTGCCATGTTGCACACCGTCATTCGCCCTTCCATCGACAAGTCGGTGATAGCGTCCCCGCAAAACTCCACCACATGCCCGGTGCCGCCGGCATGACCGACCTTGCCAATAATGGCTAGGACAATATCTTTGGCAGTGATCCCGGGGGCGGTTTTGCCCGTGACTTCAATTTTCATCGTGCGGGCGCGGGATTGCTTGAGCGTTTGGGTGGCCAGCACGTGCTCGACTTCAGAGGTACCAATGCCAAAGGCCAGTGCACCAAAAGCGCCGTGGGTTGCGGTGTGGGAGTCACCACAGACGATGGTGGTGCCGGGCAGGGTAATACCAAGTTCGGGGCCCATCACGTGCACAATGCCTTGGTAAGGGTGATTCAAGTCATACAGAGTGACACCGAACTCTTCGCAGTTTTTGGCCAGTGTTTCCATTTGGATACGCGCCATTTCCCCTGACGCGTTAATGTCTTTGGTTTCGGTGGAGACATTGTGATCCATGGTGGCGAAGGTTTTACTCACTTGGCGCACCGGACGCCCTTTTTCCCGCAGACCATCAAAGGCTTGTGGGGAGGTCACTTCGTGCACCAAGTGGCGGTCGATATACAGCAGCGGCGCTTCGCCGGGCTGCTCGGTGACAATATGGGCTTGATGAATTTTTTCGTACAAGGTCTTGGCGCCTTGCTGGGTGTTTGCATTCGACATAGCTCGTATCCTTACGGGTAATTATTCTGCGCCTTGGCGGATATAGGCGGCGATACGATCGCCCATTTGTTCGGTACTGAGGGCAGGATGGTTGCCCGCCAGATCAGCGGTCAGCTCACCGGCCGCCAGTGCTTGGCTGACCGCATGCTCAATCGCACAGGCCGCGTCTTCTTCGCCTAACGAGTAGCGTAACATTAGCGCGGCGGAGAGAATTTGCGCCACTGGGTTGGCGATATTTTTACCCGCGATATCGGGCGCAGAGCCGCCGGCGGGCTCATACAAACCAAATTTACTCGCGTTCAAGCTCGCAGATGGCAACATGCCCATTGAGCCGGTGATCATTGCGCATTCATCGGAGATGATGTCGCCGAAAATGTTCGAGCATAGCATCACATCAAATTGCGACGGGTCTTTAATCAGCTGCATGGTGGCGTTGTCGATATACATATGGCTCAAGTGGACATCCGGATAGTCCTTGGCCACCTCTTCCACCACTTCACGCCATAGCATTGAGCTTTGCAGTACATTGGCTTTATCGATTGAGCACACTTGCTTATTACGCAACTGAGCCGATTGGAAGGCAATGCGGGCGATACGCTCAATTTCATAGCGATGATAAACTTCCGTATCAAACGCTTTTTCCTCGCGGCCTTCACCTTCACGTCCTTTGGGCTCACCAAAGTAAATCCCACCGGTTAGCTCTCGCACCACCACGATGTTAAAGCCTTTGTCGGCAATGTCGGCGCGCAGCGGGCAAAAGCCTTCGAGACCAGTGTGGATTTGTGCCGGACGCAAGTTACAGAACAGCCCAAAGTGTTTGCGTAATGGCAGCAAGGCACCGCGTTCAGGTTGCTCGGTTGGCGGTAAATGCTCCCACTTTGGGCCGCCCACTGAACCAAATAAAATTGCATCGGCTTTTTCACACCCAGCCAAGGTTTGTGCGGGCAGCGGCGAGCCATGGGCATCAATCGCGGCACCGCCCACAGGATAGTGGTGACGCTCCAAGGTGAGTGAGAATCGCTCGCTAACCGCATCAAGCACCTTCTCGGCTTGCGTCATGACTTCGGGGCCGATACCGTCACCGGGCAAAATAGCAATCTGATGTGCGCTGGCCATGGTTATACTGTCTCCTGTTTTAAGTGGGATTGTTCCTTAATCTGGGCGATTTTGTCGGCGCGATAAATGGCATTGATCACATGCAACAGCGCTTCACCTGAGGCTTCGATAATGTCGGTCGACACCCCGGTGCCGTGATATTTACGGCCCTTGTAGTTAGCAATGATGTCGGCTTGGCCGAGACCATCTTCTCCTTCTCCTTTGGCGGTCAGATCGAATTTATCCAGTTCAATGTCATAGCCGGTAATGCGGTAGATGCACTGATAAAGGGCATCGACGGGGCCGTTACCAATTGCCGCCTCGCGTTTCTCTTCGTCGCCACATTGCAACTTGATGCTGGTGGTCGCCATTAGGCTGCCCGATTGCACGCCTAAATAGTTCAGCTTGTAGAAGTCGTCCTCTTCTTTGAGGTTGTTGAAGAACATCAAGGCTTCTAAGTCGTAATCGAACACCTGACCTTTACGATCCGCCAGCTGCAAGAAAGATTGATACAAGGTGTCTAAATCGTAATCTTGTTGGTCGTAGCCAAGGTTATCCATGTGGCTTTTCACCGCGGCACGGCCGGAACGGCTGGTCAGATTAAGCGCCTTTTTGCCCAAACCAATCGACTCTGGGGTCATGATTTCGTAGGTGTTTTTGTTTTTCAGCATGCCATCTTGGTGGATGCCGGAGGAGTGGCTAAAGGCATTGGCACCGACCACGGCTTTATTGGGTTGGATTGGCATGTTGCAAAGCTGACTAACTAACTTGCTGGTGCGGGCAATTTCGGTGTGGTTCAATCCTGTTTCTACGCCTAACAAGTCAGCGCGGGTTTTCAAGATCATCGCAATCTCTTCCAGCGCGCAGTTCCCCGCACGTTCACCGATGCCATTGATAGTGCCTTCCACTTGGCGAGCGCCGGCTTGAACCGCGGCAATAGAGTTGGCCACCGACATCCCTAAGTCATCATGACAATGGACAGAGATCACGGCTTTGTCGATATTCGGTACGCGGTTAAACAAGGTCGCAATGATATCGCCGAATTCACTCGGCACTGTGTAACCCACCGTATCTGGGATATTGACGGTGGTCGCACCGGCATCAATCGCCGCTTCGACCATACGGCACAAGTTATCTATTGGGGTGCGCCCGGCATCTTCGCAGGAAAACTCCACATCGTCCGTGTATTGGCGTGCATGCTTAACGGCGCGTACCCCCATCTCGACCACGTCATCGTAGCTGCGGCGAAGCTTATCTTTGACATGGATGGTTGAGGTGGACAAAAAAGTGTGGATACGAAAGGCGTCAGCGGCTTTGAGGGATTCGGCGGCCACATCTATGTCTTTAGGAACCGCGCGAGACAAGGCACAGACACGTGCATGTTGCATGTGCTCGGCAATGGTGCGCACGGATTCAAAATCGCCCGGTGAGGAGACCGGAAAACCGGCTTCAATAATGTCTATCTTCAAGCGGTCCAAGGCTTGGGCGATCTGCAATTTCTCTTTGACGGTTAAACTTGCTGACAGCGCCTGCTCGCCGTCGCGTAAGGTGGTATCAAACAGAATGACTTGGCTGTTCTCGCTCATGGGTGACTCCCTGTTGTGTTTGCTTGGCCGCTTTGAAGGGCTCTTTAATTGGCGCTTGATGTTATTTTGGCGACGTTAGATACAAAAAAACCCGCGTCTGGCGCGGGTTTTTGAGATTTGGCATTCACTGTTTTCTGCCCAAAACCTACCCGCGCGACTGGGTCACGATAAGGAGGAGGATGAGGCGTAGGTGAAACAGTGTCATGCTGATGTCCGTCAGTAAATATTCTGTTACCAGAAATAACAGAGCGATGGGGAAAGCGTCAATCTGAAAAAAACAAAACCCGTTTTCTGCGCAATATAATGGTAAAAAACTGGTTAATTAAACTGGTTTTAAAACTAAAAGTTAGATTTTTGTACTGTGCTCTGGCGCGGCTTTGTCCAGTCTTCATTATTTTTACTTGTCCCAACGTGCCTGAGCTCAAGCGGCGACGTAAATTCATCGAGATGACCCAATAACGTCACCGACCTGTCATACCGGCTGACTAGAGTTTAACCATCAGCTCGCCGCATTGGGAGGCAGGATGAGAAGCTTTACCGCGATTCAACGCTTCGACCACACGGTGTCGACACTGTGTTTATCTCACCGCTTTAGCGCTGGCACAGCGAAAATAGCCCGTGCCGTTTCCCGTTCAGGTGACGGGCCACTCTATCTGGTGATTGGCTTTACTGCATGGTGGCTTCATGAGGCGGTCGGGCTCTGGTTTTTGCTCACAGGACTGACGGCTTTTGCCATCGAACTCCCGATCTATTGGGTGCTTAAACGCAGCTTTCGGCGCGCACGTCCTTCGCAGTTACCTGCCTTTATCACGCCTTCCGATCTTTACAGTATGCCATCAGGCCACACGGCCGCCGCTTTTCTCATGGCCTCATTGCTGAGCACTTTTTTTCCTTCGTTAACCCTTTTGGTGTTCATCTGGGCCAGCTTAATCGGTATTTCGCGCGTGTTACTGGGCGTGCACTTTGTGAGCGATATCGTGGTTGGCGCTGGGTTAGGGCTGCTGTGCGCGACGTTGGCACACAGTATCACTTTCGATCTTTACGGAATAACAGGTATTTAATGAAGCTTTTATACGGTGTTCAGGGAACCGGTAACGGGCATATATCGCGAGCCCGCGCCATGGCTCGTGCCTTAGCAGGATATGATGTCGAGGTCGATTTTGTTTTTTCTGGGCGGCCAGCCGAGCGTTATTTTGATATGGCGCCATTTGGTGACTATCGCACGTTTACCGGCATGAGCTTTGTCAGCCGTGATGGCAAAATTGATATGTTAGCCACCGCGCGACACAATCGTTTTACACAGCTCCGACGCGATATTCGCCAGCTTGATGTATCAGGCTACGATAAGGTTATCTCTGATTTTGAACCCATCAGTGCGTGGGCGGCGCGCCGGCAAGGGGTGCCATCGGTGGCCATCAGCCACCAAGCGGCGTTTTCTCACGCGGTGCCCAAACATGGGGAAACGCTGATCAATCGCATTATCATGCGTTATTTTGCGCCAACCGACTATGCCATTGGCTTGCATTGGTATCACTTTAACCAACCGATTTTACCCCCGATTATTGATACCACTCCGGTGGATAAAGCGGTGGCATCGTCCACTGCGGAGAGGGCGGTGCTGGTGTATCTCCCCTTTGAATCGTTATCTGCAGTCAGTGAGCTGCTGTTGCGCTTTAGCCAACCTTTTATCTGCTTTCACCCCGAGGTTAATGCCCCCTACCAACGTGAAAACCTTACGCTAATGCCCTTAGGCAAAGAAAGCTTTCACACGGCACTGCATCAGTGCCAGGGTGTGATCGCAAATGGGGGATTTGAGCTTCCATCGGAGGCATTAAGTTTAGGGAAAAAGCTCCTTTTAAAGCCATTGTCTGGTCAGTTTGAACAGTTGAGTAATGTCGCAACACTTTCTCAGCTTGGGCTAGCACACAGTATGGATAGCTTGAATGCGAGCGCGGTACGTGAATGGCTGCAGGCACCGGCGGTGGGCGCGATTGGGTACCCAGATGTTGCTCAAGCATTGGCGGAGTGGCTGGTAAAAGGAGAGTTAAGTCAGACACGTAGCCTGTTTCACCATCTATGGGCTCAGGTTGACTATCCAGAAACGGTTGAGGAGTCGATTTTGGACTTTAATCGCTCATCAATGCGCATGGATCCACACCCACTCAGGTTGCAACGCTTGATTCGGTAGTGCGATGTGCGGCGCGCGCCGATAAGCTGCTTCCACAAGGCTGAATCACGTTTTTACATTTTTGCTAGAGCATTCACTCAATTTCTCTTGAGTTTGATGGTGCGCTCGGTAAACTCGCTGTCATTATTGAGCGTACATGTGTTCGCCAAACGGCGAGCCAAGAGAGACTCCGTGAACACCCAAAACCATATCGTCACGCGCATTCGCGAGCAGATTGCCGCCCAAAATGAACGCGAAGCAATCCGCTTCCAACAAGACACGCAATGGATAAGCATTAGTTGGCGCCAGCTAGGCGAACGCATCGATCAGCTGTCACGCTGCTTACTCAGCGCTGGCTGTCAGGTGCAGCAAACCGTCGCCATTTTTGCGCCGAACAGCGAAAAATGGGCAATGTTGGACTATGCCGCGTTGCAAATTCGCGCCGTACCTGTGCCGATTTACGCAACTAGCACCGCCCAGCAAGCCGCACACATTATCAATGATGCAGACGTGCAGTGGATTTTTGCCGGTGACGAACAACTGGAGAGCGCGGTTACTGCCCTTAAACACTGCCCCAATGTCAAAGGGGTGGTTGCCCTAAGTCAAGAGACGGCGGTTCCCGCGCATCCCAAGGTGTGGGATTGGGCCAGCTGGCTATTGCAAGACGATCGCGGCTATCAAGCCGAGTTAGACGCGCGCATTGACGCACGATGCATGGACGATCTGACCACCTTGATTTATACCTCCGGCACTACGGGCGATCCGAAAGGGGTGATGCTGGATTATGCCAATGTGGCGGCGCAGTTGGATGTGCACGATCAAGTATTGGCATTAAGCCCCGATGATGTCTCTTTGGCCTTTTTGCCGCTTTCTCATGTGTTTGAGCGCGCATGGAGCTATTACGTCCTTCACCGCGGGGCGGTCAATTGCTATCTCTCCAACCCGCTTCAGGTGCGTGATGCATTGGCCGAGGTCAAACCGACGGTAATGTGTGCGGTACCGCGTTTTTATGAAAAAATCCATGGTGCTATCCACGACAAACTCAGTCGGGCCACCGGTGTTAAACCGCATTTATTCCGATGGGCACTGCGCCAAGGTGAGCGTCATGCTGCGCAATTACGCACCGGCCAGTCTCCGTCTTGGTGTCAGCAATGGCAATTGGCGTTGGCCGACAAGCTGGTGCTCAGCAAATTACGTGCGCTACTAGGTGGCAAGATGCGTTTGATGCCGTGCGGTGGGGCGCGTCTTGATCCTGATATCGGCGCGTTTTTCCACGCAATAGGCATTAACGTCAAGCTCGGTTATGGCATGACCGAAACCACCGCCACGGTTTCTTGCTGGGACGATACCCGCTTTGATCCCCAATCGATTGGCCATCCGATGCCAGGGGCAGAAGTGCGAATTGGGACGGACGATGAAATTCAAGTCCGTGGGCCGATGGTAATGCGGGGTTACTTTAATCAGCCTGATGCGACTGCCGCCACCTTTACCGAGGATGGCTTTTTGAAAACCGGCGATGCGGGGTATCTTGATGCCAAGGGCAACGTATTTATCACTGACCGAATCAAAGAGTTGATGAAAACCTCAGGCGGTAAGTACATCGCACCACAGCGGGTGGAAGGCGCTTTGGTGCGCGATCATTTTATCGATCAGATTGCGGTGGTGGCCGAGGCGCGTCATTTTGTATCGGCCTTGATTGTGCCTTGCTTCGATGCCTTAGAAGAGTGGGCGCGGGCGGCCAATATCGAATATCAAAATCGCAAAGAGCTGCTAAAACACGCCGATGTGGTAGCCTTGTTTGAAAAGCGTTTGCAGAGCTTACAACATGAATTGGCCAAATTTGAGCAAGTCAAACGCTTTACCTTGTTGCCACAGGGCTTTTGCATGCACAGTGGCGAGCTCACGCCGACCATGAAACTGCGCCGCAAAGTGATCCTTTCACGTTACCAACATCACATTGACACCATGTATCAACGTTAGTCCTGGTGCATCAAAGCGGGGGAAGGTTTCTCATGGCTGAGAATCTTCCTTTGTTTTCGTTATTTGTATGCCTTTTCCCCCTTTTTCCTCCCCACGCCTGAATAGCAAATCTGGCAAAGTGTCGATTTTATAGTGGATGTTTCCAATTTCCTCCCCCGTGGTCAGCGTAAACCAGCAACATTCACTCAACATTTAGATTAAAAATGTAAATACTGATTAGCTAATAGACAGTTTTGCAAATAAAACGTTACATTGATTGCAGCTTCATCCGAAGCAGGCCAAGTGACAATCTAACGCCGCCTTACCGCCAGTATTTGGTTCAGATGTCCGCGTGGTGAGTGACCACCAGTACATCCAAGAGTAAGGGGCAGGATTAGGCTAAAAGTAAGTCCTAACTATGCAAACAGGGAGGCGTAGAGTGGAAATGTTATCCGGTGCCGAGATGATCGTGCGCTCCATGATCGATCAAGGCGTAAAACATATTTTTGGCTATCCAGGCGGGTCGGTACTGGATATTTACGACGCATTACACGAAAAAAGTGATATCGACCATGTGTTGGTGCGCCACGAACAAGCCGCGGTACACATGGCCGATGGTTATGCGCGTGCCACGGGGGAAGTGGGCGTGGTTCTGGTCACGTCAGGCCCAGGGGCAACCAATGCCATTACCGGCATTGCCACCGCGTATATGGACTCGATCCCCATGGTGGTGTTTTCTGGCCAAGTCATGAGCGGCCTGATTGGTAATGATGCCTTCCAAGAGTGTGACATGGTGGGGATCTCCCGCCCGGTGGTCAAACACAGCTTTTTAGTCCAGCGCGCCGAAGATATTCCCAATATTGTAAAAAAAGCTTTTTATCTTGCCGCGACAGGACGTCCTGGCCCTGTGGTGGTGGATATCCCCAAAGACATGCTGAATCCGGCGCAAAAGCATCCGTATCAGTACCCTGATAGTGTGCGTATGCGCTCTTACAACCCGACCACGTCAGGGCACAAAGGTCAGATCAAACGTGGCTTAAAAGCGCTACTGGCAGCGAAAAAGCCGGTGCTATACGTCGGTGGTGGGGCCATCATGGCCGACTGCGGCGAGCAAATTCGCCAGTTGTCAGAAAGTCTAAACATCCCCGTCGTTAGCACATTGATGGGCCTGGGGGCGTTTCCCGGCACCCATGATCACGCGCTGGGTATGCTGGGTATGCATGGCACCTACGAAGCGAACATGGCGATGCACCAAGCCGATCTGATTTTTGGTATTGGTGTTCGTTTTGACGATCGTACCACCAACAATCTAGAAAAATACTGTCCCGATGCCACCATCATGCACATTGATGTGGATCCTTCCAGCATTTCTAAAACCGTGGCCGCAGATATTCCCATCGTCGGCTCGGCGGATGCGGTATTAAATAGCATGCTCAAATTGCTGGTGGATCAAGGTGGCAATAACGACAGCGATGCGATCAGCACCTGGTGGCACAATATTCAGATTTGGCGTGAGCGCCAATGTTTGCAATATGTCGCTGATCCTGAACGGATTAAACCCCAGCAAGTGATTGAAACCTTGTATCGCCTCACCCATGGCGAGGCGTATGTGACCTCAGACGTCGGCCAGCATCAAATGTTTGCGGCACTCTATTATCCGTTTGATAAACCACGTCGTTGGATTAACTCCGGCGGCTTGGGCACCATGGGCTTTGGGCTACCCGCTGCCATGGGGGTGAAGTTTGCGCTGCCGGACGCGCAGGTGGTGTGTGTCACCGGCGATGGCAGTATTCAAATGAACATTCAGGAGCTGTCGACGGCATTGCAATACGACATTCCGGTGGTGATCGTCAACCTCAACAACCGTTTCCTCGGGATGGTCAAACAATGGCAGGACATGATTTATCAAGGCCGCCATTCGCACTCTTATATGGACTCGGTGCCGGACTTTGCTGCGATCACTGAGGCTTATGGTCATGTGGGGATGCGCATTAATCACCCTTCCGAGCTGGAAGCGGGCTTAGAGGCAGCCTTGGCGATGAAAGATCGCTTGGTCTTTGTTGATATCAATGTTGATGAAACCGAGCACGTTTATCCGATGCAGGTACGCGGTGGGGCGATGAATGAAATGTGGTTGAGCAAAACGGAGAGAACCTAATGCGCAGTATTGTATCGGTTTTAATGGAAAACGAGCCAGGTGCCTTGTCGCGCGTGGTGGGCTTATTCTCTCAGCGTGGCTACAACATTGAATCACTCACGGTGTCACCGACGGATGACGCAACCTTATCGCGCTTGAATATCACCACCTCGGTGGTGAGCGACGCGGACCGCGAGCAAATCGAAAAGCACCTGCATAAGCTGATTGATGTGCTGAAAGTAAGCAATGTGACTGAAAGCGATCATATTGAGCGCGAGCTGGCATTGGTGAAAGTGAAAGCCAGCGGCTTTGCCCGCGCGGAGGTAAAACGCACCGCCGATATTTTCCGCGGTCAGATTGTGGATGTGACGCACTCGCTCTACACCGTGCAGTTGACGGGTGACAGTGACAAGTTAGATGCCTTTATCCGCGCGGTCGGTGAGATCACTGAGATCATTGAGGTGGCACGTAGCGGTGTGGTTGGCATCGCACGCGGCGAGCGAGCGTTGCGTCAGTAACCAAAGCCACTGGCCGTTGTAAGAAAAATGGCACGCCAAGGCGTGCCATTTTTGTGTGGGTTAAGCGGGATGAATCAAATACACCAAGGCTTCATAGGGTGCCAGTTGCATTTCTGGCATTAAAGGCTTGGCTTCTGGGTAATTATGGCTCACCAAGTCTGCGGTCGGGGCAGGGGCGAGAGGCAAGGTCGCCGTGACCGGTTCGGCATAAAAATTACACACCACCACCAGTTGGCTGTCGCCACTGTCGCGACGATAGGCGAGCAGTTGTGGGTGATCAGGCAACAAGTCCTGATAATCGCCTTCACGGATCACGGGTAAGGTTTTACGCAGGGAAATCAGCTTTTTGTAGTGATAGAACACCGAGTCTTTATCCGCCAGTGCGGTGTCGACATTGACGTCAACATAGTTAGGCGCAGGCGTTAGCCACGGTGTACCTGTGGTAAAACCGGCGTTTTCTGAACTGTCCCACTGCATAGGCGTGCGTGAATTATCGCGCGAGCGTGCCGCCAGAATGGCCAGCACTTCCCCTTCTGGCATGCCTTGGTCGCAAAGCAGACGGTGCATGTTGCGACTCTCAACGTCTTGATAGTCATCGATACGCTGGTAGCCAGGGTTAGTCATGCCAATTTCTTCCCCTTGATACACGTAAGGCGTGCCTTGCTGCATATGAATCGCAGTGGCAAGCATTTTAGCGGACGCGACCCGATAGTGGCGGTCATCACCAAAGCGGCTGACCACACGCGGCTGGTCGTGGTTACACCAAAACAGTGCGCCCCAACCTTGATTATGCAGGCCGTGTTGCCAAGTGCGGAAAAGCTGTTTTAGGGCCAAGAAGTCAAACGGCGCCAGTCGCCACTTCTCGCCGCCAGGATAATCGACTTTTAAGTGGTGGAAGTTAAACACCATGGAGAGCTCTTTGCCATCCGGCGCAGAGTATTGCTGACAGTGCTCCAGAGTGGTTGAAGACATCTCGCCCACGGTAACGCTGCCGTAATGCTGAAAAATATCCCGGCTGATCTCTTGCAAGTACTCGTGGACGCGGGGGCCATCGGTATAAAAACGGCGACCATCGCCTTGATGATCGTTGGGAAAGGACTGATCTTTGGAGATCAAATTGATCACATCGAGGCGAAAACCATCCACGCCTTTCTCGGCCCAAAAGGCCATTACGTCTTTGACGGCTGCCCGCACCTCAGGATTTTCCCAGTTAAGATCGGCCTGTTCGGTGGCAAATAGGTGGAGGTAATACTGGCCGGTGGGTTCGTGCCATTGCCACGCGCTACCACCAAATTTTGATTGCCAGTTGTTAGGAACACCGCCGTTAACCGGATCTTTCCAGATGTAGTAATCGCGATAGGGACTGTCTTTACCAGTCAGCGCGGATTGGAACCAGGGGTGCTCGGTCGAGGTGTGGTTAATCACAATATCCATGATGATGCGGATATCGCGCTTATGCGCCTCGGCGAGCAGGGTGTCGAAGTCGTCCATGGTGCCTAGGCTGGGGTCAATCGCGTAATAATCGGCAATGTCGTAGCCGTTATCGACTTGTGGTGATACATAAATGGGGGTTAGCCATAATGCATCGATGCCCAAGGTCGAAAAATAGTCCAGTTTTTCGATAATGCCCGGCAGATCACCTGTCCCTGTTTGTGTGGTATCACGGAAGCTTTTCGGGTAAATCTGATAGATGGTGGCCGTTTTCCACCAGGGATGTGCGTGCATAATGTCTCTCTTAACGCTAAAAAAGCGGGGAGCGTACTCCCCGCGGACGGAATGGGAATTAGACGACCGCCAATTTGCCTTTGCTGGCCTGGCGGCGATACATAAAGGCGGTGAGTGCGATTGGCACCAAGATGGCGATTAACATCGCGACTGCGTAAACACCCCAGAATTGTGGCTGGATAGATAAGATGCCTGGTAGGCCACCTACACCAATACCGTTGGCCATCACACCGGAAAGACCACACACAATGGCGGCCAGCGCTGAGCCAACCATCGCGCACAGCATTGGGAATTTGTAACGTAGGTTAATCCCGTACATGGCCGGCTCTGTCACGCCAAGGTAGGCGGAAATCGCCGCAGGTACAGAGATTTCACGTTCGTTTTCTTTCTTGCTGACCCAAATAATGCCAACCACCGCCGAGGCTTGTGCAATGTTGGACAGGGCAATCAGCGGCCAAATAGGCGTGCCGCCCATTTCCTGCATCAGCTGCAAGTCCACCGCGTTGGTGGTGTGGTGAACACCGGTAATCACCAAAGGTGCATAGAGGAAGCCAAATAGCGCTGCACCGATAAAGGCGAAATCACCGGTCATCGCCGTGCGAGCCAAGAAGGCGACGCCGTTGCCGATTTCACGCCCAAAGGGACCGATAAGGGTGTGCGCCAGTACCACTGAGGTGAGCAGCGCGACAAACGGCACCACCACAAGATAAAGGTAATCTGGAATAATACGTTTTAACTGGGTTTCAATAAATGCCAAAGCCATCCCTGCAAACATGGCTGGGATCACCTGTGCTTGGTAGCCGACTTTTTCAATTGAGAACCAGCCAAAGTCCCACACTTCGGGCATCTCTTTACCGATAAGGTAAGCGTTCATCAACTGTGGCGATACTAGGGTAATACCTAGCACGATACCCAAAATGGGTGTGCCGCCCATTTTCCTCACCGTCGCCCAACATACGCCGACAGGCAGGAAGTGGAAGATGGCTTCGCCAAGCAGCCATAAGAAGCCGTGAGCGGTGGCCCAAAACTCACTGATTTCGGTCAGGGTTTTGCCATCGAACATGCGTATATCGCCGATCACATTACGGAAGCCGAGGATTAGACCACCGGTGATAATCGCGGGTAAAAGGGGAACAAAAATTTCCGCGAGGTGTGAGATGGCACGCTCAGTCAGGCTCATATTTTGGCGCGCGGCTTGTTTGGCCTCGTCTTTTGACTGGCCTTCCACCCCGGTTTGTTCTTCTAGTAGGGCGTACACTTGGTCGACATTGGTGCCGATCACCACCTGAAATTGACCGGCGCTGGTAAAGCAGCCTTTGACCATGGGGAGCGCTTCAATCGCGGCCACGTCCGCTTTTTCCGGATCGTTTAGCACGAATCGTAAACGGGTGAGGCAGTGGCTAACGGTGGCGATGTTGTCTTTGCCGCCAATATGCGTGACCAATTGGTCAATGGCTTTTTTATCTATCTGGCTCATAAGCAATCCTGTATTGCTGTAGGGTATTCATTGGTAACGTTCCCACTGATTATGGATCGTACTAATCCAATTATCAGTGGAATCGTTCCCATTGTTTGAAAACCATCACACAGAAATTTGTAACTGCCTGATTTTTGGTGTTGGTTGAAGGTTAGGGTGTCACCAGGTGGCAAGGTTGTGTCCAGTGGCTAACCACGGGATCGTCGTCATCCAGCTGCTTGAGTAGCAAGTCGGCTGCATGTTGCCCTGCTTGGTGGTAACCTAGCTCCACACTGACGGCGCGTGGAAACATAAAGCGTAGCATGTCGTGATTGCCAATGCCGCCAATAGCGATATCTTCTCGCCCAAGTGTTTGTAGGCGTTTCGCGACCCCTAGAGCGAGGGTATCGGACGCACAAACAATGGCATCGGTCTGTGTATTGATGAGGCTATCTGTGGCGTTGTAGGCGGCATGTAAGCTCATCTCACAGCGGTGTAGTCGTGGTGAGATCTGGTGGGTTTGGCAAAAATGCTGGTAGGCATCAGAACGGGCGAGACCTGTGGTTTCATCTCGCTCATCAATCCCTAAGAAAGCAATATGTCGACACCCTTGATGATAAAAGTGATCCATCACTTGTGCGACCGCGCCTTGGTTGTCGTAGCTGACGCTAACGTATTGATCACTATCGACGGCTAGCACAACACAGTTAGGGGCGAATGGCGCTAGCGCGTTGAGATCACAGCCAGAAAAACCAAAAAAGATAATACCGTCGACATTACGGCGTTTCAGCACATCGAGGTGAGCTTGTGCTTTTTGTTGTGAGAATTGGCTTTCCATGATGGCGGCGTCATAGCCTTTGGCATACAAGGTATTGAGCAGGCCAGTCAGTGCAGTGTTTTCTGAATTGGAGCTGAGTTTCGCCACGATCACCCCCACGACGCCACTGCGTTGTGCACGCATCGCACGTGCGGATTTAGAGGGCATAAAGCCATGCTGATCGATCACGGCTTGTACTTTCTCGCGTGTGCTGTCTTTGACCCGTGGATCATCGTTTAGCACACGAGATACGGTTGATTTTCCCACCCCGGCTAAGCGGGCGATATCCAAAATGGTCAATGTTTTTGTCATCTTGCTCTCTGCAGTCACACTAAATCAGCAGCTTAGTCGCCGCCTGTTGGGGGGTGATGATAACAGGCGTGATTGGCGCTTGCGATTTATTGATTAATTTGTAAACTATTGCCTGATTTTTGAACAGACTTCCCGCTTTAGACTGAAATGATGATGAGTCACCCATTACTACAAACAATCAATAAGTGCCTAGTACGCGTTACCACCCTGACCTTGGCGGTGATGGCCGTCAAGTTTAGTGCCATCTATTTGGTACCGTTAGCGGTATTGATAAAAACCCACTTCAAAGAAATTGTCCACTGGTAAAGGTGCCGATCCTGTCTCCGACCATGGTATTTAGTCCCAGCCAATAGTGTTGATAAGCGCGGCTGTGGGCTTGTGGTCGCGCAGAGACAAGCCCGCGCAACACTGGCATTAAGCGCTGCCAACTGGTTGCAAATTCAAAGCCGATATCAGGATGAGTGAGGTAGCGTAAATGCTGGGCGACAAGCGGCTGTATTGCGTCTGCGAGATACGGGTTGATCCCGGCAAAGAGCGTGTAATGAAGCTGCTGATGCCAGTGCGCCACGGCCGCGACGTCACGATAATCCTTGGCTGGCAGATTCTGTAGGCTGTGCAGTAAACCCAGTAGGGTCAATGAGGTCGGCTCATCCAACCGAGGTGGCAGCCTATCCATAAAAGCGCCAACCATTGCCTGTATGCCAGACGCGAGAGGTTGCCAGTCTGCCTGACTTAAGGGCATTAACTGGTATCCGAGTTGGGGTTGGTAGCTGATGCGTCCCGCCATGGCGAGTAAATGCAAGCCATCACGTGCCGTTGCTGTGGTTAAACCAAGTTGTTCGCATAAGGTGGCGACGGTGAGTGAATAATTGCCGTGCGCATTCGGTGTTAATGTGAGCTGGCGGGTTAATACTGCTGCCCAAATATGCGCCATGGCTTCTTGTGCTTTGGTTGGTTTCATTGCGCTTCCTGCTGTGCCTTCTTTTATCATGCCACTGAACGGGTGATAAAAAAACGCCCCGAACGAGTCGGGGCGTGATGGTTTGTAAAAACCGCTTAGGTCTGCAGTAAACGTCTTATTACAGAACGTGTACAGAGGTGGTGTTGGTGGTACCAGACGGCACGAGTGCGCCTGAGACCATGACCACGATATCGCCTTTGTTCGCTAAGCCTGACTCTAGCGCGATGGTTTTACCACGACGGTAGAACTCATCGGTGCTATCGATGCTTTCGATCATCACAGGTGTCACCCCTTTGGTCAGACACAGGTGAGCGGCTGTTTTCGGGTTAGTGGTGACCGCAACAATGTTCGCGGTTGGGAAGTACTTACGCACTGAGCGCGCTGACTTACCTGCTTCAGTCGCAACCACAATCAACGGGGCACTGAGCTTTTGAGAGGTATCGACCGCGCCTTTACAGACCGCTTCGGTGATACGTAGGCGGTCGCTATCAAGGCGAGAGCCTAAGGCTGGAGACATTTGACGGTCTGTGCGCTCACAGATTTGTGCCATAATGCTCACCGCTTCTAATGGATACTTCCCTTTCGCTGATTCACCTGACAGCATCACCGCATCGGTGCCGTCCATGATAGCGTTGGCCACGTCACCTGCTTCTGCGCGGGTTGGGCGTGGGTTTTTGATCATCGAATCGAGCATTTGTGTCGCCGTGATAACCATCTTGCGTGCACGGTTACATTTTTCGATCATCATCTTCTGCGCGAAGATCACTTCTTCAACGGGGATCTCTACACCGAGGTCACCACGAGCAACCATGATGCCGTCAGATGCTTCCAAGATAGCGTCAAAGTTGTCGACACCTTCTTGGTTCTCAATTTTAGAGATGATCTTGATGTCGCTACCGCCGTTTTGCGCCAATAGATCGCGGATTTCTTCTACGTCTTCTTTCTTACGAATAAATGAGGCAGCAACAAAATCAACGCCTTGCTCGCAACCAAATTTCAGATCCGATTTATCTTTTTCAGCCAGCGCAGGCAAGCTGACAGAAACGCCTGGCAGGTTAACGCCTTTGTTTTCGCCGAGCTCACCGTTGTTGAGTACTTTACAAACCACTTCTTTTTCAGTCGTTTCTAGTACTTCCATCTCAAGTAGACCATCATCAACCAGTACTGTATCACCCGCTTTTAAATCTTGCGGCAGACCAGCGTAGGTCACGGCGACGCGTTCTTTATTGCCCACAACAGAGGTATCTGTAGTGAATGTAAAGGTTTGACCGGCTTCCAGTAGCACATCGTCGCCACCTTCCAGTTTTACCGTACGGATCTCAGGACCTTTGGTATCCAGCAAGATAGCGGCTTGTTTGCCGGTTTGCTTCATCACATTACGCAAGTTGGCGATACGCGTACCATGCTCTTGGTAATCACCATGTGAGAAGTTAAGGCGCATGACATTCATGCCAGCTTCAACAAGCTGAGTAAGCATCTCTTCAGATTCGGTTTTTGGGCCAATCGTACATACGATTTTGGTCTTTTTCATCGACACATTTCTCCGGTCAAAAATTGAAACATAAGCCTGATGCTTTCTCACAACACACCGAAAAGTGTAATTTTACCACGCACTTTTACTACTTAAGTGGCTGTGAAAGCGAATTTTTTTGCATTTTGCAATGACGTTACCGCAGCCAGGGTTGCTGTGGTGACGTCACTGTTTATCGATCGTGAGTATAGATTGTCTGCGGTGATCTGTGTTGATCACGGGCAATAAAGGCTTCATTGACAATAAAGCACTCAATAGTGCTCCTGTCTCATGAGTCTTCCCTTCCTTTAGGGCGCGTAAATTTACCACAGCTGACGATTTAAATCATTACAACCCGATGACAGCACACTGGTGAATCAAGATATTTTTATCATGATTACGCTTTCTGTTGATGTTTCCACCTTTACCATACGACGTATTCCTTTTTGCTGCTTTTATCGGCCATCAGTGGCCATTTGCATGCTTTCTGATGTGATCTAGCTTCCAATTTGAACTGGATCATGCTTTTTTATTAAGTCTTTTGCGTTCCCTTAGAATTTATCTACCATCAAGACTCTTTGAATGGACTGTCTAATAATGTTTGCGCGCACTTTTCGACTTTTGACAGGGATGCTGCTCCTGGCCTGCACGTATGTGAGTACGTTTGCATGGGCTGACGACGCCTATCTGTCAGAAGAAAAAGACATTTTAGTCGCCACTCATTCTTCGGTCTGGAAGCCTTACAGCTACTTGTCTGATAATGGCCAACCCAAAGGCTTGTTGGTCGACTTCTGGCAAGCCTACGGCCAATATAATCATGAGCCCGTACAATTTGTGTTACTCGATTGGGCCGACACGCTCGCTTATATGAAAGAAGGCGGTAACCGTGTTCATGCGGGGTTATTGAAGTCCACCGAACGCGAGGACTACCTCGATTTTGTTGCGCCTATTTTTAATATTGATGGTTCGTTATACATCCGCAATGAAGCGCGCGGCACCAAAACAGATACGCTTGTCGGCGGTAAGGCAGTCGGTGTTGTTGCAGGCAGTTATGAGTCAAGCTATCTCACCGAGCATTATCCGGACGTTGAACAACAGACTTACGCCAATAATGAGCGGTTATTTGACGCCGCTTTCAGCGGTGAGATTGATGCGCTAGTGGCGGATAGCCAAGTCGCTAATTTTTATATGCTCACCTTTGATAAGCCATTGACGTTTGTCGCAGAGCAAATCCTTTACACACGCCCGATTTATGCGGCGGTGCCCAAAGGCAACCAAGCCTTGCTCGCGCAAGTTCGCGAGGGAATGAGTAACATACCGGCGGAAGAGCTGTTACGCATCAAGCAAAAGTGGATCAATACCGAGCGCGTCGAGGCTTACCCGGCTTGGCTTATTCCCAGTATCGTGTTGTCGGTGCTGTTAGGCGCGGTGACCTATATCTTTATTCTGAAACGCATGGTGTATAAACGCACGGTCGCATTACGCCGAGCGAATGCACGTTTGCGAGAGTTTGCTAACACCGATCCTTTGACGCAGTTATTAAATCGCCGTGGGCTCGAAACCTACTTTACCCGCTTAAAACCCAAGCTGAGCCGCCAGCAGGAAGTAGGATTAATTTTGATTGACCTCGACCATTTCAAGCAGGTCAACGATACCTATGGACATATGCAAGGCGATAAGGTGCTGGTACATCTGGCGAGCTATTTAAAGCGATGTGTTAAAAAAGGGGCCGCTGCGCGTTTAGGCGGAGAAGAGTTTTGCATCTTATGCCCGACCCAAGATTTAGATGCCTTAATTGAAATGGCTAACCACATTCGCTGCGATATTGCGGACACGGTGTTTGAATTTGGCGGCGCCGATATTCGTGTCACTGTGAGCATTGGTGCCATTGTTTCCAGTGATGTGGTGGAGGAGATAAAGCAGCTAGAGCTAGATGCGTTGATCCATGCCGCTGATCTTCTCATGTATCGCGCGAAAGACCGTGGCCGCAACCAAGTGATGCTCGCTTCTTCGCAATCCGTTAATACCCCCATCGTCGAAATATAATACCGTTTACTGTCGGGTAAAGTGGGTAATACTTTACGCTGGGGAAAGCACCTACTTATTCCCTAGCCGCAATGGCTAATGATTGCGCGCCATCCGTCCCGAAGCTGCTGCGGTGTCACGCATGTCTTTTTCTCTTTGATGCACCATCCTCCTCTTTTCTGCTTTTTTGTTTTCTTTCCTTGCAGCGTTTTTATCATTAAATATACTGTATATATATACAGGTATTTTAATGATGAAAACACTCGACCAATTAGTCCAACAACACGGCCTATGGCGCGCCAGTCAGCGGCCGTTAATGGCGGAATTACCCGATAAAAAAGCGACCGGTTACACTGCCTTTGATCAGCGCCTTGGCGGGCTTCCGTCTCCAGGTGTGACGGATATCATCAGTGACTATGGCGTCGGTGAGTTGCGGCTGGTGTTACCGGCGTTGTATCACGCGAGCGGCCAGCAGGTGGTGTGGATTCGTCCACCGGTTGGACTCAACGCAGCGATGCTACATCAGCAAGGCTACTCCACAGACAACACCTTGTTGGTGTCCCCCAAAAGCGATCAAGATGCGCTGTGGGCCGCCGAGCAAGCTGCGCGCAGTGGTGCGTGTCAGGCGGTGTTGTTATGGCCATCTTCGCTCACGGTTGGGCAAGTGAAGCGCCTAAAACTGGCGGCCGAACATGGCCAATGTGCGGTGGTACTGTTGCGCCGCCAGCAGACGTACTCATTGACATTACCGGTTGATTTAAGCGTGGCGCTGGCGCCTTCCGCATGTGGCGTAACGGTCACGGTGCGCTATTGTCGCGGCCAATGGCCACCGGCCCCGTTTACCCTCGATTGGCGCACGCAATGGCCCGCGTTGGTGACCAGGCCGAGTAATGCAGAGAATTTGCTTGCCTTTCCTTCACGGCAACAGCGGGAGCAAGCGTGATGTCATTGTGGCTGTATCTGCATTGCCCAAGCTTGTTGTTAGATAGCCTTTATGCGCCGTCATCGGTGCAAGCAGTGGGGCTGGTCAGCGAGCAAGAAGGCCGTTTAGTGCAGCTTTCTGTGGCGGCTAGCACGCACGGTTTGAATACCGGCATGGGATTAGGGGCAGCGGCGCTTATTTGTCATCAGCTCGCGGTCTACCCTTATTGCGCGGTGAAAGAGCAGTCCGCGCTTGAGCAGCTTGCCGCACAGCTTTATCCGCTGGTCGCAGAAATCAGCCTCAATCCCCCTAAAGGTTTATGGCTACACGTGTCACCGATGTTGGCCTTATATCAAGGGTTTCCCCCACTATGGCAGGCGGTGACTCAAACGCTGGTGGAAAGTGGTATTCGTTATCAAGCTGGGGTGGGCGAAACGCCGCGAGCCGCCGAGCTGATGGCGTATGGCCACGCGGGCAAGGTCAGTACCGATCCTGAGCACTTACAGGCGGCTTTGCAGCAACTGCCGTTGACCGCAGCCCCTTTACCGGAGACGGTGAAAACCCAGTTTACGCGTCTGGGCCTCTCTCAGTTAGGTGAGCTTATCGCCTTGCCCACCGCTTCGCTGACGCGACGTTTTCCGCGCTCTGTGGTGGATTATCTTGCTGAAGTGAGTGGCGATAAGCCGACGACGCTGCGTTATTTTCAGCCACCGCTGCAATTTTTTCAGCAACGGGTTTTATTATTTGAGCTTAGTGAGCAAGCCCATTTATTGCCCATTATCGAGAATCTCGTCTCGGCACTGTGCCGCTTTCTTGAGCAGCGTAGTGCCTGCACCCCCGCGCTAACGTTGGGCTTTAGCTTGCGTGATGGATGTGAAGAAACCTTGCCGGTGATGGCCGCGCATGGCGAGAAAGACGTCGAGCGCTGGATGGCATTGGTGCGTTTACGGCTGACGTCATGGCAAGTGAGCCAGCCAGTGACGGCAGTGAGTGTGCGCGCCACGCAAATTGATTGCCATCAGCCTGGACAAACCGATCTCTTTAGCGCGCAGCAAGGCGAGCAAAACCGTGATGAGTTGGTCGCGACACTGGCAGCCCGACTAGGAGAGGAGGCGGTCATGCGGTTAGCGTATGTGGATCATCACCGTCCCGAGTCGGCCAGCCAACATGTTCCTCATCACCATCGCGCCACGCCGACGGCCTCGGCACCCACGCGCCCACGTCCAAGCTTATTGTTGCCGCAACCCACGCCACTGATTGGTAAGGTCACCTTACGTGAAGGGCCGGAGCGGATTGTCACGGGCTGGTGGGAAGGCGCGCCTATCCAGCGCGATTACTTTATTGCCCAAAACGCCCAGCAACAATGGCTGTGGGTGTTTCGCACGCCAGAGCAAACTTGGTTTTTACACGGCTGGTTTAGTTAGACGGTGAAGCGATGAGTACGTATGCCGAGCTGGTATGTTGCAGTAATTTCTCCTTTCTCGAAGGCGCCTCACACCCGGAAGAGCTGGTAGCGCAAGCGGCAGCATTGGGCTATCAAGCGCTTGCGATCACCGATGAATGCTCGGTCGCAGGGGTGGTGCGTGCGTATCAAGCCCAGCGTGATTATCCGCAGCTTTCGCTGATCATTGGCAGTCGCTTTCGCCTGCAGGCGTTAGATGTTGTTCTATTGTGTCCTACCCAAGCGGCTTACCAAGAGTTGTGTCGGATTATCACCAATGCGCGGCGGCGCAGTCACAAAGGCGACTACCAGCTGAGCGAGTGGGACTTGATGTCGGTGCGTCATGGCTTGGTGCTATGGCTACCCAGTGGCGCGGAGAGTGATCATCACTGGGCAAAATGGCTGTTACGTTATCATGGCGAGCGCTTGTATCTGGCCGTGCGGCGCGATCTAGCGGATAACGACCATCCGTATCTGGCACACTGTCGCATGCTGGCAAGCCAGTATGAGCTTCGCGTGACCGCGTGTGGTGATGTGTTGATGCATCACCCTGAGCGGCTGGCGTTACATCATACCTTAACAGCGATTCGGCATCGCCAGCCTGTCGCTGAATTGGGAAGGACGTTATTACCCAATGCAGAGCGCGCCTTACGCCCGCTGTCTAAACTACGCTCTTTATTTCCCCCTGAGTGGCTGGCGGAAAGTGCCAACATTGCCGCTCAGTGTCAGTTTTCCTTGGCGAGCCTTAAATACAGTTACCCCAAAGAAGTGGTGCCGA
This sequence comes from Salinivibrio sp. KP-1, assembly GCF_000968645.1. Classification (NCBI taxonomy): domain Bacteria; kingdom Pseudomonadati; phylum Pseudomonadota; class Gammaproteobacteria; order Vibrionales; family Vibrionaceae; genus Salinivibrio; species Salinivibrio sp. KP-1. Next base: position 36,126 of record NZ_LAQR01000003.1, on the reverse strand, counting down.
CTGGCGAGTCTGCGATGGCCTATCTGCGTGAGGCGGTCAAGCAAGGCGCACAGCAGCGCTTCCCTAAGGGCGTGCCTCGTAACGTGGGAGCCATCATTGAAAAAGAGCTGGCGCTTATCGAGGCGCTCGATTACCCGTATTACTTTTTGACCATTTACGATCTGGTGCGCTTTGCTCAATCGCGAGGGATCTTGTACCAAGGGCGCGGCTCGGCGGCGAACTCGGTGGTGTGCTATTGCTTAGGGATCACCGCGGTAGATCCATGCAAAGTCGATGTGCTGTTTGAGCGCTTTATTAGCAAAGAGCGCGACGAGCCGCCGGATATTGATGTGGACTTTGAGCACCAGCGCCGTGAAGAAGTGATCCAGCATTTGTATCAAAAATATGGCCGAGAGCGGACCGCGTTAGCGGCAACCGTGATCCGTTATCGGCTGAAAAGTGCATTACGCGATGTGGGCAAAGCGTTAGCGATCCCCGCCAGTCAGATTGATTTTTTTATTCAAAACCTCAATCGGCGCGATAAAACCCAGCCTTGGGCGCAGCAACTTCAGCAGTTGGGCCTCGATCCTAAAAGCGCGAAAAGCCAACAATGGCTGTCGCTGACCCAGACATTGATCGGTTTTCCGCGCCACCTTTCTCAGCATGTCGGCGGCTTTGTGATTGCGGATGGGCCTTTGTATGAGTTGGTGCCGGTGGAAAATGCGGCGATGGCAGAGCGGACGGTGATCCAGTGGGATAAAGACGATCTGGAAACGCTGCATCTGATGAAAGTCGACGTACTGGCGCTGGGTATGCTCACTGCGATTCGACGTACCTTTGATTTGATTGCCCAAACCGGTGGCCCTCGCTTGAGTTTGGCGGCGATCACCCAACAAGGCGACGATCCGGCGGTATTTGCGCGTATTCAGAAAGCCGATACCGTGGGAGTGTTTCAAATTGAGTCGCGAGCACAAATGAGTATGCTGCCGCGGCTCAAACCGGCTTGTTATTATGATTTGGTAATCCAAATTGCCATTGTCCGCCCGGGGCCGATTCAAGGCGACATGGTGCATCCGTATTTACAGCGACGCGACGGGAAAGAAGCAGTGAGCTACCCGTCCAAAGCGGTTGAGCAAGTGCTAGCGCGTACGCTCGGGGTGCCCATCTTTCAAGAGCAGGTGATCAAATTGGCGATGGTGGCGGCCGGTTTTTCCGGTGGGGAAGCGGATCAGCTGCGTCGCGCGATGGCCGCTTGGAAGAAAAAGGGCGGATTGGCGCCGTTTCGCGACAAATTGATTGCTGGGATGACCGCGCGAGGCTATCGCGCCGACTTTGCTGAGCAGCTTTACCGGCAAATCTGTGGGTTTGGTGATTATGGCTTTCCAGAGAGCCACTCGGCTTCGTTTGCGGTTTTGGCCTATGTATCAGCGTGGCTAAAGCATTATTATCCCGCCGCGTTTTATACCGGCTTGCTCAATAGCCAGCCGATGGGGTTTTACTCACCGTCACAATTGATGCAAGACGCCACGCGCCACCAAGTGCCTGTGTGGCCGGTTTGTGTGCAACACTCGGGGGCGGATCATTGTTTAGAAAAGATCGGCGATCAGTGGGGCGTGCGGCTAGGATTGCGATTAGTCAAAGGGTTGAGTGCGGCGGCAATAGACCGATTGCTGGCCCATCGCCCAGAGACGGGGTTTGCGTGTTTATCGGCACTGCAAGAGATTCATCTTGACCGCGATGCCTATCAAGCCCTAGCCAGTAGCGGTGCATTGGCGACGCTGGCTGGCAATCGCTATCAGGCGCGCTGGGCACTGATGGATCAGCAGCGGCAACTGCCGCTACTGGCCGCCAGTGACGATGAGGTTGCGTTGCCTCACTCGCCTTCCCAATGGCAGAACGTGATTGAAGATTACGCGGCCATGGGGCTGTCGCTCACTGATCATCCCATTCGTTTGATGGCGCAAGCCGGCACATTGGGGCGTTTTACCCGTGGTGTTGAGTTATCACAGTGTGCGCCACAAAGCTGGGTGGCGGTAGCGGGTGTGGTGACGGGCAAGCAGTCCCCCGGCACCGCCAGTGGCGTAACCTTTGTTACCTTGGAAGACGATACGGGCAATATCAATGTGGTGGTTTGGGCGGGGACGACACGGGCGCAATCCCGTGCTTTTATGCAAGCCAAGGTGTTGAAAGTGCATGGCATTGTCGAGCGGCAAGGCGAGGTGGTGCATGTGATTGCCGGTAAGTTAATTGACCTGACTCCAACGCTCACTACCTTGTCGGTTGCTGCACGTGAATTCCGTTAACGCGAGGGACTCACCGCTTCTGGGCGTGGTGGCGCCGGACACGCGGCCACCGCTTGAATACGCTGGCGATACAGCTCATCACGAATCGCCGCCCCTTTAAAGCCGGCGTCGACAATTGGCTTAACCTCTACCTGTTGCGCGCAAGCAAAGCGCTCGCGTAAGGCGTCGGCTTGTGGATAGTAATAATTTTCACGTCCCTTGCGGCCACGCACATCGGCCAAACACGCCAAGGCCAATTGCTCGACCCGCTCGGGTTTGCGCCATGCATCGATCTGATTAAACAGCGCTACCCAATGCTCAGGGCTGAGTTGATCGCACTTATGAATTTTGGAGTGGTGCGCACTGACCACCAAGGCCAAATCCCGATAAGCGTTGGGGATACGTAGTCGCTCGCACAGCTCTTTAATCACGGGCAGCCCGCGATCGCCGTGGCCGCGATGGCCGGGCAAAATAGAGGCTGGGGTGAGGGCCTTACCGAGATCATGGACTTGTGCGGCAAAGCGGATGGCTTTGTCGTCGGTCAATGAGGCGGCATAACGGCTGACCATTTCCGTGTGGATGCCGGTATCGATTTCAGGGTGCCAGTTGGCCGGATTCGGCACGCCGTACAGGGCGTCGATTTCAGGAAGCACCACGGCAAGGGCTCCACAATCGCGCAGCACAGCAAGAAACACATCGGGACAATCACTGCCGAGCGCTTTTTCCCACTCGCGCCAAACCCGCTCAGGGGTGAGGTGGGCGAGCTCGCCCTTGGCGACCATCGTTTTCATCAGCGCTAAGGTATCATCGGCAATGGTAAAGCCGAGTGGCGCAAAACGGGCGGCAAACCGTGCCACGCGCAGTACCCGTAATGGGTCTTCGCTAAAGGCGGGCGAGACATGGCGTAGAATGCGGTTGTGTAAATCTTGCTGACCGCCATACGGGTCAATCAAGCTGCCCTCTTCATCTTGGGCGATGGCGTTGATGGTGAGATCGCGGCGTTGAAGGTCCGCTTCCAGTGAGATATCTGGCGAGAAGTCGCAAATAAACCCGGTGTAGCCCTGGCCTGATTTTCGTTCAGTGCGGGCGAGGGCGTGTTCTTCGTGTGTGGTGGGGTGTAAAAAGACGGGGAAATCTTGGCCGACTTGCTGGTAGCCGGCTGCTTGCATTTGTTTGACGGTGGCACCGACCACTACCCAGTCTTTATCTGTGACCGGCAAGCCTAATAGCGCATCACGTACAGCACCGCCGACAAGATAATGTTCCACACCAAACTCCTTAATGACAAAGAGAAGACACAATCACGTTTGTGTCGCGAATGGGTTTAAGTATACATAGAGCCTAGCAGCACGCCCACCGTGTGCTTAAAAGGCCGCTATCAGGATCGCAATAAAAAAGGCTGCCAATGCAGCCTTTCATTCACGATTATGCCCAGCCGTCGCGGCGACGTTTTTTACGTGGGATAAGATGTGGCAGCACCAAGCCAAACAGTAAGCCACCGCCGGCTACCATGCCACCGTAGGTGAACCAACGCATCAGAAGATCATCTTTTTGGGTATCTATTTTGGCGCGTAAAGCACGGATTTCGCTTTGCGCATCAATCAGTTTTTTATTGAGTTCGCTGCTGTGTGCTTCCAGCTTCTCAATCTGCGCGTTGCGCTGTTTAAGGGATTCAGCCAAGCCTTTTTGTTGTGCTTTAGCATCATCTTTTGCACTGGCCAGCGCGGACTTTACCTTTTTCAGCTCTGATTCTAGCGCCGGCACGCGTTCTTTTAAGCCAGGTTGTGTGGTCACGTAGTCACTTTTTACCCAGCCTTTACGGCCACGGCTATCAACTACTTGGGTATAGCCCTCATCGCGATTGCGTTTTAGCACAGTGACTTTATCACCCGCATCGACACTGCCGATAATACGATATTGTGTGCCCGGGCCTGAGTGCATATAAGTGAACAAATCATCAGAAATATAGTTTTCTGCCATCGCTCGAGGCGCGGCAACGAGAACGAACAGCAATACGAGAGCAGAATACAGGTGTTTCACGTCTGGGGTCCTTTGCATAATTTCAGTGTGGGACACATCGGCTTTGCTGGGCATAGTGCCATAGGCGTAAAAGAAAGGGGAGCCATGCCCCCCTTTTTTTGACTGTGATTTGACATCACCGGCGCTTGTTACGCAAATAGCGAGGTCATCACTTGGTAAAAGATCACAGCCAACAAGGCCCCCGCGGGTAAGGTGATTAGCCATGAGGCAACAATATTACGCACCACACCCAAGTTGAGTGCGGCAATACCGCGGGCAAAGCCAACGCCCAAAACGCCGCCGACTAAGGTTTGTGTGGTTGAAATAGGGAGGCCAGTGCCTGAGGCGAGCACAACCGTACTTGCGGTCGCCAGTTGCGCGGCAAAACCACGACTTGGGGTAAGCTCAGTAATGCCCGAGCCCACGGTCGCCATGACTCTGTGTCCCATGGTGGCAAGGCCGAGTACAATCCCCGCGCCACCCATCGGTAAAATCCACCAGGCGATTTGTGCTTTTTCCGCTACAGCACCGAGGTTTTGTACCGTGGCCACAATGGCCGATAGCGGACCAATGGCATTGGCCACGTCATTCGAACCATGTGCGAAGGCCATCGCACAGGCGGTGACCACCATCAATAGGCTAAATATCCGCTCAACCCCCTGAAACCCTTGATTTTCATCGCCGCGATACTTTCTAGAAATGTAATAAACACCAAAAAACATCACCATGGCAGAGAGCACGATGGAGGCGCTCACGGACTCTAAGGTCGTGAGGTGGAGGCCAACATGTTTGAGACCTTTTTTGATGGTGACCATCGCGATAATAAACGCGGTGAGAAACATATAAAGCGGCACGAAACGTTTGGCATTAAGGACAGGGCGGTCGGTATCAAAAATCAGTCGTTGTGCACTTAAGAATATAAAGTAAGCGAACAAGCCAGAGATAAAAGGGGTGATAATCCAACTGCCAACGATGCCTTGCACCGTATGCCAATCGACTGCATCTGCGCCAACCGATAGGCAGGCAAAGCCAATAATCGCACCAATGATAGAGTGGGTGGTGGAGACGGGCCAACCCATGAATGAGGCAAGTAATAGCCAAGAGCCAGCCGCCAGTAGCGCGGACATCATGCCAAAGACTAATTCCAACGGTTGGTCAGCATAAAAACTGGTGTCAATCACACCTTTGCGAATGGTGTCTGTGACCTCACCACCGGCTAAATACGCGCCGGCGAATTCAAAAATCATCGCCACAATAATGGCTTGCTTCACGGTGAGTGCTTTTGAGCCCACAGACGTGCCCATCGCGTTCGCGACGTCATTGGCACCAATACCAATCGCCATTAAAAAACCAAAAGCCGCGGCGACCATGATCAGTATGGTCCCGTGATTCATCAGGATTTCCATTGTAATACCTTGTTGTTACATCACTCGGTTAGGAACGGGAAAGCATGACCTCTAAGCGCGCACCCACACGTTGCGCCTGGTCAGCAATTTCACCGACCCACTCGAGGATTTTGTACAAGAACATGACGTCAACAGGATTGTACTCCTGCTCAACGGCCATTAATGCTTGGCGAAGTTGGATTTGCATAGAATCGGTATCGTCTTCAATCACATCCAACTGATGAATCATTTCGGCGACTAAGGTGACTTCGCGCCCTTTAAAGCCAGTCTCAAGTAGCTCTTCAAGCTCGTTGATCACGCGGCGTGCTTGCGCGGCAGCATCTAAGCATCGCTGCACATAGGCGATAAAGGCATCATTCATTGAGGGGGGCATACGAAGCTGACGGCCTATCACGCGGCCGGCAATATCTTTGGCTAAGTTTGCCAGCTTGTCTTGCTGGGTGAGGAGCTCGAGCATGTCCGTGCGATCGACGGGCATAAAGAGACCTCGTGGTAACTTAAGCCGGATATTGCGCTTTAGGGTATCAGCATCTTTCTCAATATCTGAGATTTGCTGACGGAGTTGATTTGCCTTATCCCAATCTTGTTGCTCGCAAGCATGAAAGAAGGGGATCAGTAACTCACAACAATCGTTTACACGATTTACGTGACGCTGCAGTGGTTTAATAGGGCTTTTTGCAAATAGCCCAACAATTGTATTGACTGGCATAGCCGTAATCTACCTGGTTGCCTCGAGCCCAGAGGGCAAAAAAGAGAGGCGAAAAGTTCAACGATGGTATATCGGAGCGGCGATGGTAGCGCAGAACATAGGCTAAAGAAATAGCTTTTGTGATCTCTGCCTCAGTGCGCGTGATCAAGCCTAGTAGTGATAGCGCTTGCCGACAGGATCAATTGTTCATATCCTTGTCAGGCAATTGGCTATAGGTAACCGTATGGACACTGAGATAGAGCTCAAATTTTTTGTCTCTTCTGACTTTTCTCATCGCATTCGCGATAAAATTGTCAGTGTAAAACAGCTACAGCAAAGCCAGCGTGAGCTGGGAAACATCTACTTCGATACGCCAGATTTTACCCTACGTAAACACGATATCGGTTTGCGGGTACGTCGTTTTGATGGTGTGTACATTCAAACCCTCAAAACGGCAGGTCGGGTCGTGGCTGGGCTGCATCAGCGCCCAGAATACAACGCCGAGCTTAACGGACCTGAACCTGATCTTTCTTTGATCCCAGTCGATGCATGGCCCGATGATCTGGATGTTGATGCACTGAGCCAAGCTCTCCAGCCGTTGTTTTCCACCGATTTTGTGCGTCAGCAATGGCTGTTAGCAACGGATGACGGTAGCCAAATCGAATTGGCGAGCGATCAAGGCGAGGTCTCTACCGAAGCCGGCGACAAGGATGTGATTTCTGAGGTGGAGCTGGAGCTGATTTCCGGACAAACCGATGCCTTGTTCTCGCTGGCACGCAGCCTGGCGGATGAAGGTGGCCTACGCCTCGGAAATTTGAGCAAGGCGGCGCGTGGCTACCGCCTGGCAACCGGCTATCAGGGTGATCCGGTTAAAGCCTTATCCATCGTTAAACTCGGCGCTGATGATAGCCAAGAAAAAGCCCTGATTCGGATCCTCGAGCATGCGTTGAATCACTGGCATTATCACGAGCAAATCTACATTGAGCGTGAGTCCCTTGAGGCGTTACAAGAAATTCGCTATGCCGTCTTGTTGATCCGACAGGCGTTTGTCTTATTCGGCAGTGTGGTGCCGCGCCGAGCAAGCAGTTTACTCCGTCAAGAGCTGCAATGGTTTGAGGGTGAACTGGCGTGGCTCGATGATGCTCGGACGAATGCCCGGCTGTGTGAAGACAAAGGCCAATATCTGCGTAAATTAAACGCGCGAAAAACCTTGGTGAAAAGCTTGAAGGTCGAACAAGCGAGGTTGCCTGAACGAGAGGACATTGTCGCGCTGCTACATACATCGCGGTATTGCAATTTACTGCTCGATTTAAGTCGCTGGATCCTCTCGAAAGGTTGGCAACCGTTTTTAGATGATAAAGCGGCGGATAAGCTTGCCCAACCGATTCAACGTTTGGCCGACAAAGCACTGCCAGAGTCTTGGCACGAGTTGCTTGATGCATTTGATGAAACTAAACCACTGACGCGGCACGACTACTTTGACCAATACCCTCGCTTGCAACGCAATTTGTTGCTAGGCACTTGCTTGGCCTCTTTGTATGACAAAAGTCGGCGTAAAGCCTTTCGCCTGCCTTGGCTCGATATGTTGCAAGGCATTGAAGAGCTGCGCTTGCTCGAGCCGGTGCGTGAGCGAGTGGTCGAGATTGACGATGAAGAGGATAAAAAACAAGCAGAGAAGTGGTTGGCACGTAAAGAAGAGTCACTGTTTCATGCGATGACGCAAAGCCGTCAAACGGGATTGCGTCTTACTCCTTATTGGCAAGAGTAAGCGAACGAGAGTGATAAAAAGCAGCCTGGAGGTTGCTTTTTTTATGTGTGCCTTTATGCGGTTACCTTGCTTGAGTATCCAGTTTCAATGTCTGAGCAGATTCGATAAAACCGCCTCTAGGATCAATATATTTGGCACTTTTTTACGTTATAAACAGGCAAGGTGCGTGATGATAATTTGATTAACTTATCATTATGGGCATTGTTTATGGGCAAATTTCACAAATACGGTAAACAAGGATTCAGTGAGGGTGACGTTTGCCGATATAACATCACTCAGTATTAATAATCGCCCGTTTGGCAGTCAGTTGGCTTAATAACGGACATGGAGCTTTCAGGATTATGGCTAAACATAACTTTTATGCGTGGGAAAAACCCGTTACCAATCTGCGCTTGATCCCAAAACTCGTGATTCTCATGGTCTTTAGTACCATTATTCTGGTCGGTAAGCAGATGTGGGATGCGAACACGTTTCGCCAGTCCGTGATTGAGTTCACCCTGAATCAGACCCAAGAATTAGCGCGATCCAGCGCGGCAATGACAGGTGCCCTCATCGATCAGCCTGATGGGGAACGCTTGATGCGAGAGGCGGTGGATACCATGAACGCCGAATTCAGCGAAGGGGCGTATTTATATTTGGTCAATGGCACCACTCGCCAAGTCTGGTCTCACCCTTCAATGCGCCAGTTTGACGCGTTGCGCGTGCCGGATGAAAGCACCGGAACCGATGTCGCTGACTTGTTTCTCAATCAGTCAGGCGCGTTTAGCTATACCGTTTATGACGGTGGCCGTCATGGCTATGCCGTGCCCGTAGGCGGCAGCGATTGGTGGCTCGTGGCATCACAACCGACGTCTGAGGCGCAGGCGTATTACCAAGATTATATGATTCAGGTCGCGTGGCAAACCGCGCTGATGATTGTCTCTTTCATGGTTATTTTGCTGGGCGGCTCCAATATTATGCTGCGGCAAATTAATTATCTTACCGATAGAATTCGGGCGCTCGCCAACCGTGATCTCAGTGAACCGATTGAGATGAATAGCCGGGACGAGTTTGGTGATTTAGCGCGTGAGCTGGAAAGATCGCGTCAGCAATTGGTGGATGTGATTAACGCGCAGCGCCAAGCGTCGGATGATCTTTCTTCTCTGGCTGAGATTATGACGATCAGCATGTCGGAAACCAAAGAGTCATCGCAAGAGCAATTCTCTGAGATGGATCAGCTTGCCTCGGCGATGAGTGAGATGAGTGCGACCGTGCAAACCGTCGCTGAGCATACTCGAGAGGCGGCCAAAGCGACCGAAACCTCTAGCCAACAGGCGAACAGTGGCCAAGAGCACGTGAGCAGTACCATCAAAACCATCAATGAGCTGTCCAATGACATCAGCGAGTCATCCCAGGTCGTGGGGCAGGTCGATGCCCAGGTGGAGAAAATCGGTACTGTCGTGGTCACTATTCAAGGAATTTCAGAGCAAACCAATCTACTGGCACTCAATGCCGCGATAGAAGCCGCACGCGCGGGCGATACGGGGCGTGGTTTTGCGGTGGTGGCGGATGAAGTACGCAAGCTGGCGCAACACACCCAAGAAGCCACGGTGGAAATTCAAGATATGATCACCCAGTTGCAGCAAAGTGCGCAAAAAGCGGTGGGCTTGATGGATCGCAGTGTTTCCGAGGCCAAGACAGGCGTCGAGTCAGTGAGCCAGGCTGGCGGAGAGCTTGAGCAAATCGTCACGCAAATCCAATCGCTTAATGACATGAACTTCCAAATCGCCTCATCGGCGGAACAACAAGCGTCAGTAGCCGGTGAGATGAACCAAAACCTCACCAATGTTAAAGATTTGGTCCAGGCATCGGTGACAGTGGCGTCTGAGCTGCATGAAACGGCAGAGATGGTTGAACAAAGTGCACAATCACTCAAAGATAAAATTGAGGCCTTTAAAGTCTAACCACGTTTGAGGTTTTATCCGTAATCAACAACGGCTCGCTGCATCGGTGAGCCGTTTTTGTTAGTGTCGATACAGGACGATAGCAAAAGGACTGCCCATGGTACTCTCTGACTCTCTTGCCGCTTGCTTGCATCAGCACTGGACACGATTAAATGAATTTTCCCCTGAGGCCGTGCCGCAGTGGCAAGGCACAGCGCGTGAGCAACTCGAGCAGGCTTTAGCGTGTAGCGAGTTTGTCGCCAAGGCATTAACCCAAACCTCTGGACTTCTCGACTGGCTGTATCAGCATCGCCAGCAAGCCTCGCGTGAGCAGACATATCAAGCTGAGTTGAGCCAGGCGTTGGAAGCGGTAACGGATGAGAGCGAGTTTCACCGTCAACTCCGTCAGCACCGCCAGCGTGAGCTCGTATGGATTGCGTGGCAGGAAATCCACAATCATTGGCCGGTTGAGCAAGGTTTACAGCATCTATCAGCCCTTGCGGAAGCGCAAATATTATCAGCTTATCAATGGCTCTATCAGCGCGGCTGTCACGACTGGGGCACACCCATGAGCCCCGAGGGGGAGCCGCAGCCGATGCTGATTTTGGGCATGGGCAAACTTGGTGGTGGCGAGCTCAACTTCTCTTCAGACATCGACCTGATCTTTACTTACCCTGAGGCGGGAGAAACCCAGGGCGCGAGAAAAAGCATCGCCAATGCCCAGTTCTTTACCCGGCTAGGGCAGCGCTTGATCAAAGCGCTTGATCAACCCACGGTGGACGGTTTTTGTTATCGGGTTGATATGCGTCTTCGTCCCTTTGGGGATAGTGGCCCTTTAGTGATGAGCTTTTCCGCACTCGAAGATTACTACCAAGAACAAGGGCGTGATTGGGAGCGCTATGCGATGGTGAAAGCGCGCGTCATGGGGAAAGATCAGTATGACTGCTATCAAACGCTACGGCAGATGCTACGCCCGTTTGTCTTCCGTCGTTACATCGATTTTAGTGCCATTCAAGCGTTGCGGCGGATGAAACAGTTAATCCAACGAGAGGTACGTCGGCGTGGCTTAACGGATAATATTAAGCTTGGTGCGGGGGGGATTCGTGAGATTGAATTTATTGCTCAGTCGTTTCAGCTTATTCGTGGCGGCCGAGAGCCCAGTTTGCGTCAGCGCGGCTTGCTCGACACCTTAGATGCGATTGCGGAACTGGAATTATTGCCTACCGCTGAGGTGAGCCAATTAAAGGCCGCGTATTGCTATTTGCGTCGCGTTGAAAACCTCCTACAAGCCATTGATGACAACCAAACGCAGACCCTGCCCGATAACGACCTTGATCGTGAGCGGCTTTGTCACGCCATGGGGGTCAATGACTGGACGCGCTTACAGGCCGACATCACCCAGCATATGCAAGCGGTTAATCAGGTGTTTTCCGGCTTGATTGGCGAAGATGAGCAAGAAACAGACACGGACGTCGATACTGAGTATCACGATCTATGGGCGATGGCGCGCGATGTAGAAAACGCCCACTTGATCTTAGCAGGCTTAGATTTACCGGACACCAATATTGCTGAGCAGTTATTAGCGTTTAAACAAGAGCTGGCTAAGCGCACTGTGGGCCCTCGAGGACGTGAGGTGCTCAACCGTTTGATGCCCGTCATGTTAAGTAAGCTACTGACGTTACCGCAACCACAGCAGGTGCTGCCACATATCACCCACCTGTTACTTAATATCTCGACGCGCACCACCTACTTAGAGCTGTTGGATGAGCACCCCGGGGCGATTGATCAGCTGTTACGACTTTGTACGGCCAGCCCGATGGTGGCAGAAAAGTTGGCGCGCTACCCTTTGCTACTGGATGAGCTGCTTGATTTAACCCATTTGTACCAACCCTTGGCGCCGGATGCCTATCGCAGCGAATTACGCGATTATCTTGCTCGTATCCCCGTTGAGGATATGGAGCAACAAATGGAGGCGGTGCGTCAGTTTAAGCAAGTTCAGTTATTAAAAATTGCCGCGGCGGATATCGCCGGTGTGCTACCTGTGATGCGCGTCAGTGATCACTTGACTTACTTGGCCGAAGCGATTGTGGAGGCGGTGGTCAATCAGGCGTGGCACCAAATGGTGGAAAAATATGGCCAACCAACACACTTGGGCGAGCGCGAGGGGCGTGGTTTTGCGGTGATTGGTTACGGCAAGTTAGGCGGATGGGAGCTGGGTTATAATTCTGACCTCGATGTGGTTTTTCTCCATGACTGCCCCGCGGATATTGAGACTGACGGTCGTAAAGTGATTGATGGTCGGCAGTTTTATCTGCGTCTTGCTCAGCGTATCGTCCATCTTTTCTCTACGCGTACTCCCTCTGGGGTGCTCTATGACATTGACACACGCCTTCGCCCTTCCGGCACCTCCGGGATGCTGGTGAGCACGCTCGAAGCTTACGCCGATTACCAACAAAAAGAGGCGTGGACATGGGAGCACCAGGCACTGGTGCGTGCACGCATGATATATGGTGATCCTAAGCTAGAGTCCGGCTTTACCCAGGTCCGTCATCGCATTCTCACCACGCCACGAGACATCGATACGCTGCGAGAGCAAGTCAGTGGCATGCGTGAAAAAATGCGTCAGCATAAAGCGACAGGACAAAAAGATACCTTCTCCATCAAACAAGACGCCGGTGGGATCACTGATATCGAGTTCTTGGCGCAATACTTAGTGCTCGGCAACAGTGCCAGTCAACCGGCGCTTACCCGATATAGCGATAACGCGCGTATTTTTGAGCAAGCCGGAGAGCTGGGAGTGATGCCACTGACGCAGGCGGCGGGATTAAAGTCGGCCTATACCCGGATGCGCAATGCGCTCCACCGTAGCCACCTAGCTGGTGAAAGTGGGCAGGTGGAGGCTGATGCCTTTATCGATGAGCGCGAAATCGTGCAGCAAGCCTGGCAACAGTGGTTTGATGGGCAAGCAGACTAGCAGCGTAAGGCGCAATAATGAGGCCGCGATTGGCGGCCTATTTGGAGCTAGATTCCCTCGTATAAGGAAGGCTCACCCTCTGGGCGGGTTTTAAAGCGCCGATGCAACCACATATATTGCTCTGGGGCGCGTAGGATCAGTCGTTCAACCGCTTGGTTAGTGATCACCGCTGCGGCATGCGCTTCTTTAGGGAAATCCGTTATCGGTGGGTCGATTTTAACGCGGTATTGGCCAAGCCGTCGTTCTCTCACCACAGAAAATGGTACCACGGTGGCGTGGCCGGCATGGGTCAGCAAACTGGTGCCTGTGGTGGTACAAGCTTGTTTGACCGCAAACAGTGGTGCGAATGTGGAGCGGCGGCGACCATAATCGTGATCGGGTGCATACCACATGCGATGACCCTCTTTGAGGTAATGGATCATCGACTTAACGTCTTTGCGATCGACGCCAATATTACGCTTCATCCGGCCGCGGAACTGAAACCAGTCATACACAGGGTTGGTATTGGGGCGATACACCCCCACGCCAGGCGTTTGTTCGCTTAAGCCGCGCGCGCCAATCTCTAAATTTAGAGAGTGCACGGCAATTAAAAGCACCCCTTTGCCTTGTTGTTCAAGCTCAAGCAGGGTGTCTAATCCTTCAATGGTGACATGCTTGTTGATTCGCCATTTGGGCCAAAACCACGCCATACCAGTCTCGAACAAGGCAAGGCCGGCGTTGGCAAAATTTTCTTTCACCATCGCAGCGCGGTTAGCGGGCGTCATCTCTGGAAAGCACAGCGCTAGGTTACGATCGGCAATTTTAACGCGGCGTTTCATTAGTGTATGCATCAAGTGACCCAAGCTGCGGCCCATATAAAATTGGACGCGATAAGGCAGCCAGCTAGCCAGATACATTAACCCGACGCCGAGCCAGGTATGAAGATAGCGAGGGTGAAGAAACCCAATGCGAAAAGTGGGGGCTGAAAAATCGCTCATAGCGTTAATGACTCATGAAAACCAAACCAGAAAGAGCCGTGAGGCCCGCGCTATTGTAGAGTAAATTCTTGGCGCTGTCCTGCGCGAGTGTGTGCGGTGAGTGTTGAGATTGTGCGCAGCATACGTCTGTGAGCCCCCCATTTAGCCTATGGCTATGCTACTATCGCTCGGTAACGACAGTATTCGGAGATCCAGATGAAACTCAGCCTTCCTGATTATAGCCAAGCCAATGTTCTGGTCGTCGGCGATGTGATGCTCGATCGCTATTGGTATGGACCGACGGGACGCATTTCTCCAGAAGCGCCCGTGCCTGTAGTGAAGATCAATCAAACGGAAGAGCGCCCAGGTGGCGCCGCGAACGTGGCGATGAATATCGCAGCCTTAGGTGGGCATACCCAGCTGATTGGTCTGACCGGGAAGGATGAACAGGCTGATGCGCTCACACAAACCCTCGACTCGCTAAATGTTAACTGTGATTTTGTGGCGCTAGACTCGCATCCCACTATTACTAAGCTTCGGGTAATGAGCCGTAACCAGCAGTTGATTCGTCTGGATTTTGAAGAGGGTTTTGCGGGTGTGGATGTGGCACCCATGCTGGCTAAAGTCGAGGCGGCACTGCCTAAGGCGCAGGCGATGATCTTATCGGACTATGCCAAAGGAGCATTAGCCGAGGTGCAAACATTGATTCAGGCCGCCAAACAAGCGGGTGTCACCACCTTGGTTGACCCTAAAGGCACGGATTTTGAGCGATATCGAGGGGCGAGCTTACTGACGCCAAATATGGCAGAGTTTGAAGCGGTGGCAGGCACAGTGACGGACGATCAAAGCTTGGAAGAAAAAGGCCTGGCGTTGATCAAGCAATACGAGCTTGGTGCGTTGCTGGTCACCCGCAGTGAACATGGGATGACATTGCTGCGCCCTGATGCCGCGCCGCTGAACTTGCCAACGCTTGCCAAAGAAGTGTACGACGTCACAGGGGCGGGGGATACCGTGATATCGGTATTGGCGGCATCATTGGCCGCGGGCAAACCGATAGAGCAAGCCTGTGCGCTGGCTAACGCTGCGGCCGGCGTGGTAGTGGGTAAGTTGGGTACCTCAACCCTCTCTACTATCGAGCTGACCGAAGCGGTACACGGCTCGCACGAGTCTGGTTTTGGCGTAACAACCGAAGCGCAGTTGATTGATGCGGTGCACGTCGCTCAAGGGCGAGGTGAGAAAGTGGTGATGACCAATGGCTGCTTTGATATTTTGCACGCAGGCCATGTGGCGTACCTCAATGAAGCAGCCAAACTGGGCGATCGACTTATTGTTGCCGTCAACACGGATGCATCAGTCCAAGCGCTGAAAGGGCCCGGCCGTCCGGTCAATCCAACCGATCGACGGATGGCGGTGCTGGCAGGGCTGGGCGCGGTCGATTGGGTGGTTCCTTTTGGCGAAGAAACGCCTGCGCGCCTGATTGGCGAAGTCTTGCCCGATTTGCTCGTTAAAGGCGGTGATTATCAGGTTAACGAGATTGCTGGTGCCGAGGCGGTGCTCGCCAACGGGGGAGAGGTCAAAGTGCTTAATTTTGAAGATGGCTGCTCTACCACAGAAATCATTGAGTCGATTCGGCGTGGTCAATAGCGCCTTGCCCTTTCAACTCATGACAATAAAAAAGGTGCCCGTCGGCACCTTTTTGCATACTAAAGCCTCAAGCGTGAATCACTCTTGCTTAACCAGCCCTTGGTTAATATCGAGCAAGTCTTGCTCAGACAAGGTGCCCATGGCTTGGTGTAAACGTAAACGGCTTAGAATATAGTCGTAGCGCGCATTGGAGAGGTTGCGGTTGGCATCGTAAAGGCGACGCGTAGCATCCAACACATCGACAATGGTACGAGTACCCACTTCAAAACCTGCTTCAGTGGCTTCTAGCGCTGAGCGTGCAGAGACCACGGTTTGCTCATAGGCACGCAGCGCACCAATTGAGGCATTGATGTCGTTATAGAAAGCGCGCACATCTTTTACCGTGCTGCGGTATTTGGCTTCAAGACTTTGTGACGCGGCCACATACTCATGCTGCGCCTTTTCCACATTGGCCGAGGTGCTGCCGCCGGTGAACAGTGGCAAGCTAAAATCGAGGCTGGCAGTGCCTTCGTTGTAATCAACCGAGCCGGGAGTATGCTGATTATCGTTATCCGTCATCCCGTATTGTGCGCTGAAGGTCAGCGTGGGCAGGTGACCGGTTTTGGCCAGCTTAATCTGCTCTTTGGCGGTATCACGGGCAATGCGGTTGGCGAGCAACTCAAGGTTTTTCTCTTCGGCGACTTTGACCAGTGCTGCCGGTTGCTGCTGCGGGTTACTGGCACTAAAGCGGTCAGTGTCGAGCACGCGCAAGTCATGTGGGGCTTGGCCGGTGATCTCACGCAAGCCCTCATAGCTGTTGGTGAGCGCGTTTTCGGCCAAAATTTCATCGGCCAGTACGGCATCGTATTGCGCTTGGGCGTCATGCACGTCGGTAATCGCCGAAAGGCCCACTTCAAAACGTTGCTTGGTTTGCTCAAGCTGACGGCCCACGGCCGCTTTTTCTGCCTGAATAAACTCAAGCTTGTCCATGGCGCGCAAGACGTCAAAATAGGCTTGTGCCACACGCAGCATTAATCCTTGCTGCTGCGCCGCATAGGTCGCATCTAGCTGGCGCGCCTGCATTTCACTGATATCCAGGTTGACCCAGCTATCACGTTTGAAAATCTGTTGGCTTAAGCTGATATCGGCGCTGGTGGTGTTGACGTCACGCTGATCGTCGCTGTCATTGCGGGTAATGGCGTATCCCGCATTTAAGGCTATTTGCGGTAGCAAGGTGCCACGAGTGGCATCCACAGCAGAAAACGCTGCGTCGCGCTCGGCGGCTGCTTGATTAAGAGTGGGATCGCTTTGCTTCGCTTGTTGATAAATTTGGGCGAGATCATCGGCAAGGGCTGCACTGCTTACGCTGCCGAGTGCCAAGCTTAACGCCAAAGGGAGCAATTTTTTCATAGATGGAATCCCTGAATCTGTGCGATTAGATAAATAGACGGTCACTAGCTTACCGCAATTATGCTTGCGTGAAACTGACAATTTGTTAGGACATTGAGTGTAAACTATCCAATTTGCAAATGGGACTGAAAAATAGTTGTAACTTTTATCAAAAAAGTTAAGTTTATGGTTTGCTAGAAAGACGCGCGTTGCCGCTCGGCACAGGCCAGTGGGTATAGGCGTGACTCAGCATTTCAATTCGTCAGCTCGTGTCATCGAGGAAAAGGAGCCCGCATGTCAGACTATCCGCCTGGACAATTCGATCGCGACGATATTGTGATCGAGGATATTTCTTCGCTTTATCAAGGTTTCTTTTCCATTCAGCGTTATCAGTTTCGTCATCGCTTGTTTGAAGGCGGCTGGAGTGGCTCTGTGGTGCGGGAGTTGTTTGAACGTGGCCATGCGGTGGCTGTTTTGCCCTATGATCCCGTACGTGATGAAGTGGTGATGCTTGAGCAAATCCGCGTGGGGGCGATGGCAGCAGGCGCGACACCATGGCAACTCGAAATTGTGGCTGGGATGATAGACAAAGACCAATCCCCCGAGCAGGTTGCCCACCGTGAAGCGCGGGAAGAAGCGGGGCTATTACTGCATCAAATGGAGCGTGTTACCCGTTATTTATCCAGCTCTGGTGGCTGTTCTGAACAGTTGGATGTGTTTGTCGCAATTGTTGATGCCTCGGAAGCGGAAGGCGTGCACGGCCTCGACAGTGAAAATGAAGACATTTTGGTGCATCGATTATCTCGCCAACACGCCTATCAAAAGGTGGTTGATGGTGAGATTGAAAACGCCGCCTCAATCATTGCGTTGCAATGGTTGGAACTCAATGCCAGTCGCTTGCGTCAAAGCTATAATGAACAAAACAGTAAATAGACAGTAGGTGTGTGTGAAAACAGAATATCGTGTCGACTTACCAGCGATGATGCGCTTGTATGAAACCAACTACGCCAAACTTGTCCGTTTGATGCCCAAGCGTGACGAGGTGGGACAGGTGTGTCGATACGATATTCAAGGGCAGGAATATGCCTTGGTCGTGCGTGAGTCAACTCGCTACACCACCTTACTGGATATTGCTCAGTTGAGCCCAGGCGCCGCGCCGGATTACTTACGTGCTAACCTGACAGTGCGCTTGTATCACGATGCACGGGTCGCGGAAGTGTGTACCACGCAGCAGATTTCACGCTTAAAACCACGTTATGATTACCCGAATCCGCGCATGCATCAGCGCGACGAAAAACATCAGGTTAATGCATTTTTATCGGATTGGCTTGGCCACTGCCTACGCCGTGGCGTGGTGGCGTCTGATCCTATGTATAAATCATCGTTAAACTAAACCAGCAAAGGTATTTTCAACGTTGCAGTCTTGCCAGATAGATAACGCCGACGGCGATTGTATTCGTCTTTTGCAAATCACCGACACACACCTGTTCGCGAGTGAGCAGGGTAGCTTGCTGGGTATTAATACGCTTCGCAGCTACCATGCGGTGCTGGATGCCATCAGTGCCACAGACCCGACTTTCGACGCCATTATTGCCACGGGGGATCTGTCTCAAGATCACTCCGCTTTATCGTATCGCCGTTTTGTCGACGGTATCGCCCGGTGGTCACAGCCTTGCTTTTGGCTACCGGGTAATCATGATTATCAGCCAGAAATGAGCGCGGTATTACAGTCAAATACTCTTCGCTCTTGCCCGCAAGTCCTGTTGGGGGAGCATTGGCAAATGGTGCTGCTCGACAGTCAGGTGGCTGGTGTACCGCACGGCGAATTATCACAAGCGCAACTGAACCTTTTGGATACACACTTAAGCGCGCATCCTGAGCGCCATGCGTTGGTGTTGCTGCACCACCATCCGTTGGATGCAGGAAGCACTTGGTTGGATCAGCATAAATTGGCTAACCGAGAGGCATTCTGGCAAGTGATGGCGCGTCATCCTCAAGCGAAAATTGTGGTGTGTGGGCATATTCATCAGGCCTTGGATGTGCGTTATCAAGGTGCGCGTGTGATGGCGGCGCCCTCCACCTGTATCCAGTTTATGCCAGACTCACACGACTTTGCGCTCGATAACCAAAATCCAGGTTGGCGCTGGCTTGAGCTGTATGCCGACGGGCGCGTAGAAACGCAAGTGGCGCGTGTAACCGGTCAGCACTTTCGGCCAGACTTCGACTCCAGCGGATATTAATCATGCCATCAGCGTTGCTTTATCTTCATGGCTTCAACAGCTCGCCGCAATCGTTAAAGGCGAGACAGATGCAAGACTATTGCGCCCAGCATCGTCCTGATATTGAGGTGTTGGTGCCACAACTGCCCAGTAATCCAGAGCCAACCGTGCAGTTACTCAATGAACTGATCACGCGCTTTAGCGAAACCCATCAGTTGGGTTTGGTGGGAAGTTCGTTAGGAGGCTTTTTAGCCACCTGGCTGAGTGAGCGTTATCAACTGCCCGCTGTACTGGTTAACCCCGCGGTTCGCCCTTACGAACTCTTGCAAGATTATGTTGGGGAACAGGTTAATCCTTACACCCAAGAACGCTACACCCTCGAGGCTGCCGATATCAACGCCTTGCGTGAGATTGATGTGCCGGTCTTATCTCATCCTGAGCAATTTTGGTTATTGCAACAGGAAGGTGATGAAGTGCTGGACTATCGCCAAGCAGTGGCAAAATTCAGTGCCAGTCAACAAACGGTTGAGCCGGGAGGCGATCATAGCTTTGTCGGCTTTGAACGTTACTGTGGGGATATTCTCCAATTTCTTGGTATCTAGCGCGCCATCAGGCTAGAGGCATTGAAACAGAGGCACACAGACGCAAGCTCGTGCTATCTTAGCCGCTACGTCACAACAGACGGATAGCAGCTCACAGAAACTTGTGGCAATCTGGCGCCGCGCTTGACAAGCGGATCCCCCTTGCTGACCATGTCATCACATTTATTAAGCCAATCGATTATGACAGAACAAAACTATAACGCAGGATCGATAGAAGTCCTCAATGGGCTCGAGCCCGTGCGCCGACGCCCCGGTATGTACACAGATACCAGTCGCCCTAACCATCTTGGGCAGGAAGTCATCGATAACAGTGTCGATGAAGCGTTAGCCGGCCATGCCAGCAAGATTGATGTGATTCTCCATGCCGACCAATCACTGGAAGTGATTGATGATGGTCGTGGTATGCCGGTTGATATTCACCCCGAAGAGGGCGTCTCTGGGGTTGAGCTGATTCTATGCAAACTGCATGCGGGCGGTAAGTTCTCCAACAAAAGCTACCAATTTAGCGGTGGTTTACACGGGGTGGGTATCTCCGTAGTGAATGCGCTGTCTCATCGGGTAGAAATTACCGTTAAGCGCGATGGTCAAGTGTATGATATTGCCTTTGAAAACGGCGACAAAGTACAAGATTTAACCGTGACGGGCACTTGTGGTCGTCGCAACCGTGGCACGCGCGTTCACTTTTGGCCAGATGGCCAATTTTTTGATTCTGACAAGTTTTCATTGGCCCGTCTTAAAACCATCTTAAAAGCCAAGGCAGTGCTGTGCCCGGGACTGACGGTCAATCTCACTGATAAAAACAGCGATGAGACCACATCCTGGTGTTACCAGGATGGGTTGAAAGACTACCTCGCTGACAGTGTCAAAGGCTATGAAGTTTTGCCGGAAACACCTTTTATCGGCGAATTCAGTGGCCAGACCGAAGCCGCGGATTGGGCGGTTATTTGGTTGCCAGAAGGGGGCGAGCTAACGACAGAAAGCTATGTCAACCTGATCCCAACGGCACAAGGTGGCACGCATGTAAATGGCTTGCGCCAAGGGATGCTGGAAGCGATGCGCGAATTCTGTGAGTTCCGTAACCTTCTCCCTCGCGGCGTAAAGCTGACCGCCGATGATATTTGGGAGCGCTGTGCGTACGTGCTGTCGGTTAAGATTCAAGACCCACAGTTTGCGGGGCAAACCAAAGAGCGCTTGTCCTCTCGCCAATGTGCGGCGTTTGTGTCTGGGGTGGTCAAAGATGCCTTTAGCCTGTGGCTGAACGAGCGCCCACACCTTGCTGAGCGTTTGGCGGAAGTGTGTATTGCCAGTGCGCATCGCCGCATGCGTGCCGCGAAGAAGGTGGTGCGTAAGAAAGTGGCATCAGGCCCAGCACTGCCTGGCAAACTGACTGACTGTGCGATGCAAGATTCAAGTCGTACCGAGCTATTTTTGGTCGAGGGGGACTCAGCGGGTGGCTCAGCTAAGCAGGCTCGGGATCGCGAATTTCAAGCGGTGATGCCGCTTCGAGGCAAGATCCTCAATACATGGGAAGTCTCCGCAGACCAAGTATTGGCCTCCCAAGAAGTACATGATATCTCTGTGGCGTTGGGTATTGACCCTGATTCTGGGGACTTGGGGAATCTTCGTTACGATAAAATCTGCATCCTCGCTGATGCGGACTCCGATGGCTTACATATTGCGACCTTGCTATGTGCACTCTTTATGCAACACTTTAGAGCCTTGGTTCAGGCTGGTCATGTGTATGTGGCAATGCCGCCGCTTTACCGCATCGATTGTGGCAAGGAGGTCTTTTATGCCTTGGATGAAGATGAAAAAGCAGGGATCCTTGAGCGTTTGAGCAATAAACGCGGCAAAATCAATGTGCAACGCTTTAAAGGTTTGGGGGAAATGAACCCGTTACAGCTGCGTGAAACCACCATGGATCCCAATACTCGTCGCCTGGTTCAGCTCACTATTGATGATGATGAGCAGACGCAGCAACTGATGGATATGCTGCTGGGTAAAAAACGGGCAGAGGATCGCCGCCATTGGCTGCAGCAAAAAGGCGATATGGCCGAGCTTATCGATATCTAAATCACTATAACGGGATCTTATTCGCATGACAGAGGTGACTTATGATGGGGTAGAGCAACTTGCTCTGCGCCAGTTCACTGAGGACGCATACCTCAATTACTCGATGTACGTCATCATGGATCGCGCACTGCCGTTTATCGGCGATGGCTTAAAGCCAGTGCAGCGCCGGATCATTTACGCGATGTCAGAGCTGGGGCTATCCGCCACGGCAAAATATAAAAAATCGGCGCGTACTGTCGGGGATGTACTGGGTAAATACCATCCTCATGGCGACTCGGCGTGTTACGAGGCCATGGTATTGATGGCTCAGCCGTTTTCCTATCGTTATCCGCTGGTGGATGGTCAGGGTAACTGGGGCGCGCCTGACGATCCTAAATCGTTTGCGGCGATGCGTTACACGGAATCACGCTTATCGCGTTTCTCTGAAGTGTTGCTGCAAGAACTCGGGCAAGGGACGGTTGAATGGGGGCCTAATTTTGATGGCACCATGAAAGAGCCTAAAACCCTGCCGGCACGCTTACCGCATATTCTCCTCAATGGGATCACCGGTATTGCGGTAGGGATGGCAACGGATATTCCGCCACACAATGCGCGTGAGCTTGCCAACGCCTTGGCCGCAATGATCGATAAGCCGAGCTTGGACTTAGACGGTGTACTGGAGCATGTACAGGGACCTGACTACCCTACCGAAGCGGAAGTGATCACGCCGAAGTCAGATTTGAAAAAGCTCTATGCTAGCGGACGGGGCTCTATCAAAATGCGCGCGCTTTGGCATAAAGAAAGCAATGAAATTGTGATTACTGCGCTGCCTCATCAAGTATCGGGCGCTAAGCTGCTAGAGCAAATCGCCAATCAAATGCGGGCGAAAAAGCTGCCGATGGTAGACGATCTCCGTGATGAGTCGGATCATGAAAACCCCACCCGGATTGTGATTGTGCCGCGCTCTAACCGTGTCGATTGTGATCAACTGATGGATCACTTGTTCGCCTCGACCGATCTAGAGAAGAACTACCGCGTTAACCTTAATATGATTGGCCTTGATGGACGCCCACAAGTTAAGGGGTTACATGGCATTTTATCTGAGTGGTTAACGTTCCGCCGCCAGACGGTGAGACGCCGCCTTGAGCACCGGTTAGAAAAAGTCCTCGCCCGCCTGCATATTCTAGAAGGCTTACTGGCCGCTTACCTAAACATTGACGAGGTGATTGAGATCATCCGCAGTGAGGATGAGCCAAAAGCCGAGCTGATTGCACGTTTTGGTTTGAGCGAGAAACAGGCAGAAGCGATCCTTGAGATCAAATTACGCCAGTTAGCCAAGCTTGAGGAAATCAAGATCCGTGGTGAGCAAGATGAATTGAGCCAAGAGCGCGATAAGCTCGAGAAACTGCTTGGCTCAGATCGTCGCTTGAATACCTTAATCAAAAAAGAAATCCTCGCGGATGCGGAAAAATACGGGGACGACCGCCGTTCCCCGCTGGTTGAGCGAGCGGAGGCCAAAGCGTTAACTGAGCGTGATTTGGTCCCCAGCGAACCCATCACTGTGGTGCTCTCAGATAAAGGGTGGATCCGCCATGCCAAAGGGCATGATGTGGATGCCACTGGCCTTAATTACAAAGCAGGCGACAAGTTCCTCGACGCGGCACCGGGCAAAAGTAACCAACCCGCGGTTTTCCTGGGGTCTGATGGTCGCAGCTATGCAATAGAGTCGCACACCTTGCCATCCGCGCGCAGCCAAGGTGAGCCGATTACCGGGCGAATTAATATCACCCCAGGCTCGTCTATTCGTCATGTATTAATGGCGGATGAGGGGCAGCTCACCTTGGTGGCCTCGGACGCCGGTTATGGTTTTGTGTGCAAGCAAGCGGATATGCTCTCCAAAAACCGCAGCGGTAAAGCCTTATTGACGGTTCCAGATCAAGCCGAAGTGATGCCACCGCGCCAGGTGGGTGATTTGGAAAGCGATTTGATTGTCGCGATTTCCAATGAAGGCCGCATGTTGGTGTTCCCGGTCCATGAGCTTCCGCAACTGAGTAAAGGGAAAGGGAATAAGATCATTAATATTCCTGGCGCACGCGCCAAGTCACGTGAAGAGGTGTTAAGCCAACTGTATGTGGTGCCAGCCAATGCCGGGGTGACCTTGCACGCTGGGAAGCGCAAACTGACCTTAAAACCGGATGATCTCACTCATTATCGTGGCGAGCGAGGTCGACGAGGCAGTATGCTGCCGCGTGGTCTCCAGCGCGTCGATCAAATCGAAATCCTGCCCGAACGCTAAGTTGCTACCGCCCCTGAACTCAGGGGCGGTGTGGGTGCATTTTTGCGCTGAATCGGTATACTGACTCGCCTTTCACGCCTGCTCTTTGGAGAGAGAAATGATTTTTGTCGTGCGACTGCTGGCTTTATTGATTGTCGCTGTTTTGCTGTTTGTTTTTGGAGGTTTGTATTGCTTGTTAAGCCCTCGCAACCCTCGTAATTGCTACCATATCAGTAAGTGGTTTGGACGCCTCTCTGGTTTGTTCGGGATTAGCCTTGAACTGCGCTTCGCAGAAGGGGCACCTCGTGAGCCTGGCGCTAGCGTGTGTATCGCCAACCACCAAAGCAATTGGGATATGGTAACCTTATCGAATGCGTTGATGCCTGGCGCGGTCACCGTGGGTAAGAAAAGCCTGTTATGGATCCCCATTTTTGGTCAGCTCTATTGGCTCACGGGCAATGTATTGATTGATCGTGCCAATCGCAGTAAAGCCATGGGAACCATTGCGCAGGTCACAGAGAAAATCCGAGCCAAACAATTGAGCGTATGGTTATTTCCCGAAGGAACACGTTCACGCGGGCGCGGACTATTGCCCTTTAAAACCGGCGCATTTCATGCGGCGATCGGTGCGAACGTCCCCTTGATTCCCATAGTATGTAGCTCGACGCATCACCTAAAAGCGAACCGCTGGAACAACGGCCATGTGATTGTTGAAGTGATGGCGCCAATTTCGTCAACGGGCTACGATAAAGACAATGTCCGTGACCTCGCGAAGCATTGCCACCAGGTGATGAAAAGCAAGCTCGAACAACTTGATGCAGAAGTGGCGGAGCGCAACCAAGGCGTTCGCTAATTGAGGATAGGTTTATGACTTCAACCCAGCGCCACCATGTGGTTTTGGTCTCACCGAGCGGTGAACCTCAAGGGATCGCTGAAAAGTTGGAGGCTCATCAGCAAGGATGGCTGCACATGGCCTTCTCAGTGATGTTGTTTCGTTGCAATGAGCAGGGTGAGCGTGAGTACTTGCTACAGCGTCGCGCGTTCGATAAGTATCATAGTGGTGGATTGTGGACCAATACATGCTGCTCGCACCCCAAACAAGATGAGCCGGTTGCGGCGGCGGCAAAACGGCGCCTGTATGAAGAGTTAGGGGTAGCGCGCCCGCTTGATTTTACCATGGGACCTTGGTTTGAATACCGTGCCGAGTTGGATAACGGGTTGATAGAGCATGAATTGGATCAAGTCATCGCCTGTGAAGTCAACCATGTCGACATGATCCCTAACCCGGATGAGGTAGCAGACTGTCGCTGGTGGTCTGAAGATGAAGTCAAGCAGGCGATGATGGACGCCCCCGAGCGCTTCACCGCTTGGTTTGCTGACGTTTTATCACGTATCGATGTGATGGCGCGCGGTTGATAAGTGTGCGCTATGCCATCACGACACAAAAAAGCGGCGCCTGGAGGCGCCGCTTTTGCATTAGCTTTTCGCAGGAAGTAGCTCTTCGCTGGAATTAGCTTTTCGCTGAAATAGCTTTTCGTTGCCGTCGCTTACCAATTAGGCTTGGCGCACCGCAATCGCTTCAATTTCGATATCAACGTCTTTGGGCAGGCGTGCGACCTCAACGCATGAACGAGCAGGGTAGTTTTCCACACCGTGTTCATCAAAGAACGCACCATACACTTTGTTGACATCCGCAAAGTCTTCCATGTTTTTGACAAACACGGTGAGCTTAACAATATCATTCACTTTAAGCCCAGCAGCTTCTACCACCGCTTTGACGTTGTCGAGAGACTGACGTGTTTGTGCGGTGATTTCAGGAGAGATCTGGCCAGTCACTGGGTTGACGGGAATTTGGCCTGAGGTCAGCACCATGTTGCCAAGGTCAACGCCTTGCGAATACGGACCGATAGCTTCTGGCGCCTGCTCGGTTTGCAGTACTTGGGTCATTGTCTGTTCCTTTGTTATAAAAAGCGACACCTATAGTCTGCAACGGTTAGCTTGCCACGTAAAGCCGTTTACTCAGGGGCAAGGCGGTCTCGAACCACTTGCTCGCAGGCGGCAAGCTCATTGAGCTGGCGTGGTGCGACCAGGACAGTATCGTTCCCGCCTACCGTTCCTAAGATCAAAGGATGTCGGTGCAAGTCGAGTAAGCGAGCGATCAACTGGGCGCCGCCTGGGTGGGTTTTCACTACCACCATGGCTTGGCTACAGGTGATGTCATCGATTTGTGAGCCGACAGAAGACACCGCGTAGACAGGCTCCATATCTCCGCTGAGTGCGTAGACTTTTTGTCCATGCGCATTGGGTACTTTGGCGACCCCGAGCTTGGATAATAGGCGTGAAACGGTCGACTGGCTGACATCAAGATAGCCGAGTTGAACCAATTGCTGGCGAACGGCATCTTGGGTGGTAAAGCTTTGCGTTTGCAGCAGGTGTCGACACGCAGAGAGGATATCGTCCTCCGGAGTGGTCGTTTCTACCGATAGAATTGCATCATTAACCACGGGCAACCCCTTATAATAAACGGCATTTCACGTCAATATCAGCGCATAAAGCTAATAATGCGTGATTCAATCGCATATGCTATCAGTTGCTTTTAAATGAAACTTTGATGGGTGTCACTGGGTGGTGTCAATATTGAGAAGTAGGGCGCCACTCGGCGCCCTCGCTCAGGTGGCATTAATCGCCAAGGGTGGCGACCATCACCGCTTTGATGGTGTGGAGACGGTTTTCTGCTTCATCAAACACAATTGAGCAGTCTGACTCAAACACATCTTCTGTGACTTCTAGGCCTTTTAACCCATACTTTTCTTCGATTTCTGCCCCCACTGTGGTTTCGTTATTGTGGAAGGCAGGAAGACAGTGCATGAATTTCACGTGCGGGTTGCCAGTGGCTTTCACGACATCCATATTGACTTGATAGGGCTTCATGAGCGCAACGCGTTCATCCCACGCTTCTTTAGACTCACCCATCGACACCCAGACGTCGGTATACAAGAAGTCACAATCTTTCACGCCTTCTTGTACCTCTTCGGTCAGCGTAATGCGTGCGCCGGTTTTTTCGGCGATAGCACGACACTGTGCGACTAGCTCTTCTTCTGGCCAGAATGCTTTCGGAGCCACTAAGCGGATGTCCATCCCCATTTTAGCGGCACCCACCATCAGAGAGTTCCCCATGTTGTTTCGGGCATCGCCTAAGTAAGCAAAGCGCATTTCGTGCAGTTGCTTGCCGCGTCCATGCTCGAGCATGGTCATCAAGTCCGCTAAAATTTGGGTGGGGTGGAACTCTGTGGTTAATCCATTCCAGACAGGTACCCCTGCGAACTCACCCAGCTCTTCCACAATGTCTTGGCCAAAGCCGCGGTATTCAATGCCGTCATACATCCGACCCAATACGCGTGCGGTGTCCTTCATCGACTCCTTATGGCCAATTTGTGACCCCGTTGGGCCGATGTAGCTCACTTGGCCGCCTTGATCAAAAACAGCGGTTTCAAAGGCACAGCGGGTGCGTGTTGACGCTTTTTCAAAGATAAGGGCGATATTTTTGCCTTTTAGACGGGGCGTTTCGTAGCCATTGTATTTCGCTTTTTTCAGCTCAATGGCCATATCGATAAAGTGTTGGATCTCACGAGGAGTGAAGTCCAGTAATTTTAGGAAGTTACGGTTGCGTAGATTAAAAGCCATAGTGGGCAATCCTCTTTGTTATTGGTCTCAGGCCTGTGCAGGGGTAGGCTGGCCGTGAGAAATATTGTTGTTATTGACTGAGTGTGGACGAATACGTGTGCCAGCTTGGCCTGCCAAGATAGCAAGGCCATCTTCGAGGGCGCCAATACCTACTAGCTTGCCGCCATGGCGAATAAACTCGCAGGAGGCATCGATTTTTGGCCCCATAGAGCCAGCATCGAAGGTATATTGGCTGAGATCATCGGGCGTTGTGTCGGCAAGTGCGCGTTGACTTGGCTCACCATAATCGAGGTAAACCGCTTCGGCATCGGTCAAAATAAGCAGCGCATCGGCATTGATTTGACGGGCGAGGAAGGCGGCAGACATATCTTTATCAATGACAGCCTCGATGCCTTTTAGCTGGGTCCCTTCTTGGATCACAGGGATACCGCCCCCTCCCGTACAAATCACTAGGTGCCCTTGGTCGATGAGGCTCGCGATAGCGTCGTCTTCGACAATCCCAGTAGGTTGTGGGCTGGGCACAACACGGCGATAATATTGGCCGTCCGGTTTAATATCCCAGCCATACTTTTCGGCCAATTGGGCGGCCTCTTGTTGGTCATATACCGGGCCTATTGGCTTGGTGGGATTCGCAAACGCAGGATCGTTAGGATCGACCGTCATCTGGGTCAGCATGCAAGACACGTGTTGGTCTGGCGCTAAGTTATGCAACTCTTGCATCAGCATATAGCCAATCATGCCTTGGGTTTCTGAACCTAGCACGTCCAAAGGATAAGGTGTCACGGATTTGTATTCGAGCCCCTGCAGGGCCAGTAAACCAACTTGAGGGCCATTACCGTGGACGAGCACCACGTTGTATTGTTCGCCGATAGCCGCAATGGTTCTGGCCGCTTTGGCGATATTGGCACGTTGAATGTCGGCTTCTAAAGGTTCGCCTCGACGAAGCAGGGCGTTGCCTCCGAGTGCCACGACGACAGTGGGTTTTTTCATAGTCTTACTCTCTACAGTCGGTGGGGGCTGAGCCAGGTGCCCAGCCCGCTCGGGGATTAAATGCCATCACGATGAATCGGGCAGCTCATGCAGCGTGCGCCACCGCGGCCGCGACCCAGCTCATCACCCGGAATGGATAGAACAGTGATCCCAGCTTTGTCGTATTTCTCATTGGTATAAGTGTTACGCTCGTAGCCGACGACGACACCTGGGCGCACGGTCAAGACATTGTTGGCGTCATTCCATTGTTCACGTTCCGCTTCGAAGCTATCGCCGCCGGTAGTGATCAGGTTCAGTGGGCCGACATCGAGGGCTTTTTCGATGGCGGTGAGGAAGTAATCTTCCTCGCGTACATTGAGATGGCCGCTACGGTCACCGGTCAGGCTCCAGCATTTGATGTCTTTGCGAATCACTTCGGGGTACACCGAGAAAGTATCTTCACGCATATGGGTCATCACGGTATCTAGGTGCATGCAAGAGCGATGTTTTGGCAGCTCCATGGCAATTACTTGCTTGGCTTGTCCATGTTTGAACAGGCTGGACGCGAGGTTTTCCACCCCTTGTGGCGTGGTGCGTTCAGACATGCCAATCAATACCACGCCTTTCCCTAGGACAGTGACATCGCCTCCTTCAATGGTGGCATTGTCGTAGTCGATGTTTTGTGCACCAAAGTAGGTAATAAAGTCGCCGTTCGCAAAGCGAGGATGCCATTTGTAGATCGCACGCAAGTGGTTTGTTTCACGCTTACGCGCCGGTTTGGCCATGGGGTTAATCGACACACCACCATATAACCAGCACGAGGTATCACGTGTGAATAAGTGGTTAGGCAGGGGGTCAATGATAAAGTCCGATGGGGCATGCATCGCTTGTAACATGGAGGTCGTGGTAATCGGTAGCTCGGAGTACGCCAGCCCTCCTAAGAACATTGATGCGAGCTCGTGGTGAGGGAGATCATTGAGATAGCAGCGAATATCGTTCGCAAATGACGGACCAAAGGTATAGTCCGAGATCTTAAGGTTCATTAGCCAGGCTTTGGCTTCGGGTACATCCAGCGTCTCGGCAAGCAGGTTTTGCAGCAATAGCACCTCAACGCCCTGATCGCGCAGTGTTTGAGCGAATTTGTCATGCTCTTCACCCGCACGTTCAACTGACAGAACATCGTCGAAAAGTAAGTCATGACAGTTCGAGGGGGTGAGGTGGGTTAAAGCACGCTCGGGGCGGTGCAACATCACGGTGCGTAATTGACCAATTTCAGAGCCGACATAGAAGTTGTTCATCTTTCTTTCTCCGTATATCTCTGCTTGGCTTTTTATCGGAAGGGAAATAAAAAGTGCAGGTTTTTTATTGGGTACAAATTTATTCTAACGCCGTGAGCCGGTTGAACTTGAAGTTAGATCACATTGAAACCATTGCCTCTATTTCGTGGTTTTTACTCTGTGTTAATGGTATTTATGGCGGCATTAAAAAATGGTTTTTAATACTTAGTCACTTTTATTGCGTGCTTAACGATATTATTTTTATGGTGCTAGGTTTTTAGCAGGGCATGTGTATTTTTTATGCCTTTTATGTTTTATTTTTATTTCACCTTATGCGCATTAAATGAATGATTATCTTTAGTGGTATTTATATTTAACAAATGCCGAGCGATTTTTGTTTCTATTTGTGATGACGATCGGTATTAAATCGCTTTGTGTTAATAATGTAATAGAGGTGTGAACGGGGTAGGGAAGTGTGCTGTTATAGCAGGGGACGTGAGAGAAATAAAAAAGCGCACTGCTTGATAGCAATGCGCTCTACGCTTAGTTGATGTCTGATGTTATAACATGACGCCAAGGCTAAGCATGGCCATGATCATAATGGTAAGAATGCCAAGCAACGGCGCGACCCATTTTATCCATTTCGCATAAGGCACGCGGGCAATGGCCAAGCCACCCATCACCACGCCGGAGGTAGGTGTAACGAGATTGACGAGCCCCGAAGCCGATTGATAGGCCGTTACTACCAATTCTCGCCCAACGTTCGCAAAGTCGGCCAATGGCGCCATAATTGGCATGGTGAGCACTGCCAAGCCAGATGAAGAAGGCACCAAGAATGACAGTAACACTTCCAGCCAATACATCACGTTAATAAAGACGAAAGACGACAAACCACTGACTAAACTCTCGGCACTATTGAGGATGGTGTCGGTAATCATGCCTTTATCCATAATCACCACGATCCCGCGGGCAATGCCGATGATTAGCGCCACACCGAGTAGGTCTCTCGCCCCATCAATGAAGCTGGTGGTGATTTCCTCTTCGCTCATGCGTGCAATCAGGCCAATGATGATGGCAGCCCCCAGGAAGACGGCTGAGATCTCTGCCATCCACCAATCAAGAGATGAAACACCATATATCATCACGGCAAAGGCGCCGGCAAAGATAGTCAGTATCACTTTGCGTGTGGCCGTAAAATCAAGGCTTTGGTTGTCGTCGTGCTCGCCCAGGAAGTGTTTTTTATTACTTTCATACTGGTCATAAACGATCGATTGGCTCTGATCGGCTTGTACTTTGCGCGCATAGCGCATGACATAGACAACACAAATAAGCCAGCCAATGACTAAGATCGCAAGACGCAGGAGGATACCATCAGTGAAAGGGATCCCTGCGGCATTGGCTGCAATCACAGTGGCGAACGGGTTGATGGTTGAGCCTAACGTACCTATCCCTGCCCCAAGCAGTACCGTCGCCGCTGCGACTACAGGGTCAAAGCGCGCAGCCATCATCACAGGCACAAGTAGCGTATAAAAAGGCAAGGACTCTTCCGCCATGCCATAAATGGTGCCCCCGGCGGCAAATAAGCCCATCAAAATGGGGATCATCCACTCTTCGCGTCCCTCTAGACGCTTGGTGACGCGTTCAATCCCCGCATCAATGGCACCGGTTTTGGTGACCAACCCTAAAAAGCCACCAATGATCAGAATGAACAGCGAGACATCAATGGCGGCCGCTTCATACGTTTGGTGGTTATAAAAACCGTCAATGGGAGCCAGCAGGACATCGACAATGCCTTGAGGGTTACTGTCAACCTGTTCGTAAGTCCCTGAGATAGGAACGTCTCGACCGAGCTCTTCATTATACTCTCGTTCATACTGACCGGCGGGCACCACCCAGCTCAGGGCGGCGACGACGGCGATAAGAATGAATAGAATGGTATAGGCGGACGGGAACTTTAAGTTCGAGAACCAGCCTTTTTTTTCGGGAACACTGTGAGTACTCATACTTTCTCCTCATACCTCTTATTAGCATCTATAGTGCGCTACACGTATTGAGGTAATTCCGTTAATTTCACGTTATTTATTATTTTTATGCCGTGGTACATGGCTTTGCATTCATTGTAAAAGTGGTTCCCTTTTCACTTCTTAGTGATATCTCACAAAAGAAGAGGTGGTTAATGGAGCACCAAAAAGGTGAACTCCATAAAACTGAATGTGGTGTTGTTATTTATGCGTAGTTATTATTTTCTCTTTTTGTGTGGCTTGGGTTTTTATTGATTAAATGATGTTGGGCTCGCTTCCTCTACGGTGCTGAAAGCTGAGTTAACGATGAGTTTATGTGCGAGCTTTGATTATTTAGTCAATCAGTCGCTTTACGTGTGATGAATAAAACCTAAAAAATAACGGATTGATGAATAGGTAGAAATCAACCCATTTATTGTCTTATATCAATTTATAACGGTGAGTCGATAGGTAGGAGAGGGCACGCAGCAGGTGCCCAGTCGAGAGAGGTGATTAGTCTTTTTTGTTCTTAGTGGACTTGGGAAGCACAATCATGTCGCATTCGGCGAAGTGGTCTTGAAATGCACGGTTATTAATGTCGAAAAGAACAACCAGATTCCCGAGGCCAAAGCAGGCAGTGGCCAAACGAATAATGGCTTGAGTGGGACGAATGTTGCTGCCATCGGTATTTTGTAACCTAAGCCGCCACGCGCGCATGCCCAGCGTTTGTCCGGCTTTACACCAAAAGTAGCCATAAAAACCACCGATGACACAGGCCAGATACGCAGTATAAAGTGGATTGACTATCGGGTGATGGGTTAAGAAATCACTGATGTCTTGGTAAGGGGCAATCGACATGCCTAGCACTTGTGCTAGGGCGAGTATTGCCATCATTCCCCCTCCGGCGAGCATGAGCAAAGCCGCCACGACGAGGAGATCATAAAGCCAAGCGGCTAAACGCCGGAAAAAGCCTGCGGTTGGGCAAGCGATAGAAGAAGTTTGCATTTGATTGTTCACACCCCAGTACTCAATTCGGTGCTAGCCTAGCATAGACCGGCAGACAGTGAGTAAGCTTATACCTCGGTTTTGCGATGTCTTTTGGGGACAAATTCAGCACCAATGTGGCTGAATGGCTTGAATTGGTTAAAAATAGTGCGAACGAACGGATTTTTATTTTTATTACTTGCACTCCAAAGGTCGGTACGTATAATTGCCCCCACTTGCCGAGATGGCGGAATTGGTAGACGCAGCGGATTCAAAATCCGCCGCCTTAACGGGTGTGAGGGTTCAAGTCCCTCTCTCGGCACCAAATCCCAAAAAAGCCCCAGTCAAAAGACTGGGGCTTTTTTCGTTGTGGGTAAGGATTAGCGCTGATCAGGTCACACTCCGCTACATTCCATCCCGCCAATTGTTACTTGCCAAGGTATGATCGCCGTCTGGGCAATAACAGGGAGTAGCAGTGTGCAAATGCGTTATCGAGACATTGCCAGCTGGATCGAAACACAAATTCAGCAGCGTGTTTGGCAAGTCGGTGATCGGATCCCTTCGGTGAGGGAGATGAGTCGGCTTCAACACGTTAGCCCAATGACGGTAATGAGAGCTTATGAGCAATTAGAAGCCGATGGTTGGGTTGAGGCGCGTCCGCGCTCTGGCTTTTTTGTGCGGCCTCATTATAACAAGCTCGCGGTGGATGCATTGGCACGACCACAAGCGCAATCTCAGTGGCTCGACACCCACCAGGATGTGCTTGATGTGATCAGTGCTAGCCATAAAGGCGCGTACTACCCATTTGGTTCAGCTTTTCCTGATCCTCAGTTATTTCCCATGCAAGCGCTTGGCCGCGCGATGGCGCGAGTGCTGCGTCAATCCTCTCATCCCGATCACTTCACGATTTTACCGCCGGGCGATATCGGCCTACGTCGACAGATTGCACAGCGTTATCTCCGCCAAGGAATTAAAGTCAGTATTGATGAAATCATTATTACTAATGGGGCAATAGAGGCATTGAGTCTGTCTTTAGCGGCAGTGACGAAGCCAGGAGATAAGGTGATTATTGAAGCCCCCGCGTTCTACGGGGTGCTGCAGACACTCGAACGTTTACAGCTTAAAGCCGTTCCCGTCGCGGTTGATCCTGAAACAGGGGTCGATATCCATGCACTGGAACATGCCTTAGCGTCCCACTCGATCAGTGCGTGTTGGTTGATGAGCAACTTCCATAACCCCACGGGCGCGTCGATACCAGCGCATCGCAGGCCAGATGTGGTCAGCATACTCGCTGCGTATCAAGTGCCATTGATAGAGGATGATGTCTATGGCGAGCTGTTTTTCTCAGAGGCAAGGCCGATGCCGCTTAAAGCCTACGATACGCAGGGTAGTGTGCTGCACTGTGGCTCGTTTTCGAAACAACTCGCACCGGGTTTTCGGGTTGGCTGGATAGCGGCAGGCTGTTATGCGATGCAAATAGAGAAGCGCCAGTCTGTATCGAGTTTGGCAGTCGGCGCACCTAACCAATTGGCGATTGCCGATTATTTAAAGCAAGGTGGGTATGACTCGCACCTACGGCGATTACGCGAAACATTGTCTTCCCGCCATGAGGTGATACGTACAAGGCTAAAAGCACTTTTACCTCCCTCTACGGTGATGAGTCAGCCTACAGGCGGCTATTTTTTGTGGATCATGCTCGATAAGGGCATCGATACGCGCGACCTCTTTCAAGCACTCAGGCCTTATGGCGTGACAATCGCACCGGGTGCACTATTTGCCAGTGACGGACGCTTTAATCACTGCTTTCGACTGAACGTCTCGATTGTGGGAAGGCAAAATGCCGAAGGGGTCAATGATAGTCAGAGCTTGGAGGGGCTCACACAGATTGCGAGCTCGATCTCAGCTTTATCTGTGCACTCAACTGTCACAGCCGAATACTGAACTATCTGTACTAATCTACCGTGCGTCTCCCTCGATAAACTCAACACGTACACAACATTGAGGGGGAAAAGGATGAAATCAGAATTGAGTATGATGGTCGTCGCGATAATCTGCGCGGCTTTATTGATCCTTGGCCATGTCATCATCATAGAGACACTTGCCTATTATACGTGGGCACAATGGACAGCCGGTGCGATACCTTTTGTACTCCTGCTGATGGCGTGGGGCTCTGTACGTTACTGCCGAGCTAAAGAACGCGCGGAAGAAAAACAGCATTCGCACTAAGAGTGATTGAAAATAAGAACGGGTGAAGACCAGCCACTTTCCGTTCTTGCTGACTAAAAAAGCGCCTTTTGTCTACGTTTGTTTGTTTTGTGAACAAACGAGTAGCAAGGCGCATTTTTTTTATGTTTAGGGGTTGCGGGAAAAACTGAGATCTCTATACTGCGCTTCCTGTTGACGGGGCAACGAGACGCAAGTCACGAAATGCCAACCACTCAGTCAACACGCTCTTTAACAATTTGACCTATGCAATCTGTGTGGGCACTCGTTGAGAATAGACAAAAAGATTTATTCGATGAACTGAGTGACCAAACGACAACTTTAATAGTTGTTCGGCACAGTCAATTCGTTTTTCTCTTCGGAGAGAAACAGTAATCAGTATTCATTGAGCTGAAACTTCGGTTTCGAAAAAAACTTAAATTGAAGAGTTTGATCATGGCTCAGATTGAACGCTGGCGGCAGGCCTAACACATGCAAGTCGAGCGGAAACGGCAGTATTGAAGCTTCGGTGGATTTACTGGACGTCGAGCGGCGGACGGGTGAGTAACGGCTGGGAACCTGCCCTGACGAGGGGGATAACCGTTGGAAACGACGGCTAATACCGCATAATGTCTACGGACCAAAGGTGGCCTCTGCATGTAAGCTATCGCGTTGGGATGGGCCCAGTTAGGATTAGCTAGTTGGTAAGGTAATGGCTTACCAAGGCGACGATCCTTAGCTGGTTTGAGAGGATGATCAGCCACACTGGGACTGAGACACGGCCCAGACTCCTACGGGAGGCAGCAGTGGGGAATATTGCACAATGGGGGAGACCCTGATGCAGCCATGCCGCGTG